>JBBQVV010000125.1:0-16274 GCA_038211235.1 Chthonomonadales bacterium | reverse complement strand
CCGCAGCTGTTCTTCACGCTTGAACAGCCGCTCCTTGCTGCGGACAAGCTCTTCACGGGTGAATGTGTCTCGCTGCCGGCTGGTCTGCGCTGTGACATCCTGTGTCAGCAGAGCGCGATTCTCCACTCGGAGACGATCCATTTCAGCAAGGATGCCGGCATGCTCAGCCTGAGCATCCCGTAGCGGCTTGATCTCCCTGGAATGTGCCTGTGCGAGATCCTGCATTCGTGAGCGTGCGACAATATCCTTCAATGCGAGATCGCGCAACCTCTGCGTGATAGCGAACGATCGGACAGCAGTCTCGTTTCTCAGTGTCTCCACCGCTTGGGTCAGTCGCGCTGCCACCGCAGCTTCGACTCGCCGCTGCTCCCGTCGTCGCTCAAGGGCCATAACCGACTGGCTGGCATCTCCGAGAGACCGCTTCAGGCTTTCAACATATCGCCTTGCATCCAAATCGACTTGCTGAGCCCGCTGTGTCGCTAGATTTGCTGGAACGCTCACTCGCGGCGTGAACGGCGTCAGCCCCGGGTATGGCTCGTAAGGAGCCATCCCAGGCTGTGCGACTGCCGTTCTAAATCGAGCGGCCTCACGGTCGAGCAGCTCAATCTGAGACCATGACGGATGTAGAGGTAGTAGCGCGTCAAGGCGCACAAATCGACGGGGCGTGAAGGGCAGGGGGGAATGGCTGCAGCCCGCGCCCCAGACCACCAGGGATATCAGTGTAAGTGCGAGGACGGGCTTCCTGGATGGCATTCCAGGCCGCGCCGGAGGCAGCATCACGATTACAGTTTCACCTCGTCCTGCGGAGCTACTTCGCGTTCAGGTGCTTGAGGACTTCCTCGGTGATATCGTTGTCAGCAAAGAGAACTACCTGGCTGCTGAACACCAGATTCATTCCCTTGTCTTTGGCAACTTTGTTAAGCGCTTCACGCACGTCCTTGTCAATCTTCTGGTTGAACTCGTCCTGCTTCGCGCTGATATCCTTTGTGGCATCCGCCTGCTTCACTTTGATACGGTTTTCCGTGTCGTTCTTCAGCTTAGTCAGCGCGGCTAATCTGGCCGCGTCCTGCTCGGTAGTCGAGCCATTTGGCTTGCCAAGAAGGTCATTGTACTCCTTGACCAGATTGTCGTGCTTCGTCTTCTGACCCTGCGCCTGGTCCTTTTCCGCCTTGGACAGCTCTCCGCCCGGCGTAGCCTCTTTCTGAATCAGCTTCACAAGCGCATCCTGATCGCCCTGCGACAGCAGCGGATACCGGTTCCAGGTTGTGATCGCTAGCTTGGCTTCTCCATCGATCTTCTCGAGTGTCTCCGTTGAAGCCTTCGCGTACTTATACTCCGCGATGAGCTTGCCCGGGTTTACGACGGCGATCCTCAGACCGGATTTATCGTCGGCTGCCCTGGCCGTGAACGACGCGATGATTCCCAACACAATTGTGGCGAACACCGTCGCCCGCATAAAAAACAGCCCTTGACTGCCGTTCGATGAATCCGACATTTGATCAGACTTCCTTTCGACCCTTACAACCAATACTTGCGCGCAACCCGCGCCGCGCTATTATAACAGTTACCAACCGACGCCGCAAACCACCGCGCCGGTCCATTCGCCCGCGTCCGCCACTAGGGGCGCCGGCTCAAAATGAGTTGCCGATACTGAAGTGAGTGCGTCCGCCTTCGGTTCCGACCCCATAATCGAGCCTGATGGGACCGAGCGGCGTACCGACGCGGATGCCCAATCCAACACCGACGTGAGGGCTAAATCCGGACTGGGTGAAGCCTTCGAGGTTTACGTTAGAATAGTTTCCGCCCCACGCATCGCCTACATCGACGAACAGTACGCCCTTGAGCCGTCGTGCCAGCGGCTGTCGCAGCTCCGCCGAGCCGAGGAACATGTATTTGCCCCAGTAGCGGTCCTCACGATAGCCGCGAAGCGACTCGGCGCCACCGACAAAGAACTGTTCGAAGAATGGCAGCGTGCCCACCGAGGAGCCCGCGAGAAATCGCAGCGCGATCGCGCTCTTCTCATCGGTAAGGTGCTTGCGCGGACCTTGCAGGCTCAGATACTGCCGCATCTCGAGCGAGCCCTTACTGAAGCTGACGCTTCCTGTAATTGCTTGAGACACCGGAAATCCGTTTCCATTGATGATTCTGTTGAGGTTCGCGTGCCCGACCTGGGTGGTGAGCACCTGATAACCCCCTGCAACAGGATCCAGTATCAGGTCGCGGGTATCGCGAAGCAGAGACACTCCCAACGAGTAGATTGGACCGTCCTGTATGATCTCGGTATTCACGCCGCTCAATGCGAGAGGGTCGGTTCGGACGTTCTCATCCCTGACCGTCAGCGCCACTCGAGATGCGCCGTGAAGCGGCCGGCTAACGGTGACCGTCGCTCCCGTTCGCTGCTCGTTGTAGCGGTTATCGGTGTTACTGCCGACGAACGTTTGGCCCGCTGATTGGAGAGAGTTCGAGAACCGATAAACTGTCTTGTCGAACACATTGACCTGGAGCGCGGTCTGATGCTTGTCGAGCCAGGGCCGAGTATATCCCAATTCGACGCTGTTGCGGTTAGCAGCGCCTCCCGTCTCCCACAACAGCGTTACGCCGTCGCCTCGACCCTGGAAGTTCGTTTCGCTGACCTCCGCGCGGCCTATGAGCTGCTGTCGGTTGCTGTAGCCAACGCCCGCTGAGATACTTCCAGTCCGCTTCTCCACGACGCTGATCGTCAGCTTTACTCTTCCCGTCCCCGCGCCGACAGAGGTCTCCGTGAAATTCACGTCGTCGAACAGGTCCAGGTTGATGAGTCGCGCGCGGTCCCGCTCGTAGAAAGTCTTCCGATTGAAATAGTCGCCCTTCTTAGTCTTTAGCTCGCGCAGAATGACATAGTCCTTAGTCTTGTGCTTCTTGCTGAAAACGATGTCATCGACTCTAGTCACAAGTATTGGAATATTCAATATTCCGGGATTGTTCGGATCCATTCCGAGGTCCCGGCCGAACTCGATGGAGTAGCCCCGTTTGTTATAGAGCTCAATGATGCTCTGCGCGTCCTGGGCAATCTGCTCGATATTGTATATCCCGCCAGGGCCAGGGGTTATGAGGGCCTTCACCTCTTCGATCTTAAGGGGCCCGGGTCCAGTGAGATTGATCCCCGCAATTTTGTCATTCTCATCGACGGTAATGGTCACGGTGCATTTGTCCGTCCCCACTTCCTGGGACTGAACGCGAACCCACTGTTCCGGCTGGTCCGGATGGTGCATGCCGAAGTTTCCGCTCTTCGAGAGGCGCGCCTCCATATCGGCAAGCGCTTCGGGAGTGCAAGGATCACCCACCTTGTGTCCGCTTATGGTTATGATCGCCTGAGTGTTAAGAACCTTATTTCCGATGACGATGATCTCGCCGATGGTACGCCCCACGGTTGCAACAGGGGGCTGGGCCTGCACGGCCGCATCCTTCGCTGGCGCGGCTTGAGTGCCGGCAGCGGGCGTAACCGGCGTCGCCGCCTGCCCGGCGGCCTCCTGGCACGACGCATTCCCCGCCGCGAGAGTTAGTAGAGTGAACCCGACGACCGGAAGGCATGCAGGCCTCAAGCGGTGCGGCGCCTTGCGGAAAGGTAGTTTCATACGTAGGTATGCTCCGTGAATCAAGACAGATAGAGCCGGGTGAGAGCCAGTGACTGGTGAGGGTCTCTGTCCTGGGGTTCGACAACTACATCCTGTAGTAAGGTTCAAGTTTGCGGCGAAGCATTGCTCGTGCGCGTGACAGCCTGGTTTTAACATTTTCCAACGTCAGACCAGTCGCTTCGACGATCTCGTTGTACGAAAGGTTGTGGTATTCCCGCAAGAGAACGACTTCTCTATAGTCAGGTGGCAGCGCCTCTACCGCTGCTCTCAGCCGCTCTTGAAGTTCCTTCTTTTCCAGGAGGGTGTGGGGCGCCTGGCTGCTGTCGGCGATCTCCCGCGTCATTCCGCTGTCATCGTCCAGGTCGCGAGGTTGATCGAGTGATTCAATTCTCAGTGAGCGCTGACGCTCGCGCTGGCGTACTCGGTTGATGCACAAGTTGCGGGCGATCTGATACAGCCATGTAAAAACCTTCGAGTCGCCGCGGAATCTATCGTAGTGCTTGTAGGCGCTTATGAATGTCTCTTGTGTTAGGTCGGTAGCCTCTTCGTAGTCGCCAATAAAACGGTAGATCGCATTAAAGATCTTCTTCTTGTACTCAATGACTATGGCGTCGAAATCCGCGTTCCGATCGGCTTCTCCCGGCGGCCGCGCGGTCATGGCGCGCCCTCGGTCCCGGATAGACGCGGCGCGCGACGCCTGGACAGCTTCATCCGAGGTTCTTGGCGCACGTCGTTCCGCAGGCGCGTCGGTGCATTCGCGTGGTGACACGCGCGGCACATCGCCTGCGGGAAACAGGCGCCCAGGCATTTGGACTGCGTTACCGTAACCCTGCACTGGCTTAGCCCTTTCGCGCGTGGAGTTTCCGAATGGAGCGTGGAGTTGATCGCAAACACGCCCGCTCCTTCCCCATTCTGCTTGTCTACGACGACAGACGAAGATATTTGTTACAGGGTTAGAGGTCGTCTCGCAAAAAATGACTTCCGGTCAGAAACAGGTATCGTGCGAAGAACTGACGAGGACCATGCAGACAACCGACGAGTCATTATACTCCAATTCAGAACTTCCATACGCCTTCCAGGAGGAATTTCTGGGTGTGCTGCTCGTCCAGATCGTACGAAATCTGATATCGATCCTTAACCCTGAAGCTTAGCTTGAGATCGAATCGCTCTTGAAGCGCGGTGAGAGTGCGATAGTAGCTCACGTAGAGCGGTCCGAATAGGTGTCTGCTGATATTCAAAGTCAGTCTATCGATTGGATCGTATCCGAGTGACAGCTCCTCGAATCCCAGGTTGGCAGCCGTCCGATCAAATATTCCGGGGAGCACTGAGCCCGTGAAGACGCCGGACAAGAGGTTTGTGAACGCTTGTCCCGGGTTACGACCGGCTTGATCCAGGGAATTGACCCCGATCAACGCACCGGCAAGCCGCTCCTGCAAGAGGCTTTGTGATGAGGCCAGGTCGTTCGGATTCGTCTCGAAGCTTAGTGCGAGCAGGGACTTCCCGGTGACCGGATCGACGTTGTCGCCGGTAAGAGGTCCGCGCGCCGTAACGGTAACTTCGTACCGCTTGCGTACGCCGGATAGAGAAGTCGCGACAACGAAGCCCCGCGCCTTTAGATCGATATTCATTCCAAGCACCGCTTCGCCGGCCTCGGGACTCGGGTAGTTTACATGCAGCGATGCGCCTGGGAGAATTGTAAACGTGGCCGTGGGCAGCTTGAGCTTACCGTCGGATATTTGTACCGTTCCCTCGAGGCTCAAATCGTCCTTGGACTGCAAGAGTCTGGCATGCGCCAATATGTCTCGCTCGGTACTCAGACGAGCGTCGAGCTGACTGGTCCTGAGCCGCACGTTGGATCCGATCTGCAAGGCAAGGTCGAAACTGGGCAGGATCGGCAAGACGAGTGTTCCCGGCTTCTGTTCCGCGGGCGGTGTAATAATCGCGTTGTACAGAGTCGCCCGGCCGCTCAACACCGGCTCTCTAACAGAGCCGCGTACCTGCAATGGGCGGCTGGGATCCGTACGGATAGACCCCTTTAGCACGCCGGTCTTGCTGTTAGGAAGCGGGTCCTCGCTAAATGTCAGAGCGGCCTGCTTTGGTCCGGTCTTGCCAGACTGCTGCCCGGCAGCTGTTACCGCTGGAGACGCGAGAACATCGTTCGGATCGAATATTCGTATCGTGATACCGTCGTTGGGACCTGTCGCCAGCTCATCTGTAAATCCGAGAGGAAGGCTGCCCGTGAGCCGGATTTCAGAGCCGCGACGTTTGGGGTCGCTTTCGCTGATGAGAACTCCGCGAGCAGCGGGGACATCCGGCTCCGAGGCAGCGCTTTGCGCGCCTCGCGGCGATTGTGGTTTACTCGGTTTCACGCGTGCGATCGCGCCGGGAAGTTGCGGCTCCTCGTCCTTTGGCCGGCCATAGATATACGTATGCGCGGAGAAGCCTCCGACGACAAGCCTGTCGTTGTTCAGTTTCAGGGTTGAGACTATGTCCTGCAACCCGGTCGCTGCTGACGCAAACTCCAGCCTTGGGACGTTGATTCCGATCTCTCCAGTCGCCTCAGGCTTATCGCGCAGACCACGGATAAATGCATCGACTGTGATTGCGCCTCGACTCGTATTGCGCAGAACGCCGGGCACGGCCACAGCTAGAAACGCGACAGGCACCGCGCCTCGGATAGAGAGCTGAGCTTCGGGCGGAAGAAATGGGGCCTGGTAGGTGAAGCCTGTAAGACTTGCTACTGCGGACGCTTCGTACGGGATATGAGTCGTCTGGTCGATCTTGATTGCGCGGATACTTCCGATTTCGACGCTGCCCTCCTTCGCCATCCCTTCTGACAGATCGACGTGATCGAGAGTCAGCGGCGGGGCTTGTGGATTGATGGCGCTATAAACCGCGACTCCGCGCATGTTCGCGGAGAACTCCAGGTCCGGCGCTGATGTGCGTCCGCGAGCCGTGATGGCGATATCCCCTGTTCCCTCGATCTTGCGGGTAATACTCTTATCGATGAACTGCTGCAGGAACTCCAGATTGATGTTATTGATGCTGATGTCGGCTGGAACCACCTCCGTTGAGGTCACATCGGGGTTGAGGATCGTGCTGATCAACCCGCGATGCGCGGGTCGGTCAAACTCGACGACGATGCTCTTCGTTCTGGTATCGGATGGAGCCTGAGCGTCTACGTATGGGCTCTCAATTCTGAGCTTCAGGGCGGGTGTCGCCGGAGAAGGAAGGATGAGCTTGTCCTTGTCGATATACAGGCTTCCGGTAAGCGAAGTAATCTCATATGACTTCGCCTTGATCTTGTCCGCATGCCAGGTCAAATCTGCCTGCGGTTCATCGACTGTCCCGCTCACGGCAACTGTTGCGAAGATCGGGCCAGTAACGGTGCGCAGGTCTTCCAACACCTTCCGCGTCTCATCACTGCTACTCTCCAACAACACCGCTGCGAGGTTTCGCAGTCGCTCCAACGGAAACATATCTATGCGAACCGGGTGGCCGGGGTCGGTGTGGATCTGCTTCGAGTCGAGATCGTATGTTAGTCCGTCAACCGCTACGGATCCATCCGCCGGGTCATAGTCCTTCAGGTCAGGACCGACTCGCCCCGGTCCCTGTAGTAGAAAGCTCTCAAGGCGTGTTTTGCGGTCGGCGTATCCAGCGCGCGCCCTGATCGACCCGATCTGAAAGCCATTGTAGTCCAGTGTATCCGTCGTGATCGAATTCGCCGTTATGACGGGCTGCTTAAGTGTTCCTGAGACGAAAGCGTCAAAATTCACGTGTCCCCGTAGGATGATGGGCGTCTCGTCCGGTTTTGACGAGATGTACGCCGCCTCTTCAAGCGGCTGAAGCGCGATTCCCCCGCCATGGATCACCAGGTTTAGAGGGCCATCAAAGGGAAGCCAACCCGATGCTACCACGAGACCATCCGCGATGGATGCGGAGGCGTTTTGTATATAGAGACCCTCGGCCTGGTAGCGCATCGTTAGCGCTGCATTCTGGATCGGGATTCCATTCACCGTTGCATCTTGCAGGTTTGCCGTGAAGAGGTCTGGTGATTGAGGGGACGAAAGCGCGCCGCGAATCGGAATCCGGTCCGTCGATACGGTTCCGGTCACCACGAGGTCCTTGTGGTCCACGCCCGCAAGTTCCAGGAGTGTTGTCAGATCCAGCCGATCCACTCGCGTATCGAGCTGCAGCTCTGGATTGAGCGAAAACGGATTCAGAATCGATCCGTTCACGAGGATCTGTCCGGGATATCGAGAAGCAATACCGTCGAGACGGATCTCATCCTTTGAGACTACAACGTCTGACAGTGTGACCCGATCCAGCTCGACGGCTCCCAACTGAACCCCGAACGCAAACACTTTGCCGCGCAGGCTGGGACGATCCAGGGTTCCCGTTAGCCGGCTCCGAGCATAACCGAATCCACGTATGTCTGCCAGCCGCGCTACCGCGGCTCTGGCTGTGGGGTTTGCCGGCAGCGATTTGGTCTTCGACGGGACGTCACTCGGAGCCAACGCCCTGGCCAGCGCAGCGAAGTTCAATTCGTCCGCGTCGACCGTCAGGTCAAGCTGCCTTGATTTCATTCCGACGATGCCGGATGCGACGGCGTAGCCCTTCTGGTCCTCGATCTCGAGCGACCGAACTACTAACTCAGGTCCTGACGTATCTGCCCGAGCATACGCATGCTTCACTGACTGGCCGTTGACGGTAACGTTTTCCGCCTCAGCCTGCGCGATGATGTTTGGCGTGCGTCCTCTCCTGCCGCGAATGGATAGGTCAAGCTGACCGGTGCCGGTGATCCGGGCGTCAATATGTGCGCCCGTTCGGGCAAGATCCAGGCCACGACCCTGCGCCTGGGCCTCAAACGCACCGGCATCGTCGAGAGTTACCTTGCCGCGAAGCACTGCGTTCCCGCCGGAGTACTGCCCCTGGACTGAGGCGCGGAGCACGTTGCCGCCGTACGCCAATCGAATGTCGACGTTATCGCCTCGATAGCCCGCATATTGTACTCTCGCAACACGTCCGATCAGCGCTGCGTCCGGGCGGTCGGCGGGACCGGTAACCTGGAACTCGACATCGCCATGGAGCGTAGCCGTACGAAGGCTCTGCCGCACGGAATACGGCAGCCGGACGAGCAGAGGTGGGACAAAGGAGAGCCGCGAGATCCGTTGCCAGTCCGCATGATCAATTCCGCCGCGCAGCGACAGGGTCGCCGCCGTCGCAGGACGTGCAGCATGCTGTCCCCCTGCGAGCGGCGGAAACGTGAGCCCGAGCGCGGCTCCGTCGAGGCGCATGGGCATTCCGGCGTACACGCCGGTAAAACCGCCGAGGATCGAGTCGGTAGTGAAGGTTGCAAGCCCGTTTAACCGCTCCAGCGGCGCTGCAATCATGCTCCCCGTGGCGGCGGCATCGAATACCTGTACGGTACCGTGTGCGATCAGAGCCTTCGTATCGAGATTTCGCGGTGACGTTCCGACCGGTGGAATGTAAAGGAAGCCCGCATCGATGTTCGCCAGGCCGGCCGTGAGCCGCAGCTGTTGAGGGGGCACGAGACGGTCCGCTACTGCAGGCAGCGCGACGCGCGCAGCCGCCAGACGTCCCTGCAAACGGAGCGGGGATGGCGTCATCGTGCCGCTGAAGTGGAAGTCGCGCATATACGCCGGCTCTGCCGTTCCAGAAATGTCGAATGCGTAGCTCTTGTCCGGCCGGAGCAGGACGATGCCTCGCAACCCGCTCAGCCTGGTGTCCAACGGTCGTTCAGGTACCCCCGCGGGATGCGGAAATGCGTTGTCGGAATAGAGGAGAGTGCCGTTCTTAAAGGAGATCTTGTCCACAAGACTGCGGGCCGCGGGGCGCTGGCGCGGCACGAGATCCTCGTAGTTCCAGTGCCCTGCCCCGCTCCGCTGCAAGAGGAGCTCGGGAGCGTCCACATGAACCTCGTCGAGGACAGGAGAGAGCGGTCGATCGGACGCAAGAGCCTCACGGAGGTTGTACCAGATCGAGATGCGGCGGGCTCGGGCAAAGGCGCCCGCCTCCGGCCGGGGCCCGTTCGCAACGGACACGTCGATCAGGTCGATCCGGTTGGCGGCGTCGAGGCTCCAGAGATTGCCGGTCACGCGGACGTCACGAATACGCACAGTGCGCCCGAGCGCACGACTCGCTTCCGCCGACATCGTACCTGCCAGTCGCTGGTTGGAGTTCAGATACTGGAAGACGCCTCGAACGAGTCGTATGCCGCCGGCCGCTAGGGCAACAAGCGGGACTATTATCAGTGTGGAGTTGATTAGCAGACGCAGACGATGCATATTCAATGCTCATCCGCGCGCGACGTTATCCGTCGGGGGCTTACGGCGGCGCACGCCTTACAGCGGCTCACGGTCCGATGAGACTCAGGCAGGCATTGGCTGGCCGACAAGCGCCAGGCGATTTGCCAGCAGTTTTTCCGAGAAAGCCTGGGCGTTATACGAAGATCGCACAAAGGGCCCTGAGGCGACAAACAAGAATCCCATCCGGTCACCAATGCGTTCATACTCCTCGAACCGGTTCGGGTGGATGTATTCCGCCACGGGAAGATGCTTAGACGTCGTGGGACGAAGATACTGGCCGATCGTCACCGCGCTGACACCGACCTGACGGAGATCGGAGAGCGTCTTGATGACTTCGTCGTGCATCTCTCCCAATCCGAGCATGATCCCGGATTTCGTATGGATTGCGGGATCCATGTTCTTGACTGCTCGAAGCACGTCTAGAGTGCGCTCATATCTCGCCTGCGGCCGAACCGCCGGCGAAAGGCGTTCAACGGTTTCGATATTGTGGTTATAGATATCGGGGCGCGCTTCCGCTACAAGCCGCACGCACCACCGCTTTCCCTTAAAGTCCGGCGTCAGCACCTCTACGATAACGCCGGGAATCGCGTCGCGAAGCGCACGGATTGTTGCCGCGAAATGCCCTGCGCCGTCGTCTGGCAGCTCGTCGCGAGCCACCGACGTGACGACCACATGCTTCAGGCCCATCTCTCGCGCCGCCTCCGCAACTCGTCGCGGCTCGTCCGGATCCACATCGAGGGGCCTGCCGACCGCGATTGCGCAGAACCCACAGTTTCGGGTGCAGATGTCGCCGAGAATCATAAATGTGGCGGTCTTCTTCGACCAGCACTCGCCTAGGTTGGGGCAACGGGCGCTCTCGCATACGGTATGGAGCTTCGCGGCGCGCATCATTCCGTTTACCGCGGCAACGGTCTCCGGACTGGGTATCTTTTTCTTGAGCCATGACGGAAGACGGGAATTCACGGAATTGAGGCCCTCAATCTATATTTGTGGTGCGGGCTAAGTCTACCTTAAAAGACTGTCAGGGTCAAGAACGGATCGATCGCGCTGCCGTACTCCACGGGTTTTGGTATAATAGTGCACCGGCCCTCCGAGCGCCGCTCTTTTTGATGCAGGAGTCCTCTCATGCCCATGGTCTTGTACAATACGATGAGCCGCGCCAAGGAGCGGTTTGAACCTCTGAATCCTCCGACGGTCAAAATGTACTGCTGCGGCCTGACCGTCTATAACTACGCCCATATCGGAAACCTCCGTACCTATATATTTGAGGACGTGCTGCGCCGGACTCTCAGGTTCAACGGCTATGAGCTGACGCACGTCCAGAATGTGACGGACGTTGGTCACATGACGACGGACGCGGACGCGGGCGACGACAAGATGGAAGTCGCGGCTAAACGTGAGAAGAAGGACCCCTGGGAGCTGGCACGATTCTACGAGGCCGCGGCCATTGCCGATTTCCACCGCCTGAACATCGAGATACCAGAAATCATGCCGCGCGCCACTGAGCACGTTAGCGAGATGATCGAGCTTATCCAACGGCTCGAAGCCAACGGCAACACGTACCGAACCTCGGAAGCGGTCTACTTCGACACCTCGAAATATCCGGACTACGGTAAGCTGGCACGGTTAAATCTCGACCAACAGCAGACCAATCGGTCCGAGGTCGTGGCCGATGAGACTAAGAAGAACCAGAGCGACTTCGTGCTCTGGTTCCTTAACAAGCCCACACATATCATGCAGTGGACCAGTCCCTGGGGCCCCGGCTATCCGGGATGGCACATTGAGTGCTCGGCAATGTCGATGAAATACCTTGGCGAGACACTGGATATCCACTGCGGGGGTATCGACCATATCCCGGTGCATCACACGAACGAGATCGCTCAGTCCGAGTGCGCGACAAACAGACTGTTTGTCCGGTTCTGGATACACGGCGAGTTCCTGCTCATGGGCGGCGGCAAAATGTCGAAATCCGAGCTCGTTAAGCTGCGTCCTGAGGATCGGCCGCCGAGCACGATACAAGAGCTGATCGATCGCGGCTGTGATCCGCTCGCCTGCCGGTATCTGTGCCTTCAGGCGCACTACCGGTCCGAGCTCAACTTTACTGTCGAGGCCCTTGAGGCAGCCACGGCCGGACTCCGCCGCGTCTATGGATTGTGTCCGGACAGCGATCCGCTTGTCGGCGATGCAATCGCGCTAGCATCGGCGCGCGAGCGGGTATTGGCCGCAATCAACGATGATCTCGGTGTTCCCCACGCCATTGGCCTGCTGAACTCCTATGGAAGCCACAAGCTTTGGGTAGAGTTCGATGCCATCCTCGGCCTGGATATCGCCAGGCGATCTTGCCCTGAGGCGGAAGCTCTACCGGACGACGTTGTAAGTCTCATCGAGGCTAGAAATGAGGCGCGACGACTCAGGAATTGGGTGGATTCGGACGCGATCCGCGACCGTCTGCTTTCGATGGGATATGAGATCGGGGATGGAGCGAAGGGCACGACAGTAAAGAAACGGACGCTGTAGTCCGGCCGTAGTGTTCATTGCCATTCCGCGATTGGCGTGTCACGAGCTTGACTGAAGCTTGTGCTCCATTCGCAGGCTGGCGTGAACTTGAGGCGACAAATGGGGCTAATAAGCAGTATTGGACCTCTGCTAAGTGGACTGGGACTCTCGTCGGCTGCGGGGCTGAACGCTTACGTACCGCTGCTTGCCGTCGGCATCCTGGCGCGCCTGGGCATCGTGCACCTGGAAGGTCCGTACGTCTGGCTTGCGAACTGGACCACGCTCACAGTACTTGGCGTCCTCGCGATAATTGACTTCATTGCCGACAAAGTTCCCGCGGTCGACCATGCGATGCATGTCGTGGGGGCGGTCGTCCATCCCGCAGCAGGCGCGATTGTGTTCGCGAGCCAGAATGGCGTGATCGGCCACATTCCGCCGCCCATTGCCCTGGCGGCAGGAGTAATCGTAGCCGGAAGCTTTCATGCGACCCGAGCCGCCCTGCGTCCGGCCTCGACTTTCGTTACCGGCGGGATTGCCACTCCTTTCATCTCTCTCTTCGAGGATTTCATGGCTGTCGTGTTGACCCTACTCGCCGTATTCGTACCCCTGGCGGCAGGCGCTCTGTTCCTGGTTCTGGTGGTAGCGCTGGTCAAATCGTGGAGGACCGTCTGGGAGAGACTCACTCGTCTGCGCGCAGGTCAGCCCGTCCGCTCCGCGGA
The DNA here is from genome assembly GCA_038211235.1 of Chthonomonadales bacterium. Lineage (GTDB taxonomy): Bacteria > Armatimonadota > Chthonomonadetes > Chthonomonadales > Chthonomonadaceae > DATGJU01. Next base: position 3,116 of record JBBQVV010000125.1, on the reverse strand, counting down.
CAAATAGCCCGGCATATACCGCTCGCCCACCCTGACGATCTGGAATACCGGGCATTGAATGGATAATTGTCCGCGTAGAACTTGACATGCACACGCCTCCGTGGTAGAATGCCGCTTGGTAGTTTACCAAGGTAAATCTACCCCGGAGAATGATCCATCCTGGATGTGATGAGAGGAGCATCTATGTTCGGTTCACCTCCGAGGCTCGGAAAGGTGCAGCTGCGGATCATGCAGTACTTGTGGCGGCAGGGCACGGCGACCGCACGACAGATCACGGACGAGCTGTCCCAGCAGGAGACTATCGCTCACAGCACCGTGCAGACTCTATTGCGAAAGTTAGAAGCCAAAGGCGCCATCGAACATGAGATCGATGATCGGACGTTCGTGTTTCGCCCGCTATACGAGCGGAACGAGGTTTCCGAGAGCGCGGTTCAGGACTTACTTGCGCGGGTTTTTCACGGTTCGGTATTCGGTCTGGTCTCACAACTGCTGGCCTATGAAAAGCTGTCGCTGGAGGAGCTCGCCAGGCTCCGTGGCCTGATCGACGCAGCCGAAGATGGAGGTAATGGCGATGACCCTGTGGAGTGAGATAGGCGCATATCTTACCCTCAACGCTCGACCAGCCCTTGAGGTCGGCATCGCTCTGCTTGCGAGGACGGCGCTTCCTCTCGCGGCGGCGCTATCGATCAATTTAGCGGCGCGAAGGTTTCATCCGCGGTCAAGAAGAGCACTGTTGTCGATCGGGTTGGCGACTACAATGGCTGCGATCCTGATGTCGTTCTGTCCTATGTCTAGAGCGCCGGCCTTCTGGTCGGTCTCACTGCCGAACGGGTTCGGCACCCACGCGACTTCCCTCGTACGAAGACCGGATGCCACCACCCTACAGCCAACGCCGATTACCGTCGCAATCTCAAGCGCCGCGAGCGTAGGCGGGTCCTTGCATGATCCCGCAGTTATGATGACCGACCGTTACTCGGCCCCAGTGCCCGTCGTCCGGCCTGAGAGCCCGGCTCCTGTTCGCGCGAACGTGATATGGGTCTACGTTCTCGCGTTACTCGTGTGGGTCGGAGGATCGCTTGCGTCGCTCGCCAGCTTATGCGTCGGCAGACATCGGCTTGCTCGATTGTGCGCACGCGCAGTACCGTGCACGGATCCGGATCTGCTCGCCGAGCTAAGGATCGTTTGTCAAGCCTCAAACGCCCGCATTCCCGCCCTGCTAATCAGCCCGGACGCCCTCGGCCCATTTGCTTCCGGAGTACTGCGCCCACAAATCGTTCTTCCAAAGGGAATGCTTGGATCGACGGACGCCGCAATGTTGCGGGCCGTGCTGGCGCATGAGCTGCATCACATCATTTCTCGCGACTGTGCATGGACGCTTGTCGCGCGGATTGCCAGTTCGTTTCTCTGGCCACAGCCCCTTGTCTGGGCCTTGGTCCGACGTCGTCGCGACGCCGCCGAGGACGCCTGTGACGAGGCAGCGCTGGCGTATGCATCCGCTCCGCAAGCGTACGCGCGGTATCTACTGATCGTGGCGGAATCGTTTAGCAATCACGGACGCCGGGTTGCATCGGGTATCGGGATCGCGGACTCCCGGTCGATGCTCGGCCGCCGTGTCGAGCGCATTCTAAATTATCATGAAAGGGACCTTCGCAAAATGTCAACCCGTTCCACCACAGCTACTATCGGCCTTTTTTGTCTCCTACTGGCTGCCGGCTCGAGGTTCGTCTCCGCACAATCGACCGAGCCCTCCGGTCCGAACTTTCATCAGGAAGGAGAGATTATCAAGGCCGTGAACGATGTGCCGGATTCGCAGGCGGCTACGCGCGATGACGTGGTCCGTAGCACGGGCCGAGCAGAGTCCGCGGAGCAGAAACGAGCAAGCAGTCAGAGTGTCCAATCAGGCAACCAATTGTCGAACGACCGGGAGCGTGCGCGGGCCGAAGTCATGGCACTCCGCGCAAGGATCGATGCGCTGGAGCGTATGATCCGTCTCTCGGGGAGCGCTGAAGCCGTGCAACCGCAGGTCGAGGCGAGAGCCGAACGGAACAAGCTTATCGCCATAGAGGGTTCCAGAGCAAAGGCGGATTACGAACGGTCTCGAAGCGCAAAGGATGCGGCGAATTCGAGTGAAGATGTGCGAGCGGCAATAGAACGGGAGCGCGCCTCTGCTCAATACTCCCGTGCGGTGCGCGATCAGATCGCAGCACATGCCGGCGACGACGAGGCCAGGGCGGCCTACGAAAGAGCGAACGGCGCGGCGGATGCGCAGCGAAAGGACTCATTGGACACGGGGACCGATTATAATCGCACAGGCGTGGGCTCGCGGCTGCGGGCGGAGGAGCACGCCGCGCAATCGAGCAAGCAGACAACAGCGGCTGGGGCTGATTCGCGGCTGGATGGGCGGTCGGAAGAGCGTGCCGAGAACCTATCAAAGCTTCGCGCGGAGCTGCAACGACAGGAGAGTAGCCTATTGGAGCTGTTGCAGAGGTCAAAAGCAGACAGTCCAGAGGCCTTGGCGGAGAGGGCCCAGGGTAATGCGCTCCGTCTGCAGCTGGAGTTGCTTCGCAGCCAACAGGAGGGAGCGAAACTCGAAGAACGGAACGCAAAGGAGAAAGCGCTGCTTCAGTCCGCACGGTTACGTGCCGAGATGGCTGTCGCGGACGCTCGTCGCAGACAGGGCGATCACATCCTCGCAATGAAGAACGCACGTATGAGCACGGAGCGAGCCCACATGGCCATGGAGACACGGGCATTGCGTGCGGAGTTAGCCGTTATGAGGGCTGAGCTGGAGCAGCTCCGGCGTCGGCAGGACGCTAGTCGCGGTGAGCGTCACTAGGCAACAGCGCGTCGCATCTTCATTCTGGCACGATCGGGCCCCTGTGCACGCAGGAGCCCGATCTTTTTATTGCAGCTTCCGAAACGCAAAGCCCGGTCGCATTAACGTAACCATCTCGATTCGCGTACGTCAAATAGACGGGCATTGCGTATCGAGCCGTCGTTGCGCGGCTTGACGCATTATGGTATAATGGCGCGTTCAAAATCAGTCTGAAACACGCTGACGAGTCTCTCCGCAACTCGGGCGGCGACCAGGAGGTTGCAAGCGTGCCAACGGTCGA
>JBBQVV010000124.1:0-16373 GCA_038211235.1 Chthonomonadales bacterium | reverse complement strand
AGCGGCAGGCTCTCTCCGTGGTGCAGATTGTGCTGCGCCTCTGCCATCTCCATGTCATCGCCTTCAAAGCACTCACCGACGATCATGGCCCACCGACTTGGCCTCCGGCCGATACACTCTTCCGATTCACATCCCCCTCCTTTCCCTGCCACGTCGCCAGGAACGGCTCCAATTCGTTCCTCATCAGGGTCAACGCTTCAAAAACTCCGGTCATGCCGCCCATGAGAAGCATCGCAAGCCTCCCACCAAGCTCCCGCACTTCCAGGGTTTCTATGAGGTGACCCAATGGCGTTGCAGACTCGTAGAGGCTGTTCAGGATCTGGCGGCCCGCCGACACAACATCCGGATACTCTTCAGGCCGTGTCCCAGTGGAAAGTGCGGCCACTTCACCCAATCGTCTCCAGAACGCATCGATCAGCTTCGGGGCATCATCACGCGCCGCGTGTTCAAGTGTCCGAACAAGCGCACGAGCGGACAATGCATCCTCAACTAGCGGACGTCCTTCGTTCGCCCACTCCTCAACCATCTCGTCCATCCATTTCGTCTCTTCGAGAATCCTTCGTAATCCCTCATGAAGAACGGCGAGATTCATTGAAAACCCCATGATCACCATCCTCCCTGCGTATGATCACGCCTCGAGGCATCAACACCCGCACACCAGGCGCCGCGTCCACGAACCGCAACCGGTCCTTAGCGCTCCCGTTTCCGGGAGTCCGTCATTCACTTTTCAAGTTCAGAGCCGGGCGCTCCAAGAGATATACCCGGTCAACCCACCCTGAGGGGTGAGGGCTTTTGCCTCATCAGCCTTGTGCCCCGCTCGCCGGGGGAACCACCGTGTCCTATTAAGGATCGGTTGGGGGAAACGTCTAGGCTCCCTTCTTCACAGCGCGCATTTTAGCAATATACAAGGCTAAAAGCGAATTCTGAAGTGTTATGTCATCGCCGCGAGGGAGCCTGCGTGGGCAGCTATGTCGGCACCTCGCCACCGGCCGCAACACATGGCGCATGACTTTGCTAGTTCACATGTAGCCCGCCCGCGCCCCACCTACCAGCCAAGCAACCATCATGAAGGGGTACATGGCGACAACGGCTATGAATCCGTCCACGGTCCACCATCACGTCACCACCGGATAATACGCATCCCCCCAGAGCGTCCCAACATTACCCATCATGAGCTCAATGATCACGGGGACCAGTTTTCCCAACAGATCTCCACCATCACGGACCTGCTCGCGGTTCACGCGACCGTGCCAGGTCGCACCCCCATGCATTATCTGATTTCGAAGCGTATACATTCGGCTCAATACAATACCCAAGACCGCCACCGTATCGCGACGTCCCAAGGCGAGGTGCGCGGCTTTATTGGCACTCGCGAAGTGCTCCTTCCATTGTTCTTCGGTCATTCGTCCTGCATGAAAGAGCCAGAAGTCCTGAAAAATAAACTTATTATCCAAAAGCAACCGGATGCTGTTTGGGAACTCGTTCCAGGCCAAAGCTTCAATGGATCCTTTCTTATCTAGCGACACGAGCTTCTGCAGAAACTCCCGAAACATCGCCTGCTCTGTACCACGGTACTTCTCGTCAATATCCGTGGCATAGGCGGCGTTAAAGGCAATCCACAGGAAGATAAAACGCCCATCAAGGTCATCGGCACTCCGTTCTGCGCGACTCAGCCAACTGAGCGATCGATGAACTCGAAGCGCCAGATTAGGATGGTAGGTCTCGCGCTCGGCGCGCTGGCGGGCTTTAAGTGCTTCGTAGTTCATGAATCGTTCCGGAGGGCTTCCGTGTCCACCCTACGTTTCTAGGTCGGTGTCCCGAGGAAATCGTTTAACCTTTGGCTTATTTGGCGCCGTCGTTCAGTGAGGAATGACTTGTACGCCTCTACACCCAGGAACTCCCCTTCCGTGGGAATACACTGTGCCCGGAACGCAGCCGGGCCAGCACTCTGAATTAGTGCCGGAAAATACTGGTTGGGCGATTTATCGCTAATCTGTCGATTCGTTCTACCCCCTATAAAGGCTAGGTTAGCAATATCATCCGCCTCCCGGTCCGGATAGGAACTCTTGAGCAATGCCTTTGGAAAGACATGATGAAACTGTAATTTATGGTGGGTGCCCCTGTGATCGAGGGCAATAGCTAGGTTTGAATTCCAATCTTTGGCTCCTGAAGCCTTGAATGCCAAAAACATCGTCTTGAAAAGCGCACTGCGTTGATTCCGTCCCTCGAGCTCCTCAGGGGTTACGTCGAGTCGCCCGACTTGCTGCCTAAGTCGATCGATGAGCTGATTAACTCCTCCATCTTGGCGAAGCGTGGCTAGATCCTGATCAAGCAGCGTTTCGCTCGACCCGCGCGAGTATCGCCCTTTGGCATTAGCCACCAACGCCCAATACCTCAGCCGGACGGCCTCCTCCGCACCGATCTGGTATGCCCTCTTGTGCCCGTAATAAGCGAGCGAAACAAGCAAGAAGGGTGACGACAACAGAGCCGGACTATCGATCCCAACATTGTTCTTGAGAAAATTGAGCGCGAACTGCATTCCCGGGACACTGGACTCCCACGCCTTATGCAGCGCGTCTACAGAAAGAGTTCCCACGGTTAGAAAGCGGGACTGGCCTGTTGCAAAGGCAATCATGCCCTTTAGGTAGATGCCAAGATCGAGCTCAAAATTGTCCTTGGCACACTCTTTCTGAAAGGCTTGAAAAGTTTGCAATGCACCGCGCCACTTGGCCGTAATCTGGGCTAGTGCCAGATCGGAACTGCGAAGCTTCGCGCCCAAGGAATTGACCCGAACAAAGATCTCGGTTACTTCGTCGTAGGAGAGGGAGCGTTCCAGAATGTCCATGCGGTAGACGTACCTCTTGACACCGCGTAATTTGGCTAACCTTTGACTGTACTTTTCCGCACGGGGATCATCTAAATCGTTAATTCCAGCTCGTTTTAAAAACGATCTGTCACTATCCGTCTTGAAAACCTCGGTCACTTTGACCCATTGCGGCATTTGCTCGAGTTTTTTGGCTGAGACAACAAACGTCATGCGATCGAACCTCTTCTGGAGTTCATCTTCTGTCGAGTCGGCTTCATCGTGAATCCGGTCTTCGTCATCTTCCGTTTCCTCACCACCGGCGTTCTCGTGTACCTCCGTGACCACAGTGAGTTCCTCAGGGTGCTCCAAGTTGAAGAGCAGTTCCAAAGGCTTGCGTCTTCCGCGCACTGTCACTTTTTCACCGCGAACCACAGCGGACAGAGAGGTTAGTCGTTGCTGCCCATCCAGCAGGAGCCGCGTATTGCCATACGGATTTGCCTGCTGAGTGACAGCAAAGTCCTGGAGCGGCACTTGCTCATCAGTCTCCCACAGCAAGATGGCCCCCGACGGGTAGCCGCGATAGAGCGAGTCCAGTAGGTCTCTAACTCGAGTTGACCTCCAGACGTAGCGCCGCTGCATTTCCGGTAGACGCAGCTCGCCGCGCTCAATCATCCCGACGAGTTCTTCGACCGAGGCTTCAGCTCGTGGCATGTAATGGTCCTTTAGGTGAATTGTCGCTAAATCTGAGGGCGCACTGGTCTTGTGACTCATACTTCATAATTTGTTGGACGAGCGCCTAAACAATCGCTGTTGTAAGGACCCAGCCTCCCCCGCGTTCTCTACGCACTACTTCGACCGCCCTCATCGTCTCATACACTAGCACCAGAGCCAGGGATCAGGCTCACAGTCACGCAAGCAGCTGCGTCTAGAGCCCTGTTCGCTCGGACTCCGGCAGATCGGGACGCTGCAACTCACCATAGGCCACCATCGTAACGCCGATGTGTCAATACCTAAGTGCCTCTCTCTACGCGTATCGCCGACCCCGCCACGGGCAGAACCAACCATGTTTCTACCACAGGTGTTCCCGTTACCGACGCGATGGCCTCACTATAAGCAGCAAGCTGCCCGCCATAGCTCTTTGCCAGTTGCTCCCACTGCGCACTACCTTGCGATCCGGACTTGTAATCTAGAAGTACCCAGCCCGCAGATGTCTGCAGCAGCAGGTCGATGCGACCATTGACGCGCTGCCCATTATCAAGCACGAGCGTAATCGGAACTTCCACCAGCGGCTTGGCACTTGGCCATCGCTGATCAAGCCAGCCACGTACGGCGTTGAGTTGGCCGAGGAGTGCCTCGGGGGCGACCGAGCCACAAACACCCATTCGCCCGAGGATAGCACTCACATCATCCGCGGTACGCGGTCTATTCGCGCAGATCACGTGCGCCGCTACGCAGGCGTGAATCGCCTCTCCGAGCGCCGCGGGCTCGACACCGATCGCGACGCTGATTCGAGATCCAATCACAACGCTCTCTGCCACCGTCACGTTTACCGGAACAGACAGCGACGGGCTGACAGTCAGCGGCAGCTTCGGCGTGTGCTCCAGGGCGGCCTGAAACCAATGCAACCCGTTTTCCACCGCCGGCTCCACAACAACGGTCGTTGGCGTAAGCATCCGTCTCCGGAAAGGAATCCCCGAGCCATTGGGGAGCACGATGGAGTGCTCATCCGCAGACGCCAGTCGATCGGCCAGGCCGACCGTTGACATCCACCCCCCATCCGGCTTCCTCGCTGGCCGCGCGAAGATCAGCACATCCCGCGCCCGCGTTACGCTCACGTACAGCAATCGCTTGTGTTCTTCAACAGCAGCTGCGCGGAGCACCTGACACGCAGTGGAGCCTTCCACCATATCAGCGATAGGCACCTTGCTCTGAGCGCCACAGGGCCAGGGCCAATAACGCAATACTCGGTCGTTGAGGGGCGAGCGCACATCAAACGCGCTCGGTGATTCGGCGCGCACTGCATCCCAGATGCAGTCCTTCACGTCACTGGCCAGATCGGCCAAAACGACCACCGGCCATTCCAGTCCTTTGGCTCCATGATGCGTCATGACCTGAACGGCGTCGATGGGAGGGAGCGGCAATACATCCATCTCATTGGAGGCCAGCTCCTGGAGCCAGAGCAAGAATCCCGACAGTGTCGCAGCCTCTCGCGTGGAGCGGCATTCGTCCTCATATTCGACAGCAACCTCAACGAGGCGGTTCAGGTTCGCCAGTCGTAGCTGCGCACGCTCCGGCGACAATCCCCATTGCAGCACCCGTCGACCCAGGTCACAACGCACAATCACAAGCTGCACGGCCTCACGCGGCGACAGCAATGCTCGCTGCTGGCGCAGCGCTTGAATCGCCTGGAAAAGGGGATGTACAGAAGTCCCCTGCTCTCGCCAGGCCTCCGCGCTCTCTCCTCGATTGAGCCACGCGAGGCGGTCAGCCAGCCACGCCTCCGGGTCTTCGCATTCAGCCAGAGAGGCGATCTCTGCCGTCGCAATCGTGTCCCTTTCATCATTGAGGCGCCTAAGGCAGGCCAACGCCAGCACGATTTCCGGTCGATTCAGGAGCCCCGGTTGCTCGGTCGACACCCTGATCTGCCTGGTCTCCAGCGCGCTGGCAATGGACTTGACCGACTTGTTCGACCGAGCCAATACCGCGATATCCCGGAAACGGATCGGGCGCGGCGCGTTCGAATCCCGATCAATCACCAGAGTGCCGCTTTGAACCAGTTGCACGATGCCCGAGGCGATGCCCTGATGCTGCTCCTCATTCTTGCCGTCCAGGAGCCAGTCTTCAATCGGGACTGTGCCTTCGAACTCATTGCGTTTTGGAATCAGCTCAACATCGGGCGCCTCAATACCATCAAAAGCGTGGCCAAATAACCCATTTACGAATCCCACCAAGGACGGGCGCGACCGCCATGAGTACAGGAGTACCTCCTTTTCACCATTAAGCTCCGGGAGGCGATTGATTACCGCCGTCATGAGTGTGGCATCGCCACCACGAAAGCCGTAAATGGCCTGCTTGACATCCCCAACCCATACGACGTGTCGGGCGAACTGCGCTAGCTTAAGGAACAGGGCGAGCTGAATCGGACTGGTGTCCTGAAACTCATCCACCATCAGCAGATCCAGTTCCGCGCTCAGTGTCTGTGCAACCGCCGGCAGATCCAGGATTTGCAGCAGCTCGCATTCTTGATCCGTGAAGTCGACGACCCCAAGCTCTCGTTTGCGCGTCCGATACCTCTCCAGCACATCGGCCGCTAATGAAAACATCACGCGAAGGTAATCCCGCACGTCCTGATGCAAGCGCGGGTGGCTCACATGCTCCCTCGCGGCGTCGTTGATCGGCTGCACGGCAGTGCGCAGCGCCGCCTCGGGCTCGTCGTTGGTAAGCGCGCTCCATTGAGTCCATTGGGTATCGCCGTCACGCAACGCTCGCTCGATCGTCTCCAGCTTGTTCAAATAGGCCGCCGTAATCTTCTTTCCTTTTTGGGCGGCGACCTGGCGAATCATAGGCAACGCGGCTGTGATAGCCTGAAGGAGTGACCCATCTAGGTCCTTCGTCGCAGCGCTGGGCAAGTAGCTCAGCAATTGGTCCGCGTTCCAATCACCGAAGCCTCGAAGCCTATCCGGGCCGATGGCATTCGAGCGCGCTTGGCTCACGATGGCGCGCAGCGCTTCCTTCCAGGGGTCATCCCCGTCACCGAAGGAGGCTCTGTCCAGCGAGAGCCGACGCGCGACGCTCAGCAGCGCGGTCAGCGTCGGTCCCTCGATCACCTCGTCGATAGCCTCGCTCAGTATTTGGGCCGCCCGGGGCTCGTCCAGGACCCGCGGCTCGGTGGACATACCGGCCTCGAACGCAAAGCGCTCTAGCAGGTTTCCACACACACTGTTGACGGTGCCGATCCGTGCCTGCCCGATCGCAGTGGCCAAGGCATATCGCTCTTTCTTGATCAGATGAGATCGTACCCGCTCGCGCAATTCAGCAGCAGCTCTATTGGTAAAGGTGGTCGCGAGAATGCCGGAGGGCCTTACGAGACCAGCCTCCAACATTTCATGCAATAGATCGGTCAGGCGGTAGGTCTTGCCACTGCCCGCCCCCGCACTGAAAAACCGAAAGGTATCGCTCACGCCTCCCTTCCCCAACCCGCTAGATAAACAAACGGGTTGTAGCGAGGATCGAGCGGTTCCACCGGTAGCGCGCCGCCGGGTGGGACAGATTCCGTTGGTTCCAGCTCTTCCAGAACGACTTCCAGCAGACCGGATTCGATCTGCCGGCGCCTCCACTGCCACATCTGGGTAATCCGCTCCCAAAGGAGCGCCGTGGAGGAGCCTGGGACGATAATGGGCGTCGCGCCGGGAAACACGCCATCCGCGCTGGTCAGCAACTCCGGTCGGCTCAATATAAAATACGCCACGGCAGGCCACACTGACGTATTGCGCTCAATAAGGCGTGCATAGATTGCAAGTTGGATGTGGGTCTGGTTTGCGAGCTTGTCGCGATATTTCCGGTTACCCGCCCATTTCATATCGATGATGGCCTGTGTGCCATCGGCAAGCGTCATTAACAGATCGCTGCTCCCGCGCAGCGCCCCGAGCGGCGTGTCACCTTCGAGCGGTTTTTCGGGCTCGACGTGCCGCGCTCCGGCTCCTCTTACGATCTCATGCAACACCGTCAGCGAGCGACGGAAGCGCAGGCGGAAGGCCTCCAGATCCGCGCGCCGTCCTCTCATGAGCAGCACCGCGCCTTCCTCGCGCACAATCTTCGGCACAGCCTGATCAAACCACTGACGGACCCGTTCCGCTGACCATGACAGTGCGTCGGGCTGTCGATACAATTGCTCCACCACGCGATGCGCCAGATTCCCCAGCAACTGGAAATCCCCTGGCAAATCAAGCAAGGCCGACGCCTTGAGTTTGGCCGGATAGTTCAATGCCCACTGGTAGGGGTTGAAGAAGAATTGTTCCAGGCTGGTGTATGAGGCCGCGCGTTCCCATCCGTGGATCGCCCCAGCTGGAATCTGCCACCAGCGTCGCAGCGCGGGAAGTGGGCGGTGAGCAATGCGTGTGGTCCGCTGGTCAACGTCGGGGGTGTTGAGCAGCGTTTCAATATCCAGTACCTCGGGTTGCTCGATCAACGAGGACAGCATGAGCCAGGCTGGATGCACCTCCGCTCCACTCTTGGGCAGCATCAGAGTGAGCCGCTGCCGGGCTGCCAGTATTGGATGCAACCATTCGCGGGCCTGCCGCTCCAGTACGAGGCCGGCATCGGGGAGGTCAACACCTGACGCGCGCAGCCCCTGCATCTCCAGGGGTGACCAGGGATACCGGGACGGGAGCGGAATTGCCGCCATGTCCCACCAGCACACCTCATCGAACGCATCGATGACTGCACCGGGCGAGCGAACACGGCAGTACGCGCCGGCCTCGGAGCCCAGCAACGGATTGTCACTTCCGTACGAGCTCGCCTGACTGACCAACCGGTTTAGCGGCTCGGGGCCAATTCGCTGCACCCCCTGCTGCTCTAAGGAGTGGAGAACTCGCTGTAGTGCCATCGCCTGGTAATAGCCGGCCGTCCACGGAGCACGCCCGAGCGCGTCCTCATCGGCCATCCCGTCCCGGAAAAGCTCCGCCAGCCGCTCTACACGCTGACTAATATAGGCAAGCGGCACCTGCTCGGTCTCGGTGAAACGCGACTGCTCAAGCCAGAACTGGATGTCGGCAAGTACCTCACCCCCTTCCGTCCCGTAGTGCGCCTCGATGTCGCGAAGCGCGTGCTGCCACTTTTCACCGCCTATCCCCGGCGTCGCGGCCATCTTCTCAGCAAGTCGCCGGCGGGCGTAGAAGCGGATGGGGCCCACCGGATGCGTCAGAAACTGCATCAGCGCCCTGAAGTCGAGCGGCTCCCACAGCAGTCGAATCACCAAGGGCAAAATTTGCAGCACAGGACGGAAGTCCGAGGGCTCACACAGCCCCAATAGCGGTTGGTCCATCGCCGCCAACGCGGCATCCACGGTGGAACCGGCCTGCTCGATCACCAGCACACAATCGGCGGCTGGCGTCTGCCGTATCTCCGCGGCGAGCCACTGCGCCGCCGCCAGTGGAGACTCGGCGCGCACGACGCGCAGGCTCCCATCGTCCCGCCATCGAACCTTGCCAACAGGCTGGCCCAACGGCAACTGCAGGAGCGCGCACTGCAGCGCCTGTAGCACCGTTCCCTCGTTCGTTCTTGGCGTCTCACTCAGCACGGTGACTGGCGTCGTGGGCAGGCGCTCCAACACCCTTCGCCACGCTGCCGGGAACTCTTGCATGGGTTGGAGCAACTCAACCACGTCAACCTGCATTCGGCACTGCTCCAGTGCCTCACGAACGTCATTCAATCGCTCGCCGACACTCGGAAATACCTTAGGCCTCGCTAGCGCCTCCACGACAGCCATGTCCTGCAGCCGAGAGCCTGATTCACTCGTGACGGTCCCGTACCAGCCGTGCTCGTACCACTGATCGCGCCATCTAAGCAACGTGGCGGCCGTGCCCATCTCGTCGGTCTCAAAGCTGCGCTCGTAGAATCGCCCGCGCGTACGCGCTGCCAACAGGCACTCTCGCATTTGCACGACGCGCTCGGCCTGCGACGGCGCCGCGCGCGTCAGGCCCAGTTGCGTTTCAAGCAGCGAGAGGAACCCCAACGGGCCAACGGTGGATTCACCGAGGGCGTCGCGCGCGTGCCACCCGCGCTCCCCATCGAGTTCAAGGCCAAAGCGTACTCGTTGCACCGTGTCCTGATTCCTTCTTCTTAGCGAGCAGCAAGGCACCCAAGGCACCGCGGATAGGCGGTTCTCGCGGCAAGAAACGCCGGGACATTCTCTACCATGCAGACCTCCACCGTACCAGGTCTCACCTCCACGCTAACCTCACTTCCAGATGGCTAGCAGCGTCCCCGGCTCCCAGTAGCGTATGGTTGTAGAGTTTTCCGGCGTTGTAGTGGACCCGCTTGATCCCAGCCCGGAAACCATGCCCTTGAGGTCCTCTAGCGTCTCCCGACCTGCTCCTCGACGGAGCGAGCCGTCACCCCCACACCCTCCGGGTGCATGAGCTTCGCCAGCGCTCCGACCTGCAAGCCCTCGTCCGGCAGGGCCTCCAGAAACTCATCATCGTCTAGGGTGCTCGCATACCGCTTATCACCCAGATACGTGAGTTTCCTCGGGCACTCGAGCGCCACTTTGGAGCGGCTCTTTGACAAGGTCGCGGGCTTCATACTTGGATCCAGCGGAGTGTCATTACACGATGTCGGTCAAGCGGATGGCACGTGTTTTTATGGGATTCAGGTGATACGCGTAGGCCAAGGATTTAGGCCCGTAACTATATAGTTACTGCGCGGCTGCTAAGCATCTAAGGTTTACGGTTACGGACCGGTTTCCTTCGTTGGCCACACCCTCCGGCCGCTGGATCGGAGATCTCCGGTGAAAGGCGGCCATTGCCACGCCCGGCAACACTTGGCGCAAGAGCGATGAGCGCGCGAAGCCGCTCCCTCTTCTCACTGTCAGAGCTGAAATGAACCGTGATCTTGTCAGCCAAGGCATAACGCGGCCACTTCCACTCTAACGGACGACTACGCGAGTTCCACAAAGTCAGATTGATCTCCCTCACGCTGAAGGCGGAATCGAGCGGTTCTCATTAGGGCCCTTGCGGACAATTGCAGCTGGAAGGGGAATAGAGCTGCATGATCAGCGAGTTGTGGGAGTGACGATCCCGTCTCCTGCGCCAGCAGCACAGAATGTGCAATAAGCTGGCTGACGTCATCGCCCAACCTAATTCGGGGTTTAAGGCCGATCAATGAGCCATGCTCTGAACCGGCTCGGAGTAAACCCCACTGCGCAAGGGATTTTAGAACGTGTTGTATCGTTCGTTCGAGTGTCGATCGATCGCCCCACGCCTCGGTCATGCGGCGTTTAATCTGCGAGCGATTCGCTGCCCCATTGAGTTTGATCAGCTTGCCAACATGTGTGCTGACATCAAGAAAGAACGGATGCGTACCCGCAACCATTGCCCAGTGAATCGCGACCCTTTCTTCACCTTGCGCGGATCGAATACACTGCAATGCTGCCTCTCTAAGAGGCTCGGCGCGTGGCGGTACTGAAACCCAAATTCGAGTTAATACCGTAAGCGTCTTGCCACGCCCACTACTGGTGGATGTTCCAGGCTCCACGTCCTCCAGAAAACCCCAGAGGAACTGTCTGATCTGCTCGGGAGAATCTCCCCGCAAGACGCGCGCCGCAGCGGTGTCTAACCATTCCAGACGAATTGTCCGGTCAAACCCAATTCTTGCCTTTCTGGAAATACTCATCGGGACGGTGCCACGGTGATGCAAGGTACAATCGTTTCTTCGATACAAGTACCCCCGTGCGCGACCGTACGCCTCCCTTCCCCAATGAAGGCTTTTAGTGGCGGCGCTATTAGGGCGAGATAGTCGTCGGGCAGCCCTATGGTCGGCCACTCAAGCGCCCCCGGGTACTTGGCGGCAACATTCGATCGCAATAATGCATCTGGGAACACGTGGACACGTTCGCCCCTTTCGTCCGCTGTTGCACCGACATTAGGCTTACCTATGCCGATGCCCTCGACGTTGCCATGGTCGGCCGTCAATAGAACTTCAAAGCCGCAGTCGACCAGCACATCAAGAAGCCGCCAAAGGGCCCCTCGCTTTGCCCAGTGCCGGACCCCAGCATGCATACCATCGGTCCCAGTCACGATGCCATGCAGCATCTGATCAATCGTTCCTACTACGATGCCGGCAACTTGGCACCGTGAATGCTCAACCTTCTCCTTAGTCCTGGCGATAAATACGTCATCCTCTTCGAGCGTGCCCTGACAGGCATAGACAGCATCGCCCTTGCGGAAACCTCGATCTTCCCAGAAGCGCGTCCAGTGCTGTTCTTCCTTGCGGGTGGTATCGAGGCTTTGCGCGAAGAAGAAAGGTGGATCACCCGCGAAGATCGATTGACGTGAGACCGACGTCAACGTCGGTACCCAGGCGAATAACCCGAATTCCTCCGTAATCCATTTACCCAGGGGCATCTCCTGTCTGATAACCGCCCATTGGTCCATGGCCAGACCGTCGATCACTACAACGGCCAGCTTCGCCCCACTTCCCTTCGCGGTAAGCCGATGAGCCATATATCGCGGAATCTGATGGAGCATCACCGGCCGCGGCAGAAACGAAAGGCTGTGCAGTGAGCCATAGTGCGAGATCATCCACTCCTGGAAGTTCTTCTCTATCAGTTGATGTGCATTCTGGAATCGGTCCTTGTCTTCAGAAACCAAGTCTTCCGGTAGCGCCCATCGCAACGCCACGACCTCCGCCCATCGCGTTGCAGCCTGCACCCAGGTTTGGTAATCGCTGTTCGAAGTCGGGCTATAGGAATCCGAGAGCTGCAGGAGCTTGCGGAAGCGCGAAACATGA
The DNA here is from genome assembly GCA_038211235.1 of Chthonomonadales bacterium. Classification (GTDB taxonomy): domain Bacteria; phylum Armatimonadota; class Chthonomonadetes; order Chthonomonadales; family Chthonomonadaceae; genus DATGJU01. The sequence goes on along the minus strand of JBBQVV010000124.1, from coordinate 4,060 downwards.
TCGGCGGCGTCGGAGCTTGCGACGCCGACAGCTATCCACGTCCCTTGAAAAAGAGATCGCGAGAGAGTGCTTGTAGGAACGAGCAGACCATCGGTGAAAAGATTGTCGATGTAGACCCGAACGTCATCGTGATCGAAGGGTAGGTATTGCGGGCCAGAGAACTTAAGGCCGGAGGATACGGGCGCCTGAAGCGCCCCATGCTTCTGGGCGGCCAGTTGCTGATGCAAAAAGAAGGGCCATCGTTCTTGGAGGAACTCGAGGAAACTGGCACGGTTTGGCACTATCTGGTCGAGGGGCCAGTCTCCCCATCGTCCGGCCGAGCGCAAAAGAAGGATCAAGCGCTCGTCCAGCGATTTTGGAATCACCTTTCCACTGTAGTGCCTCCGTAGCAGCGCGCGGAGCAATTCTGCATCGCTTTGGATTTGTGTGGGGTCGAGACGAAATACGTTCCGCAGCAGAAAATCCCGAGTTGCGCTTTCACCCATTGGCTCGGGTTTGAAGAGCTGCTGTGCACTAGACACAGCGTCTAGCTCCCCACGATCCAACTCTGATAGCACATGAGGAGTGAGTGAAGGGAATAGTTCAGCCAGGCTGAAGGAAAGAATCCGGCGATCGCGCTCCGCCTGTTGCAGGAGATCAAAGGGAAGGCTGCTAATGTCGGATCGAGTCGCCCGCAGGACGATCACAAGATTGGTCTGGTTGCCGTTGTCCCAGACCTCCCGAAACCGCCGCTCATAGGCGTAACGAAACGCGACGTGGTCTTCGAAAGGAACGATTTCGAATCCTCGTTGACGAATACCGTCAACGATTCCCTGCTCGGTCAACAGCTCGTCGGGATCCGCCACCACGGTCGAGCGCGCGACGCTGGCAATGTCTGGGCTGAATTGGGCCAGAATGGGATCGCGCCATGTTCCGGTGAGCGACGACTGATTCATGTGCGCATTCCCATGGAAGCAACAAGGACCATGAGGATCGCTGCCAGATCAGGGAGTGCGGCTTCTCGCGCAACAAGCTCGCTGGACCACGACTGTTCTTCCTCGGCCATGAGCCGGAGCCGATGGGCCCGTACCTGGGGTAACCCCAGCCGCTCTATGGCTCGACGGCGTGAGGCGAAGGCATGTACCCCTTTCTTGCGTTCTCGAACGATGCTCAGCTGATGACTAGTAGCCAATTCTTCAAAAATCGCGGTTCCGTGTGCTTCTGCGGCCTTGCGGCTGGCATCAAATACCTCGGCAGCCGCACTTCCAGACATATCAGCCCCCGCATGGCTCAATCCGCTTGGCAGATCGATCAGGCGCTCCCAGATTGTGCGCGCCGTCGGGCCGAACACTCGACCATCCTCGGTCAGAAAAAGTGCGACGAAGCGCTGCTCGCGCCCTCCGGTGGTATGCAGGCTGATCCGCCACAACGACCAGACTCCGCTCGTCTTGTCGGAGACGTCAGGGATGACGATCGAGGGTATCGGTTGACCTGGTGCGAAAACGGGTAGATTGGTCGTCAGGCCCCGGACACGCTCGTCCTCGAGGCTAATCAGCGTCCCGCCCGCTTTATCAGCTTCATCGCGGCTGAAGACCGCCGCGAGGGATATGTCGCCGTTCGGCCAGCGAAGATCGTAGCCAACAGCCTCCCGCTTGACCGACGCGCCTGCTGCCTCTTGGCTGCGCAGGAAGCCGAGGGTCAGCCTCTCGGTCCAATATGGCATCTGGTGCGTCGCGATTTTTTGCGCCGCCGTCGGGTCCAGTCTCTCGGTCGCACTGAGTAGCCGGGAGCCAGTGCGGGCTTCCTCGGCACGCCGTCTAATCTCATCAGCCAGGGCGGACGCGCGCCGCTCGGCTTTTTCGGGCGCAATGATTGCCTGAGCGAACAACTCCTCGAACGGCACACCGCCTTCTTCCGAATCGAGGACATCGGCAAGTTTGTCCACACCAAACTCTTCGAGAATTCGGGCCAACTTCTCTTCCAGAACATCTCGGACGCGAAGCTCGACCGTTCCTTCGAGCGCGAAATTCATCGCTCGAACTATGTGCTTTTGTCCGATCCGGTCGACACGTCCAATCCGTTGCTCGATCTTCATCGGATTCCACGGAAGATCGTAGTTCACGATCACGTGGCAGAACTGTAGGTTCAGGCCTTCGCCGCCAGCGTCGGTGGAGATGAGAATCTGGGCGTCACCTGCAAAGCGCCGCTGCGCTTGGCGTCGCTCCTCCAGGTCCATGCTTCCATTAAGAGATACGACAGAGAAGCCCCGATGTTCGAGGAAATTGGCAAGCATCGCCTGCGTGGGGACGAATTCCGTGAAGATCAGTACTTTCAGCGTGGGGTCGTTTTCCTCGCGTTGCTGCTGCTGAATGCGCTCCAGCAGCGCTTGCGCCTTAACGTCGGGTCCTTCGGCCTCGCAGCGCCGGGCTGCCGAGAGCAGAAGCTCGACCTCTTTTCGCTCGTCCTTTAAACCTTTAAGGCGCGTCTTCAGAATAGTGTCGAGCTGTTGCTGGCCATCCAGCGACGACCATTCCTCGCCTACATCTTCCGGGAACAAGGAAAGCTGGCCTTGTGGTAACTCCAGCACCGTGAGTCTTCGCTCCAGGGCGCTTCGGATGGCGGCCGTACTCGAAGTAATCAGCCGCTGCATCAGGATCATCAGAAAACCGATGGCGGTATGCTTCTCCTTGATCGCACGGTTGTATCCATCACGCACATACTCGGTTACCGCATCGTAGAGCGCACGCTGCTCCGCATGTGCACTCCCCCAGGCGATTGGCACCAACTGGGTGAAGCGTGGTTTGAAAAGAGGGTTTTCGTTGGCATCGATCGCGTGGCGTTTCTCCGTACGGATCACAAACGGGGCAACCGCTTCGCGCGTGATCGCATCGTCCCCAGGAAGGGCGTTCGGATCCAAGAACCCAATCAACCTGCGGAAGGCGTCCGACTTGCCCTGGTGCGGTGTCGCCGAAAGAAGCAGGAGGTAAGGCGCCGCCTGTGCAAGAGCGTCTCCCAGCTTGAAACGAGCAACCTGCTCGGTGCTACCCCCGAGGCGATGCGCTTCGTCAACAATTATCAGGTCCCATCCTGCAGAAACCAGGTCTTCGAAACGTTCGCGGTTGTAGCGGGCCACCTGCTTCTGGCTCCAGCCGCGGCGGGTATCCATCGGCTTCACCGAGTCAACCGTGCAGATCACCTGATGGTGCATGCGCCACAGGTTGTCGGCCTCATCGACCGCGCCAGCTTGGCGGAGTGCCGCGAATGTGCCCGGAAGAATTAACCGGAAATCCTCCCCGAAGTGGCTCTTCATTTCCGACTGCCACTGCAATACCAATCCCGCCGGGGCGACAACAAGGATCCTGCGTACGAGGCCCCGAATCTTCAGCTCGCGCAGTATCAGACCCGCCTCGATCGTCTTGCCAAGTCCGACTTCGTCCGCAAGCAAATAGCGAATGCGATCGCCGGATATCGCCCGCTGCAGCGCCAAAAGCTGATGAGGCAGGGGAATGACCGTGCCTTCGAGCGGAGCGACGAGTTCATCGCGCTCCAGGGCATCGGCGATACGTGCGGCGGCGCTTACATAAGATAGACGTTCAAGAAGATGAAGCTCGCCGGTTTTCAGCGGCGCGAGACGCTTCTGCAACACCCTGACCGCCGTCGCCCGGCGCGGTAGCCAGACCAAGCAGGTCTCCTGGCCCCACAGCGTGTCGACATCGACGACGCGGCAGGGTTCGTCATGGTCAGTGCTATGCCACCACTCGCCAGCTTGCATGCATAACCTCACTCATCACCGAGACGCATGCTTGCCACGTCGTAGTACATCAACAGCTTCTCGTCCTCCTGCAACACATTCTCGGGAAGCTTCGCGGCGACACCGACAATGGTCTTGTAGTCCTGCGCTTCATAGGCTGCCTTGAAGCCCGCCCGCACTGCCTCCGTTCGGAACAGCTTCAGTTTGCGTTCCTTAGACTGCTTGTAGTTCTCGAACTGGCCGAGCAGCGACTTCTCGCGGAGCTTGTCCAGGTCGATCTGCTTGCCCGGGTCCGGAAAGTACCAACGGTCCGCTGCCTTGGCGATCAGC
>JBBQVV010000123.1:0-16413 GCA_038211235.1 Chthonomonadales bacterium | reverse complement strand
AGGTGACCCATTCATGAAACGCCCTGCGGTCCGGGGTTACATTCAGGCAAGAGCGTAGAAGGTGATAAATGCGATGTCGGCGGCGATGCTCATCATCCCAAGGTAGGCGGTAAGCATCAGGCCACTTGTGGCGAGCGTGACGGCGGCGTTGTGTCGGTAGACCGTCCGCATGGCTGCGAAGAGGTAGATGGCGCTCAGACTGATAGCCATGATGTACGTTATGTTGCGGTAGTAGGGCAAAAGTGCAGGCAGCAGGAGAGCGAACATAAAGGACTGCACGTGGACCGCGAATACGAGGTGCTCGATATAGAGCCTCCGGGACCGTTGGAAGAGCAGTTTGAGAAAGAGCGCGGCAATAGGAACGAGCAGGAACGTAATCAGGCTCTGGTTTTTGAGGAACCAGCTCGATGTTCGATCGACTGCCAGGTGGTGCCGGCGTGCACGATCGGAACTTTCCGAAGGCGATGCGTAATGCTTATGGATGTGCATATCGTCCGGCACATTCGATACAGACCGTTGCGACGTTGAATGAGACTCCGACACATGCGCGGGGTGGGTACGCTCCAGAGCATACGAAAGTCCATGCATTACCGCGACATCGTAGTGCGCAATGGAGAATGCGAGAAAGTAGGTCGCACTGATGACGAAGTAGAGGCGAAACGGACCGACGTATCGCATGCGCCGACCAGCAATGTATTCGTTGGTGAGAAAGCCGGGACGCGTGAGCAGCAGCTTGATTGTAGCCAGTAGCTTCGAGTCCGGCACGATGAACTCATCGAGTACATCTCGGAAAAGTTGGCCGATCGGTACGATGAGAGACGTATGTTCCTGACCGCAATTCGGACAGTAGTTCTGCGCGACGCGCACACCGCAGTTCTGGCAAGTTGAGGTCGACAGGATTTCTTCACTCATCGCAGGGCCGTCCCTCACAACCACGCTACGAACTGTCGGAAGAGCGCCTGCGACTTTGCGTCGTGAATGGCAGTCTCCTCCGGGTGGCACTGCACCGCGATGACGCGTGGATGGACGTCGCTTTCGAGCGCCTCGATGACGCCGTCGGCTGAGCGTGCCGCGACGCGCAATTCGGAGCCTGGCGTATCGACCGCCTGGTGGTGGAAGCTGTTCACCGACATGGTCTGGCCGGTAAGTCGAAACAATCTGCTCTCGCAATCGACGATGACCTCGTGCGTGGAGACGGGTCGTTCAGCCGTCTGGCGGTGTACGAGTTCCGACGGGCAGTCCGACGGCAGGTCCTGAATGAGCGTTCCGCCGAGCGCCACGTTGAGGAGCTGGATCCCCCGGCAGATCGCCAGGATAGGCATTCGGCGTCGCCAGGCCTCGCGCGCAATGGCGATCTCAAACAGGTCCTGCCCCTCGTCGGTCTCTCCCAGTTGCGGATGCCTCGCTCGCCCGTAATGGTGAGGATTGACATCGATGCCGCCCGGCAGCAGTAGCCCGTCGATTCGATCGAGGTAGTCATTCGCAGCTGCCGGGTCGCTCACCGGCAGCAGAACGGCAAGCGCGCCAGCCGCGGCCACGGCCACACAGTAAGCCGTGTTCTGGTACTCGCGGTGCGGCGAGCCGTCCTTGAACGTACGACCGCAAGTGATTCCAACGATCTTCTTCATTGTCCTCCCCGATTCGGATTTACACGGCTCAAACGGACAGACACTTTACCAACGACTCCCATCGAACCACAGCGTTCCCGCCTTACGCATCCGCGATTCGTGGAAAGCGCATTGGCTCTCGGACGATCTCGGCGTTGAGGCCCTTCTTGAGCATTGCAACCCGCACATCCGCGCTCGCCGGGTCGTCCCATAAATTGCGCCGTTCGTCCGGGTCGTTTACCAGGTCGAACAGCTCTCCGTACTCGTGATTGCGGTACACCGTCAGTTTAAACCGGTCCTGGATGTAGGTCCGGAGGTGGATCGCCGTCGGCTGATGGCGGCCCGCATGGCTCTCGTCTGCATGATTGCGCGATACCTCGACGTGCTGGAAGCCGTACCACGGTCCGTGAAAACTGCGCCAGAAATCAAGGTCGCGAAGTTTCGGTTGGCACTCCAGCGACTCCTGTCCTCCTTCCGGATCGGTGGCAAGAGGCTGGAAGTGCGCCTTTCCAATAAGTGTGGTGTCATAACCCGCCGCATTGAGCAGATCACCTACCGTAGGAACGTCTTCCGGGAGTTTCACGCCGATCGTCCAACAGCCGTGGCAGGATGGATACTGGCCGGTAATGATAGTCGCGCGCGACGGCGAACAGACCGGACTGTTGCAATATGCGCGGGAGAAGCGAGTACCGTCACGGCACAACCGGTCGAGGTTCGGCGTGGAGACCCAGGGATTATCCACGCCGAGCGTGTTGAAGTGCTGCTGGTCGCTGGTGATCAGCAGTATGTTCGGGCGATCGGATGGGTAGGTTTCAAGTGGCATATTGGTCCAGTGATGGAGTTTAGGCGGATCGCTGCGAACCGTGTTCGGCGGACGCAACCACATCCGTTAGGGTCGGAGCATCGGCGGATGTCGGAGCATCGGCGGACGACGGAGCATCCGCCCTACCATCGAAGAGACGGGTAGGTCGCGCACTAGCCGGGTTCACTGAAACGACAACACGATGGCTTCGCTCCTTGGCCAATGCAGCCGGAAACGGTCACCTTGTCCGAGATCCGTTCCGCGCCGTTCGTCGCGGACGGCGTGGATGGCCCGCGTGAACTTCAGAGTGATATCCAGTGTATTGGACTTCAGGCCGACCGCGTTTCCACCTCCGACCTCCGATCCTACGATCTCCGGGTTCCAGCAGACAAAGAGAACCTTTCGCCCGTTGGGCCGGCGGAAGTAGGTGATTTCATATCCGAATTCCGCCGCGCCGGCTCCGTCGATCTCGACCCAGCGCGCGGAGCCACCGATGTGGCGCGTGAACACCCGGCGACGCTCCGCGGCCTCATGCCCCGCGACTCGATACGCGTTGTACCACTGGGGCGAGAGGTTCATCAAGACGGCTTTGCCGTTCCCAACGCGGCTCACAGTTGCGGTGGGCATTTCGCGCACGGCCTTGTGGAAGCCGGAAGCGTCCTTGATGCAGCTGTTGCCGCCGGTTAGCATCTCCGCGTAGGTCTTCCAGCCGAAGTGGGCGTCCTGATCCACCTCCGTCCAGAGCTTTCCTCCGAACAGATTGACCGCGCGCATCGCCGGATCGTGCCGAACGCCCCAGAGTTGGTCGAGCGCGCCTCCACCGGATCGTCCGCGCCCATGCTGATCCCAAACGCCGGGCAGATAGTCGGCGATGACGGTCCCGCCGCGCCGGCAGAATGTCTCGATGGCTGCGGCCTCCACGTCTGAGAGGCAGAGTGCGGCTGGAAGGATGAGCGTCTGGTACTCGGCGGGGACACCGGTCTGGATGACGTCCACGTACGAGAGGTGATTGTACTGAATACCCGAGTCCCGCAGCATGTTCTCCCAAGCCTGACGGACGAGGTGTGACGCACCGAGACGATGATCGCCGTCCCGATTGATCCAGGTCTTGCCGTGCGCCTCAGCGTCCAGTATCCAGCCGAGTTGAATCGAGGGGTGACTGTAGTAGAGCGCTACGCCGTCGTGCATCCACTCCGCGCCTCGCATCACGGGTCCGATCTTGTTTCCGGCCACGATGAAGTGTGGCGCGACGACCTCGTGCCAGGGCCGTGGCGTCTCGCCGTCGAACCAGCCTTCCACCCATCCGATATGGCCGCGATTGCCGTGCGCGAGGTAGTACCAGACTTGCCAGAGGGTGTCCGGCACGGATTGGTGAAAGTGCGTCGTGACGGCGGGGACGGCATTATGCGGGCTGAAGGAGCGGATGATGGCTTGCGAGGAGCCCAGGTTATACGCCTCGATGAACTGGACCTTGCGCATAAGCCGCGCGTAATCGTACCCACCGAAGGCGTTCGGCGCCTGGCCGCCGACGATGCCGCAGGGGGTATCCGGATCGACGGAGTTGGCAAACTCGACGAGGTCCCCGAGAAAATTGCACCAGACGGAGTCGTTGAAGGTCCACTGATCCATGAGTGGGCCGGCGTCGAACTCGCGCACCGACCATGTTGGGAGGTGCGGGCGAATCGCGTCGTACGTGACCCAGTGATCGCGCGCTGGAGCCTTGCCCTGCCCGTAGATTTCATCGAGCCACCGTGGAAATGCACTCGCGTCGTCCGTGACCTGCCACATCGTGGGATGCACGAAGTGGCCCCACGACGCCTCGTCATCGAGGGCATAGGCGCCGCGAACCGGCGACGACTTGACCTGGGAGATATTGGTGCGAATGAGACCGGCGAGCCTCTGCTTGAGCGCGTCGTTCAGCGGTACAGTGCGAACGCCCGTGCCGTGGAGCTCCTGGAGGTGAGGTTTCTGCTTATCACCGTCCCACAGGTGCAGTGAGCCTTTTCCCGCGGTGTGATCGAGATAGAACCGCAGTCCGAACTGGTCGATCCAGGCTAACTTGCCCGGCGGAGAGTCCGGGGCGCCACCGTTGCCGTCGAGGAATGCGCCGTTGTAGCCATGAGCCTTGCTCCAGCGACCGGCTGCGTCGGAGTAGCCGATGTTCCACTGGTAAGTCCAGGGCATGTAGGTCCAGCCTGGGAAGGCCCTATCGGACCAGGCGCGATCCTGCCGGACGCGGTGGAAGTCGCGCGAGGTGCGAACGTATTTGGCGTATGGATCGGGATCCGCAGCGTGGGTCGAATCGGGGTGGCTTGTCGGACTTGTCGGACCGGTCTGACAGCTCGGATTAGCATTAGCCGTAGTCGGCGCTAGCGCCGGGTTGGCTGCGCAGGTCGCGATCACTACTCGGGCCAGGAAATCCCGCCGTGCCATTGCGAAAGAAGGGCCTGCCGGCTCGACGGCTTCACTCACATGCTGACTCCTGCTGACAGGTATTACGGCTATCCTACTTATTCACGAACCGAGGGCAACCGGTAGGGCCGCGCGGCGCGTGTGCGACTGCCCCTACAGGAACCCGTTGGTGAATGATTCGGGCTGGAGGATCGGGCGGGTGATCATCCCAATGCGGCTTGCGACGATGAGTGGCAGTTGGACGGAGAGGGCGGGCTTTCCTGCGCGCAATCCAATCCGCTCCCCGGCAGCATGCGATTTCATTGGGAGGGTTTCCGCGCTCCGTGACGAATATGGTAGAGGAAGTTGACAACGGCACCTGGCGGGAGGAGACGCTCGTGCGCAGAGGATTTACACTGATCGAACTGCTTGTCGTGATCGCGATAATCGCGGTACTTGCGGCGATTCTATTTCCGGTGTTTGCACAGGCGAGGGAGAAGGCGCGCTCGACGGCGTGTCTATCGAACCTGAAGCAACTTGGCACCGCGACCCAGATGTACATTCAGGACTATGATGAGAGACTGTTCTTTCGAGCGAGCGCGACCACGCCGTCGGTATCACGGACCGGTGCGATCGTGCCGAGCGCGGCGCAGCCTCCGGTGATCTGGTGGAACGCGCTGCAACCCTACATAAGGAGCACGCAGGTGCTGGTCTGCCCGAGCGATAGGGCGCCCGTTCTGTCGAAGGACCTCTCTGGAAGGCTCACGATAAAGCGATCGTACATCGCGATCCGAGCGGCGGAGTCGCTAGCCCTCTCGCAGGTCGAATTCCCCGCGGAGATCGTGATTCTTACCGACAAGTGGGATGTCACCGCCGGGGCGACGCAATCGGCGATTACGGACACGTGGATCGAGCCGTTTAACGGTGATTTCGACTACTATCCCACCTTCAAGCGGATGAAGATCGCAGGCGACCGCCACACGGACGGCGTCAACGGTTCATTCTTTGACGGCCACGCGAAATGGATGAAGGGCCAGGCAATCGACGCCGACAGGAATCTAACAGGCTGCGCGCTCGTAAATGCCTACCCCGTTGCCGACATGTGCGATAACGGCAACGCGAGATGCACCAATACCGGTATCTCAGATCCGACAGATCCCAACCATCCCATTCCAGACCGCAACATCTGCGATACCTTCTCCTGGCCGTAGGAGCGTCGGATAGTTTGAGTGGACCTCGTGGAAGGAAGGGATTTGTCATGTCTCCCGAAGAAAAGTTCCTATTCGATCTGCACGGCTACCTGGTGATCAAGAACGTCCTGACGCCTGGAGAGGTGGCGGAGCTGAATGCGCTCGCAGACGAGAAGTTCCCGCCCATTCCCGGTAAATCCGATCGACGTATTCGCGCGTCATTCTGGGGCGCTGCCACACAGCGGCTGATCGACCATCCCAGGATTTTGCCCTACCTGTTGACGTTGATCGATTCCAGTTTCCGCCTCGATCACGACTACTGCCTTTTCATGGAGCCTGGCGCGCCGGGAGGCAGCCTGCACGGGGGCGAGGGTCACGAGGGCGACCACTGGTATCGGTACCGGGATGGGCAGATGAAGAACGGTCTAACCGTAGTGACCTATTTCCTGGCGCCGGCCGCGGCGGGTGACGGCGGCTTCGTCTGTATCCCTGGAACACACAAGTCCAATTTCGTTGAATCCATCCCGCGAGATGTCATGCGCCTGGAGAGGACCGCACCATACGTCGTGCAGCCGGCAGTCGAAGCGGGAGACGCGCTCATCTTCACGGAGGCCGTGGTCCACGGTACGCATCCGTGGCGGGCGTCGCACGAGCGGCGCGCACTGCTCTATAAGTTCAGCCCTGGTTACTCCGCCTGGTCGCAGAAGTATCCGAACCCAGATGACTATACGGACTTGACGCCGCAGCAGCGCCGCATCCTGGCCCCACCATCGGTAGGTAACCGGCCGGACGTGGTCCAGCCGGCTTCGTGATTTGGGTTCGCGCCGCATCGCCCGAACATGTGGACGGGGTGGTCAACGTGGACAGAGTGGACGCCTGATCCAGGTTAAAACTGGCGCCCCACAATGGGACCGATTCCCAAGAAGAAAGGAGTGGACGTGCCGAGGCTCAGCGCCGGCTTACTTCTGTACCGTCCTAACAATGGTCGTATTGAGGTGCTCCTCGTACATCATGGCGGCCCATTGTGGGCGCACAAAGATCTGGGATCGTGGTCGATTCCAAAAGGGGATGATGGTTCGGACGAGGACCCGCTGTCCGCGGCCATTCGCGAGCTTTGTGAAGAGACGGGATGCACTGCAGACGGACCGTTTATCCCGCTGGCCTCGGTAAAACAGCGTGGCGGCAAGATCGTTACGGCGTGGGGCGTGGTGGCCGATTGTGCCGTCTCGGCCGTGAAGAGCAACACCTTCAGGATGGAGTGGCCGCCTCACTCGGGAACGGTTCAATCGTTCCCGGAGGTTGATCGCGCGGAATGGTTCGACATGGACGTGGCAAAGGTGAAGATTCTCGCAGGCCAGGTTCCGCTGCTGGACGAGCTTGTAGCGAAGCTAGGACCCGGGACTGCCGATTGACCCGGGGGCTGCAGGCTGCCCACCCCGGAGCCCGAGAAGTACCTTCCGGGTCCTTTCCAGCTCGTCCGCCAGCGTCTCCATGCCCATGGCTCGAACCATCTCCGCAATTGGAGTGGCTGGATCGTTGGACCAGAAAATGCCACTGTCTTCTGCCTCCGAGTAGCGATACCCCGCGCGAGTCCCATACCTGTCGTCGAATGCTGCTCCGTTTCGCAGCTCGCGCTGCCAGGGCAGGATTTCGAAATCGAGATCGATCTGCTCGACCATCACTCCATCCTCGCGGATCTCACTCACGACATGGCCGGTTGGATCGATAAGTGACGCATTGTTGCGCCACGTGCTGCTGACGATGTAGAATCGTCCGCGAAGTGACCGGCTGGACGGATTGATCTGCCCTGGCCACTGGCTCGGCCACAGGATCAGCTCCGCCCCCTTCGCGCGCAGGGCATCCCAGCCATCGTCGAAGGCCATGTCGAAGCAGATCTGAATCCCGACGCGGCCGAAGTCACAATCGAAGACCGGAAACTCCGCGCCAGGCGTCACGCCACCCTCCGATATCGACTCGCCCCGGTAGACTACGCCGAACACCTTTCGGTAGATGCCCGCAATCGTTCCATCTCGATCCACCAGTGCGGCAGCGTTGCTATACCTGCCGGCTTGCCGATCGTCAACAAGGTAGAGCGGCGCCACGATGTAACACTCGTTAGCGCGAGCGCATGCGGCGAAAGCGTCCAGCACGGGTCCCTCAAGCGGATATGAGACTTCCGCTGCCGTTCCTTTACGTCCGCCGTTGATTGCCATCTCGGGCAGCACCGCAACATCCAGCCGCGCGCCGGAGAAGTGGTGCGCAGCCTCCGACGCCATCCGATCAACGAGGCCGGTTAGCTCCGTGAGTCGAGTGTCCAGGCCCGGATAGGGGCCGAACATGTTGTCCATGGCCGTTCCTACCACGACCTTGCGAGGACCCGGCGCGTGCACACTCATTCGTTGCCTCCTCGAGTCTATTTCGTTCCAATCGATACGTTAAACCCCACTTCGTTTCCTGCAAGAGCTTCCTGCAGCGGTCGTCCTCTCGCAGGGAATCGCAGTCGCAAAGAGTAACAGGGGACCTTACCACGACGAATGCGTGATGAAACCACGGGTTTGCATGGGCCACCAGAAGGGAACAGGTGCGAATGGAGATCGATATCCACGAGATGGCTAAGAGCCTGCCGCCCGAGGCGCTGCCGGTGCTGCGTGCAACCGGCTACCTGGAGCCGGACCGCCTTGAGGTCGGCAGCCCATCGCCGAGCGTCGTCTTGACGAGACTGGACGACGGAAGTCAAGCTACGATCGGCGGCCCGGTTGCCAGCCGACCTACCGTGTTGATCTTCGGGAGCTACACCTGACCGCCGTTTCGGAAGCAGGCGGTCCGCCTGCAGGAGATCACGGATCTGTTTTGCGATCGCGCGTGGTTTTATCTGGTGTATATCCGCGAGGCGCACCCGTTAGATGAATGGCAGGTACCGAACAATCTGGAGGACGGTGTGGAGTTTGCGCAGACTCGCACGATGGACGAACGGCAAACGGTCGCCTCTGCATGCGCTGTCGGACTGAGGCTCGACATGCCAATTCTGATCGACACGATTGAGAACGCTGCCGACCTCGCCTTCAACGCATGGCCGGAGCGGCTGTTCGTACTGTCTGTCGATGGGACTGTCGTTTACAAAGGGGGCAAAGGCCCGTACGGTTTCGCTCCGGAAGAGCTGGAGGCGTTCCTTTCGGACTATCTGGACTAACCGGCGAACGCGCTAACCCTCCCATATGGATCCGTCCCTACGGACGCCCGTATGGGCGCTGCCGAGGACACGTAGGTGACTTGCAGGGAGAGGGACAGTGCGCTGGCCCAATCACTTCACCTACCCCGTATGGGCCGAAGGGCTGTAGGGACGCATGGAGCGACATGGTCATAGGTCGACCAGGACAGTTGTACTAGAACTTGGCGGATGCTAATGATGAAGAGATCATGGAGGCGAAGACGCCGCGTCCATCCGCCGAACCCAGGATTTTTTCGCACGCCCTCTCGGGGTGCGGCATCAGTCCCATCACGTTGAACGTCGGGTTTGCAATCCCGGCTATGTGGTCTATCGAACCGTTCGGGTTGGACTCAAGAGCGGACTCGCCCTGTGGGTCCACATATCGGAAGAGTATCTGTCCGCCGGTCCTCAATTGAGCCAGCGTGGATTCGTCGCAAACATAGCGGCCCTCGCCGTGTGCAACAGGTATCTTCAGAAGCTGTCCAGGATCATACGCATTGGTGAACGGGGTTTCGGCGTTTTCGACGCGTAGCGTCACATGCTTGCAGACAAACCTCAGGTTGGCATTTCGCATGAGTGCGCCGGGCAGCAGGTGCGCCTCGCAGAGCACCTGGAATCCGTTGCAGATTCCGACAACGATCTTTCCGGCAGCTTGGTGGGCCAGCACCGCTTCCATGATCGGCGCGAATCGGGCGACTGCACCTGTACGCAGGTAGTCCCCGTAGGAGAACCCGCCTGGCAGGATGATAATGTCCGATCCTCTCAGGTCGGTATCGCCATGCCAGAGATACTCAACCGGCATTCCCAATACGTCTCGGATTGCGTAGAACGCGTCCTGATCGCAGTTCGAGCCTGGAAACCGCACCACGCCGAACTTCGGACGCCGGTCGCCGAGTTCAGGTCTGCCCCGCTGCTTTATCACGGTCGAGGCGCTCACGAGAGCACCTCAACCTTGTAGTTCTCGATTACAGGATTTGCGAGCAGGCGCTCACACATCTCTCGGACCTGAGTATCGACGGCCGTGCCGGCCTGCACGCCCATCTCCAGCTCCATGTATTTTCCGATGCGCACCTCGGCCACGTCCGCATAGCCCAGTGCGTGCAGCGCGTCCCGCACGACGCGACCCTGCGCGTCCAGCAGTGACGGCTTGAGCGTTACGACGACTTTTACCTGCGGCAACTTTCCCCCCGATTTATTCGTCCAGCGATTCTCGTGAACGGCCCAGCGCCGATTTGATGCGTGCTGTAACGTTGAGAGCCGCCGAGAGTGTACCCGAGCCTCCGGACAACATGCAAACCTCAACAAGGCCATTTGCGTGTGGCCGGTCGGGCAAATGCACCGGATTTGTGCGGCAGATTTTGCATTCGATTAATTAGCCTGATATAATGTATTGGCTAGACGCCGTTGTGCCCCTGCCTTCAACTCACGATTCGCTCCAGAGGAGGCACGCAATGAGCGACGCAGCTTCTCGCGACGATCGCCATCATGTATCGACAACCGAAAGCCGGAGAACGGGACAGGCGTTGGCCGTCCAAAACGCCGTTCGGATGTATGAAGCCGAACGCGAAGCGCGGCTGATCGCCGAACAGCGGCTGCACGAGCATTTGAGCCACAGCCGGTCGGCGCGCGAGAGCGCGGCCGTACGCGATTACGTGATGGCCAGCGCTCACTGTCTCCTCTGGTACGCTGAGATCAACGAAACCCAATCGGAACTCCTTAAGTGGGATATGGAGTTTCCGAACATCGAGTCCGCGCGCCACTTCCTCCCCATCGAACTAAAGCCTGACGAAACGCTCAAGGAGGCCTGGTACGGTAGGCGCCATCCTGATGACCGCGTTCTGTGCGATCGGATCGGTACTGCCGCCATTCGCGGCGGGCATAGCTACCATCAGGAGTTTCGCTGTCATTGCGAGGATGGATCGATCCGCTGGCTGCATGAGGACGTGCGGGTGGAGACCGTTGTCGAGGGCCAGCGGTGGCGGGCCGCGGGTGTCTGTACCGATATCACGGCGCGGAGGCAGCTTGAGGCGCGGCTGCATGCTGCTAACGCGCGGCTGACGCGCTCTGTCGCGGAGACCCACCATCGCGTCAAGAACAACCTTCAGGTCGTCGCCGCGCTGATGGACATGCGTCGCGACGCCGACGAAGCGTCGCGTGCCGCGGAGCCTATCTTTCACCAGCTAGCACAGCACGTCAGGGCGCTCTCCGCGATACACGACTTGCTAACCCATGACGCCATGGCCGGATCCGAGACCGTCGACGTGTCGGTTCGTTTCACGGTCGAGAAGCTTGTAAACCTGATGCACCAGACCGTGCAGGACAGACAAATTGATGCGCAGGTTCAGGACGTTCGTCTACCGTCGCGGCAGGTAACCGCGCTCGTGGTTCTCATCAACGAGCTCGTGAGCAACGCAGTAACACATTCGCGCACCCACGTGCACATTCGGCTGACGCTGAGCGGCGCATTTGCTCGACTCGATGTAGACGATGACGGGCCGGGGTTCCCCGCCGGATTCGACTCGACGGTCTCCGGGTTGACCGGTCTCAGTATTGTCGAGGCGATCGCCCGTCTGGACCTCCGCGGTCGGATGCGTTACGGACAACGACCGGAAGGCGGTGGTCGGGCGACCCTGGAGTTCCTCCCGGACACCTCACAGCAGCTATAGCTTACTCGGCCACGTTGCGCGCCAATCTCCTCGACGTGCCACGATTGCCTCGCAGCGACCCCGCTGGCCGGTGACCCGATCCCATAGCCGCAGTCGGAACGAAGGGCAAAGTACCATGGTTGCTCCACTCCAGGATCTCGCCATGTTGGCCGACTACAACATCGATACGGAAGGGTGAGAGCATCATGTCCGCGCCGGACGGATGGCGGCAACGCGGGAGACGTAAGCGACTGGCAAGTCTGGGCTGCTGCGCACTACTGCCGGCTGCGTGCGTCGTGCTGAGCCTCATCTTCTACGCAGTCAACAATCGGCCCGTTCGCTTTGCTGTTCCTACGCGACGGATTCCATCTCCCAATGCTTACAATGAGTTCGTTCGCGCCGGCAGCCTGGCTTCCAACGTTAAGCACAAGAGCCCGCTCTCCTTACCGAACCCGACCAATACCTTCGCGGAGTACGAGGCAGCAGCCAAAGACGCACGACCGGCAATCACCGCTCTGCACCATGCCTTCACGGAGGAGTTCCTTACCCCGCCGGTCCGATCCTATCAAGAACTGGGAAACTTTCCACCGCTTGCCACTTTTCGAGGATTGGCTCGCACGCTTACCGGGGTTGCCATCTACTACGACATGGCGCACATGCCAGGGAATGCGACGGATGCCCGTCTGGACGGTCTGGAGATGGCCGTAACGATCCCGCGCGGTGGCCAGGTCATATCGGGGCTCGTCGGAGTCGCCTGCGAAGCAATCGCGGAGAGAGACTTCGAGTCACAGATTTCGAGGTTGTCGGCTGCCGAACTCTCCGCAGTCGCATCCCGCCTTGACCGCATCCGCGCGAAACGGGTGTCCTACGCGGACGTTCTTCAGGAAGAGGGATACTCTCAGACCGCGGTAGACGTGCAGTTGATGAACGATCCAAAAGGCTACCGTACCCTCGATGCCATTCGCGACCTGCTTGTAGACGACGACTCGGCGACCGGGAAAACGCTAGCGCCGACGTTCGAGCAAAGTTGGGAGATGATGCGTTTCGCGTTTGCAAACAAATCGGCGGTCATCCGCGAGAATCAGGCCTATAACGACGCGTTGGTCGCCGAGGCGCGGCTTGCGTATAAAGGCCGATCAACGGTACCCGTCCCCGGAAATCTACTCGCGCAGATGCGCCGCGACGTGTTTGAACCTGCGCGTGCACAGTTAACGGCGATGGAAGCCGTCCAATCGATCTTGCGGACCGAGATTGCCCTCTACCGATATAAGCTGAGGCGCGGCGGGTTCCCGTCGGCCCTTACAGACCTCGTGCCTACCTACGTGCGACGAGATGCGATCATCGATCCCTTCACAGGGAAGTCTCTCCACTATCGGCTCCTGACGGTTCGCGGCTCGTATGTGCTCTATAGCGTCGGACCCGACCTGAAGGACGACAACGGAACCGCATCCCGAATGCCTTCACACAGTCCAGGCGATATCGTCGCAGGTCAGATGTGGAAGCGCCGGCCGCTCAAGGTGGCCCCGACGGACGAGAAGAGGAAGTAGAATCAATTGAGGGGTGATTGCTGGGATGTTGAGAAGATGACGCCAATGACACGAGGCTGGATTCCCGCTGCCCTGCTTGCGATCCTCGGATTGCCGTCGATGGCGCAGCGAGCCCCGAGCGTGCGGGCCATCGCGCAAGACATCCGCCCCAGCGGAATAGAGCGCACGATCCGAACACTGGTCAGTTTCGGAACGCGCAATACGCTCTCCGCGCAGGACGATCGGGGACGGGGAATCGGCGCGGCGCGCGACTGGCTCTACTCGGAGTTCTACAAGCTTCGCGAGGCTTCCGGCGGCCGGCTTGTTGTGGAAACGCAGAGTTTCATCCAGCCGGTCGGTTCGCGTATACCGGTTCCCACGAAGCTTACAAACATTGTAGCGACTCTGCCCGGCGACTTGCCGCCGGATAGGCAGCGATACGTCATCGTAAGCGGCCACTACGATTCGATATGCTCCAACCCGACCGATGCCGTGAACGCAGCTCCCGGCGCAAACGACGACGCTTCCGGCTGCGCCGCCGTGCTGGAGATGGCGCGAGCAATGGTTCCCTTTCGGTTCCGTGCGACACTCGTCTTCCTGTGCGTGGCGGGAGAGGAACAGGGACTCTACGGTTCAACCTACTTTGCCGAACAGGCGAAGCTGAAGGGATGGCGGCTTTGCATGCTCGATAACGACATCATCGGCGGAACTCTCGGCGGCAATGGAGTTCACGACGATCGCTCCGTTCGCGTATTCTCGGAGGGGATTCCGTCGAACGAAACGGAATCGGAAGCGCGAGTTCGCCGATCGGTCGGCGGAGAGGAGGACTCCCCGTCGCGCCAGTTGGCGCGGTACATTCAAGAGTGCGCGCGTCGGTTTGTTCCGGGACTGCGAGTAACCCTCATTTCGCGCCGTGACCGCTACCTGCGAGGGGGTGACCATATTCCCTTCAATGAGCGAGGATATCCGGCGGTGAGGTTCACGGAACCGAACGAAGACTACCATCACCAGCATCAGAATGTCCGGACGGAGGGCGGGATCCAGTATGGCGACCTGCCGGAGTTTGTCGACTTTCCCTACGTCGCGAACGTTGCACGAGTGAATGCGGCAGCAATGGCGTCTTTGGCCCTCGCGCCTGACTCGCCGCGAGGCGCGGGCCTTGTAACCAGCCGCCTGACGCCTGATACCGACCTCGTGTGGGCCGCGAACACGGAGCCGGCCGTGACCGGCTATGAGATCGTCTGGAGGGAGACAACCAGCCCGGATTGGAATCATGTACGTGCGGTCGGCAACGTCACGAAAATCACTATGAAGGGTCTGTCAAAGGATAACTACCTGTTCGGCATCCGTGCGGTGGATGCGCACGGCCACAGGAGCCCGGTAGCCTTCCCAAGGCCGGTGCGATAGCAGATGATCCGTGCCGTTCTTTTCGACTTCGATGGGCTTCTCCTCGATACCGAGCACCCCGAACTCCTTGCCTGGCAGGAGGTCTACGCGGGCCTCGGCTGTAGTTTGTCGGCGGAGAGATGGGCGGAGAATATAGGCAAAGACCCCGGTGACATCGACTTCTCACCTTACGATGACCTCGAACGCCTACTGCGATGTGAGATCGATCGAGGACAGATCCGCGCGGCGCGCCGTAAGCGGTTCAACGAGTTAATGCTGGAGCAGTCGCTGATGCCGGGAGCCGAGGCGCTTCTGCGGGAGGCAGAAATGCTGGGTGTGAAGATAGCCATTGTTTCAAGCTCCCCACACGCGTGGATCGTAGACTATCTTAATCGATTCGACCTGGTCAGCGCTTTCGAAGCCATCATATGCCGGAACCACGTCACTAGCGCTAAACCTGATCCGGAGCTGTACAATAAGGCGCTCTCTACGCTAGACATCCGTGCTCAAGAGGCGATCGCGTTCGAGGATTCCGCGCACGGCGTATCGGCCGCGAAGCAGGCTGGCATCTTCTGCGTCGCCGTTCCAAACGAAGTCACTCGCCACTGTGACCTGCGCCATGCAGACCTGGTGATAGGCTCCCTGGCCAATATTACGCTGGCACGACTCATTGCAGAATACGCCGCGGTAAACTAGAACCCGTACCCCAATAACCCAGTCTGGGTGAGATCGTACGTCATTGTGTTCCACCCCACTTCCGCCGCGATGGACGCGCAGGAATCGCGCTCCGCACGTTGAACGTAAGCCGTACTGCCAGCGCTAGCGAGCCCATGTTACACGTGTCGTTGGCAGCGGGAAACTCAGGAGGAGTCTCGATATGTCAATTACCCCCGACCTGTCCGACCGGTTCTTTCAGGACGTCATCGATCTTTGCGGCCGCCTCCAGATCGAGCCGAAGGACCTTCTTGGCGTGATGATGGCCGAGAGCAACGTGAAGGCCGCCGCCGTGAACGCCACTTCCAACGCGAGCGGATTGATCCAGTTCCTGCCGTCCACGCTTCAGCACCTCGGGTGGACCGACACTCCCGAGGCCTTTAGGCAGCTCGACGCGGATGATCAGCTCCCCTACGTGGAGGCCTACTTTCAGCCCTACGCTAAATTAGATCTCAATACGGCAGCCCGTGTCTACCAGGTCGTCTTTCTTCCGTCGTCGCTCTCGTTGGGATCGAGCTTCGATACCGTTATCGCGGAAAAGGGCGGTCTCAATGCCGGTGTCTACGATCGCAACCGTGGACTCGACACTAACCTCGACGGAACGATCACGGTGGGCGAACTGCAGCAGGCGATCGAGCGGCACTTCAACTCGCCTCGCTGGCATGAGATCGTGCAGCGGCTCGATTCGGCGACGGGAAGCGCCGACGATGGCGGACAGAGCGACGGAGCGGCGAGCGGTTCCGGAGACAACAGCGCGATTGACCTGCGGACGCCCGACGGAGTCGCCGACGCCCTCGAGGCCCTGGGATTCGATCGACAGAGCTACTCCTATGCCGCCGCGGTGCGCGCGTTCCAGCAGCGATCCGGCCTCACGGCGGACGGCATCGTCGGGCCGCAGACTCGGAAAGCCCTTACCGACGCCCTCGACGAAAACGGAATCGCCT
>JBBQVV010000122.1:0-16487 GCA_038211235.1 Chthonomonadales bacterium | reverse complement strand
CGACCAGAGTCGCGCACCAGAGCCACGGCATTGTGTCGGTGCCGGCAACGGCATATCCAATCGGATGAAATGGCCACCACGTGAACTGTTGCCGCAGGAGGAGGAGGAGTGAGGCACCGAGCAGTCCCACTCCGACGCCCTGGAGCCGCGCCATATCCGCCTTGACGGGGTTGTCCAGCCAGTCCTTCAAAGTCTTCCAGGGCACGCTGCCCATGTCCGTGCGCCAGCCGTTGACCTTGGCGGAGGCGGCGCCATAGTGATAGTAGCATGTGAGTACGGCGGCCCAGGACGAGAGCGCACCGACCACGACCGCCAGCATGATTACAACGGTAACATGGCGCAGTTTCATCCTTGCGGAGTCACCGATCTTCATCGCCTCAAGCTGGTTCGGCATCTCCGTGCAGCGATAGTCCAGGTCGTGCCACAGGATCATGTTCAGCCCGACCTGCGACTGAAAGGCAAGTCCTCGTGTGCCGAACGCGGACTTCATCAGGTCGTGCACGTTCATATTCGGACCGTGCCCCCACGGCAGGCCCGCCTCCGCTCGAATGCGGGTGAACGTGATCACATAAAGATAGAAGAACAGGTAGAAAACGATAGGCACCCACCATGCCATACCGATGAGCATGCCAAAGACTATCAGTGCGACGAGCCCGGCCAGCCCACCGAGGAGCGCGACGCGGTAGGGCATCGGCTCGTTCTCATCGTCCGCCTCGGAGTGCGGATGCTCAATGCGATACCGGCGGCTGAACGCGAATCGGAAGATCTCGATCAGCTGACGTCGCATACCGTAGAGGGCGAAGAGCGCGACGCCGATGAAAGCGCCCGCGGACTGCTCGCCGATGTAGGGAACGCGAGAGAGGGCCTGGCTTGCGCCCGGGTCGTGGTATCCAAAGGCGGTTGCGGCAACGTTCTGCACCTTTGTAAAGAGATAGAAGAACCAGAGCGAGAAGGCGACGTCGAGCGGCAGAAAGTAGGTCAGTCCGATGACGAGCGGATAGAAGGAGAGCGCAAGGTAGCCTATACCGGTCCACGGCGGGACGGTGAAATAGGGGGTCAGGTTGAGTCTGGCGTCGCTCGGCTTGATCGGCAGAAACGGGATGCTCGGATAGAGGTAATTGAGACTGGCGAGCGACTCGAGAAGGACCGGGATGAGGAAGCCGAGCCACATCTGGTGCGAGAGTAGTGTCGTCGCGGAGCCGCCCTCCTTCGTCAACTCGAGCGGCAGCTGTACGATCGGAAAGCTCAGCCGCTCACGATCCATCCACTGTTTGCGCACGAGAACGTTGAGGCAGAGCATTACCCAGATCAGGACGACCAGATAGGCCGACCAGACGCAGATGGGCGCAAGCCATCCACGAATATGGTCGGCTGTCCAGAAGCTGCTCTGCCCGGAGTAGAATCCCTTGACCACGGACTCTTGCGGCAGCAGCCACGGTCGTACGAAGGGCAGTAGCTTCTGCTTCCAGGCGTTCTCCGGCGTACCGTAGTAGAAGATGTTTCCGGTGAAAGTGTTCAGGAACTGCATGCGCCCAATTCCGGAGATCCCGATGGAGCAGGTCTGCATGATGTAGATAAACATCAGCTCGGCCTGTGTGAACGCGAACCGGGGGAAAAACCGCTTCAGGAAGAGATTCAGCAGCAGCAGAACGAAGAGGGCGAAGACCACGGCGATGATAAGCGACATCGCCGCAAGGTCGGTTGCCTCCGCGACGATCTCCGTATACTCGTTCCAGAAGCACATCACCGGAATCAAAACCAGGCCGATGATAAGCGCACGTCTCGATATTCCCTGGGGCGCGGCGCGCCTCTGGGTCTGCCGCTCCGACAGTTGCTCCTCAGGTTGTGGCTGTTCCTCGGGCCGTGCTGTCAATAGCAGCTCTCCTTGCCGTCGCAGGCATTGGTGAGGGCCATTTCAACAGGTCTCTCGGCGTTTCCTTTTGTGGGTCTGATTGCGTGTCCGAATCGCGCCGCGGCGACACTGTTGGTTCGCGGGCAAGGTGTCGCCAATGGGTAGAGCGATCCTCTCCCCACTGCCGGTATGTTCACCGTTTGGGCTACTGCGCCTGTACCTTATAAAGTGTGCCCTGGTGCCGAAAGCTCAGGCTGCGTCCGTCCGACGTCCACTGGAGCAGCGACGGTCGGTCAAACTCATCGGTCGAGGTATAGACGCCAATCTCCCGCGGATCGCCGCCGTCGGGCCGTGTGGTCCAGAGCGCTACCTGGGTGGCTGGAGCCTGCCGGCACAATGTCCAGAACGCTCGCGTCGCCGGCCATCCTACAGGCGTTCTGACGATGCCGACGAACCAGGCGATACGATCCCCCGCGGGCGATAGGACCGGCGGAAGCAGGGGCAACGCACCGCTGCCCGCGGGAACTCGGATTGGAGCCTTGTGGGGCCGTTCGACTTCGGTATCGGGGTTGAAGCGGGCGGAACTAACTTCGCCCTGAAACGGTTCCGACCAGCGGATTGCGAGTACGCTGCCATCGGCAAGCGTGCCGGCCAGCGCTGGAAAGCCGCCCGACGTACTATTCCACTCCGGCCCCGCCCCTTCATCAAATGCGTGGATGGTCGACCACTCCGGGCGGTTCAGATCGCAGACGGCCAACGACAGCCCTTCCGATCCGCGTAACCCCAGGACGGCGCATCTCCTGCCGTCTCGAAGCCAGACGGACTCTGAAGGCGCAAACGGGATCCGCCATTCGACCTGGCGGCTGTCGTCCGCGCGGACGGCGGCGCAAACGCTGCGACCTCGACCACCGGCGAACAGGCATCTCGGTACGAGTATCCAGGCCCCATCCGGTGAGGGCCGGCAAGTAAAGCTCGTTTCAACGCGAGGCGGCCGCGTCCCGGAGAATGCAATGCTGTCCGAGTAGACGCCTCCAAGCTCTGCAAGATGCGATGCCACGAGATGCCTGCCGGTCGGAAGATCGACCAGCCGGGGCTTGAAGGTCATTATCGAAGTCGGGCCGTAATGGAGGGTCAACAGGAGCCGCGGTGTAACCCAGCAGTAGGGCCAATCTCCACGAAGCCTGAGCGGTGGTCCAGGGCGACCCGGAATCGCGGGATAGATGAAGTCTTCCCGGGGTTCGACCACGCGCGCTCTCGCAAAAAGATTGTGATCGGCAGGCATGAGCAGCCAGAGAAGCAGAACGCCGGCCGCCACTGCAAGGAGCACTCCGAACCGCTTACCGTCAGCCCGCATCCCTTATCACTCCCTATGATGATCAGATGCACGCAAATGGAAAGAGGTTCACGAAGTAACCTTGGACAAGCGATCTAGCCAGGCACTGCTGCCTCGCCCGGGCGCAGCAACTCGTCCGAAGGAGCGGTGTAGGATGCAGAGGCGGGACGAAGAAGGCTTTCGCCCGAAACAGATGTTGCTGACGAACCCCGAAGCAGTGACCCATGTGCCGTCTGTTGCTCTACGCGTATGCGCAGATAGGGTAAGCACTCGATGGCCGCCTCCTTGATGCTTCGCTGACCATTCGTCGTTGCGTCCATGTTCGCCAGGCGTTCTACGATAGGCAGGGCGTCGGCTTCACCGATCTGCTGATACCCTTCGAGGATTGCCACTCGAAATGCAGCCTCGCGAGCTGAGGTATCGCAAAACAGCTCACGGATATCCTTCCTTCCAATCTCTTCGGGCAGAGATCCGAGAATTCGGTTGAGTACGGTTCGGTGCCGTGAATGAAGCAGGTGGACATCATTCGCCCGCAAGTTCGGAAGCAGCTCTGTCAACGACCGTTTTGCGGCCTTATGCGCGTAAAGATCGTCAAACTTGAACAGGTCGATGAGTGCGCCGATCGATTCTCGATCTCCGTCCGTCGATAGAACCGGAATCTGTGCTCGAATGCACCGTCCTCGTTTAGCGCGGTTCCACAGCAAGCCTCCGCTGAGCGTCAAGAGTAACGAAAGGTTGGTGGCAGTGAGTATTGGAAACGTCACTCTCCAGAAGTCGGCGTCTTCACCGTAGCGGCGAACCATCCACTGCACGATGGCGGTAGTTGCGACCGTTAACACGGTCAGCGCTCCAACGACGATGCCGGCAATCCGCTGATGGCGCTGGGCCTCCGAGGTCACCGTCATTCGCGCGGAGGCGATAGCGTCGTCAGAAAGTACGTGACTCTCAGCGTCAACTTGGATCACCGCGGCTGTTGTGGCGCCTGACCGTTGCGCCTCGTCCTCCGACGCCGACTCCTGCACAACTTCAAATTGTGATTGGACCATGTCGTTATGGACGGTCGCGGCTCGCGCTAAGTTCGGGCGTAGCACACTGCTGCAGGACGTAGCTCGTGCCGATCCGCGCATGGTGGAACGGGTGCCACGGCTGACGAGCTTTTCAATCCACGTGCGTTTAGTAGAACTAGTGGTCCATTGCGATGGCGTGAAAGCCGGCTGCTTCCATCCCTCGACGAGCGATCGAAGTATGCTTGACAAGTCGCCAGATCAAACCGCTTCTTGCGTTCTCAGTCATCAGAAGCATCATTCCCAGGTCGATGCCGATCACGTCGGGATCGTACCAGTTCTTGTCGATGTTGAACGCGTTGCAGAATCCGTAGCGGCCCCAGATTTTGTCGTGCAAACTCCAGAGGTCAATTAGAGAGTTCTCGGAACGCTCCTTCGTGAAGACGATGCCGGCTAACATGCCTGTGGGACTTACCGTGCCTGTGTCCTTACCCTCCTCCGGGATCCCCGCGCCATAGCCCTGCGGTTGGTCGCTCGCGTTAATTGCCCAGAAACCCGCCGCATAGGTCCTGCTACCGGGTCGCCGCGCACAGTAAGCCTGATCCGCCAGATGCGCGTTTTTCCACGCGCTCCACCAATCGCGTCCCTGCCGGTCACGGAGGCCGCGAAGATCGAAGTATCCGGGCGTCATCTGCGCCCAGAAGATCGGAGACGGGCCTCCGAACACGAGGACGTCCTCCTCCTTGACGGTATCGAACCGCAACGCATCCCACGAGGAGGCTGAAAGCCCGTTCGGTGAGGGCGTTCCTAGCGCGAGCAGATAGAGATACGCTGCCTCCGTGTATCCCTGCCAACGCGCCGGGATGAAGCCCTTCTCTGGATTCCACCCCATGGACGGCGCGGACTCATCGGGCTTTGCACTACCGTCCGTGCGCATCCATTGCCAGTCCATACGCGCTACGATATCGTTTGCGAGCCGCTGAACCGGGGTGCCGCGCCAGTATTCGCCGGCAGTGAGACCTCCGATTGCGAGCAAAGTGGTATCGATTGACGACAGCTCCGAATTCCACACTCTTGCGCCCGTGCTCCAATCCAGAAAGTGGAAGTAAAATCCGTGAACATTCGGAAGTGCATCGTGCACATAGCGGAGCGTCGTGAGGGCGCGGTCATATGCCTTGCGCTTCAAGATCCAGCGATGTTCCACGCCTACGGGCAGCGCCGCGAGCATATAGCCGGTGGAGGCGATCGAGGCGACCGTCGATTTCCCTGCCTCCGGGCCGTCGGAGTTCTTTTCGCGGTCCTTTGTGAGCCCGGTCTCCGGATTCGTCTCATTCCAGAAGAAGTCGAACGCCCGGCGCTGGACGGTCTCCAACGGCGGCGGCGCGACGTCTGAAGGACCGGCGCCGGCCGGTTGCGCCAATAACGCAATGATACAGATGCATGCCAGCGTGCTAATGGATCTCAATGTCGCGAACCGTCCGGGGCTTCGTCCAACGGCTGTGGCAGGTGGTCTTTCTCTAGGCACACGCGCAATTCCCATCCACGCGCCGGGATCGCGCGGCGAGGTCCTAGTAGTGTTCATCTGTATCCCCATAGAGAGTCTGCAGGTAGTTGATCTGTCCTTCGTGATAAGCCATGTTCCAATAGGCGTGTAGGCAACAGTCGCCAAGCGAGTATTGGCCCCACGGAGTTGGAATCTCGTCCCCGGTCTGTTCGTCCGGGACGGCAAGGATCGCAACGATCAGCTCATTGCCAGCCTCCTCCAGCTTAGCCAGGATATGTTCCAGTGTATCGCACGTGGCGACCACGCTCTCCCATACTTCGCGAGAAACGTCGGAATACCGACGGGTCCTGAGGATATCACGCCACTTCAGGTTCGCGACCACGCACTCCGTCAGCTGGTCGAGCACGGTACGCGCCTCACCCATCGGCACCCACGTCAGTCGATCCGGCTGGGTAGAGAGCGCGGCCGCGGTCATATCTGAAACCACGCGCCGCGTGCGAGAGGCAGCGAGTTGTGTCACCGTCATATGCATCGGTCTAGTCTCCTGATGCTGCTCCGAATCTGCTGTTGTACCAACTACAATACAGATGTTCACCGTAACGAATGCCTGTTCCTCCGGAACCAATGCCGTGCCGCAGTCCGGACGTGTTGGCAACGCTCGCGCGCCGTTCGCCTCCGAGCGCGAATCGCGAGCAGTATCCGGACACGATAATCCGCCCCGGCGATTTGCCAGTGACGCTGGTGAAACGAGGAATTGCACGGATCCCGGTGGAACTGTGGTCCAGTGTAAGGATCGTGGAGGCAGCGATGCAAGTAGACCTCGCAGGAAAGTCGGCGCTGGTAACCGGCGCCGGGCGCGGGATTGGGAGAGCGATCGCGGGCGTCCTGGCTGCGAACGGCGCCAGTGTGCTCGTCACCGATGTGGACGCCGACACCGCGGAGCTAGCCTCCAATGAGATACCGGGATCGACCTCACTATGCCTCGACGTATCGGATCCGGAAGCGGCAGCCTACGGCATTGCGGAGGCGCTCCGCCGGTTCGGCCGGCTGGATATTCTGGTGAACAACGCGGGGATCAACACACTGGCGCATCGTGTCAACGTAGATCAGTTTCCTCTGGAAGAGTGGGATCGCATCCTGAAGGTCGACCTGACCGGCCTGTTTTTGATGAGCCAGGCGGCTGCGCGACCGATGCTTCGGCAGAAATCGGGGCGGATCATCAATATCGCATCGGTCGCCGGACTCGTACCGCTCCGGCTGCAGAGCGCATTCGTCGCGGCGAAGGCCGGGGTCATCAACCTCACGAAGTCGATGGCGCTTGAGCTTGGACCACATGGGGTGTTGGTCAACGGGATCGCGCCCGGCTCTATATTGACGGACGGAACCAGGCAGCTCTTCTATGGCGAGGACGGCAAGTTCCGGCAGTTCGCTACCACGCTGATCGCTCACATACCTGTCGGCCGTCCCGGCACTCCGGAGGAGGTGGCACATTGCGTGCTCTTTCTTGCGGCGCCCGAAAGCAGCTACATTAACGGGCATATCCTCACGGTAGACGGTGGCTGGACCGCCGGCTATATGCGAGAGTTCTAGCCCGGAATATTCGCGAGAACATCCCTGTAGGGGTAACCCCTTGTGGTTGCCCTCGGTTCATGCTTGTGGTTGCCCTCGGTTCATGTATGTAGGATAGCATGCAACATTCACAAGGAACGTCGTGAGATCGTTGTCTTGGCAGCCGACCGCGAGCGTCATCAATAGGCCGGACTGGCATCATATTCAGGAGAGTGACGTGGCGAAGATTACCGAGTTCAAGGGCTACGAGAGCCCGACTCCCACGATTCCCCGCCCGGCGGTGCCCGTCGAGCCGATGATCGTAACGGTACAGGAGGGTGTTCCCGTTGCCTATCCTGGCTGCCATGGTCTGGGAGTCAGGGTAGTCCATCCGGTCAACCCGAACGCGCCCGCGAAGAACATCGGGCTGGTGATGTTCTATCTGCCGCCGCACACCGTCAACGGCGTGGGTTCGCATGAGACCGAGGAGACCTACGTGATTCTGGAGGGCAGCGGCGTGATGACCTTTGCGAATGGCCGGCGTCAGGAGGTACAGAAGGGTCAGTTCGTCTATCTCCCGCCATGGTGCGAACACGGCATCGAGAGCACCGGTACTGAGACGCTTGTCGTACTGATCGCGACATCCCCGCCGAATCCGTGACCGGCGTAAGGTCTAACGCCAGGCCATATGGTCAAGCACTTAGAGCGGCTTTGAGATGAGCGATCGCGACGTTGCCGCCCGAGCAGACGATGCCGACTCTCTTGCCTTGCAACTCGCTCCGCAGGCGGTAGGCGCCCGCAAGCGCGGCAGCCCCAGCGGGTTCGGCCAGCGTATGCGCGCGCTCGACCATCCAGAACATCGCCCGCCTTATCTCGTCGTCTTCCAGCAAAACGAACTCCGAAAGCATCTGCCAGAGCATCTCCTGGGGAAGCTCGAAGCCTCGGCCCGTCGCGAGGCCATCAGCGAAGGTGTCGTTCGGCGCTGAGACGACGCGCCGCTGGTTCCACGACTCGTAGGCTGCCGGCGAGGCGGCCGCCTGGACACCGATGACACGCATGGACGGATTTAGCGCCCGGGAAACGACGCACGCGCCCGCGGCCCCGCTCCCGCCGCCTATCGGAACGATCAACGCGTCCAGGTCCGGCTGATCTTCCAGTATCTCCAGTGTAAGCGTTGCGACACCGGCGATGAGCAGCGGCTCGTTGCCGCTGTGGATATAGCGGTATCCGTGAATGGAGGCCAGTTCCTCACAGCGCCGCACGGAATCGTCGAAGCGTTCGCCATAGAGTATGACATCCGCACCCATCCCGCGCATCGCGGACACCTTGCCGGGGTTTGCCTTTTCCGGCACGACCACATGTGCGTTCACACCGAATAGGCGCGCGGCGTACGCCACGGACTGCCCATGGTTCCCCGTGCTAGCCGAAATAACCCCGCGGCGGCGCTCGTCGTCCGACAATTGAGACATCAGATTGACGCCGCCTCGGACCTTGAATGCTCCTACGGGCTGGTAGTTCTCATGCTTGACATAGACCTCCGCGCCGATTAGGTCGCTGAGAGCCGGATAGGTGTGCAGCGCAGTGCGAGGAAGGTAGCGTCGGATACGTCTGTGCGCCTCCAGCACATCCCTCATTGTTGGGAATCCATCGGAGTCGAGATTCATGATTGTTGGGTCGGGAGGTGCGACGTTTTGACAACGCGTCGATTCGCGAGAACCGGCGCGCCGACCTTATCGTGTTCAGCCGCCAGATACATTGTACCACGGACATGGATCGTCAATTCGCTCATCTCGCGGCTGTCGGAGCCGTGACACGGAGCGTTAAGGGCGGGGCCGTATTCGATACGCCACCTTCGACGGCTGCCGTCACGTAGAACGTTCGAGTCTGCGGACGAACCCAGGGCTCGCAGCGGATGACGAACTTGCGCGAGGTTTCGCTTTCGTTTATCAGGACGCCGTTGAGCCCTATGTCGTCGACCCGGACCCCGTAAGGAAGGTTGCGGACCTCCAGCGGTACTCGCCCCTTGAATCCGTTGACGCGCGTGATCCGAGCCTCGACCGTGGTCGCACCGCCAGGCGTGATGGTCGTCTCCGTTCTGTCAGTTTCGATCGTGACGTTCGAGCCTGCGCCGACGACCATGCGCCGGTCCTTATTTCCGACATCGACGCTTCGGTCGACCACCTTGTTGTCTACGATCGCGCTGGTAACTATGTGGTAGCTCAAGGGCGCAATTGTGGTTGGACCGCCGACTTCAGCTACCTTGGACACCCACATCTGAGCGGTTGTCTCGCCCGGTTCAACGAGCGTATCGCTTGCGTCGAAGCCGGGTGGCAGACTCTGCAGCCGCACAAGGATCTCGCCGTCGAAACCCTCGCGACGCTCCGCCTCGACCGATGCGAGCGTCGCTCCTCCCTTCGGTACCGTGATGGCAGCCGGAGTCAGCTTGATATCGAAGTCCGGCCTCGGAGGATGTATGCGCAGCTTGTATGCGAACTTTTCACCTTGCTGTCCTCGAATGTCGGCGATGCGGACGATATAGTCGGCGTCTGCCGGCGGAGTGAAGTCAATGTACGAGTCGCGTCCATAGAGCGGGCCGCCATCGTCGTTCTTATAGGTGACATGGGTTAGCGGCATGCCATTCGGCGAAAAAACGCTTCCTGGCGGATGAATCTCAACTTTGTATACCGGTGTCCCAAGCGTGTGATACTCGGGCGTCGTGCCAAGGAGGCCAGTTCTCTGCCCGCGAAAGCTCCGAAACTGATAATCGTCGTCGGGACCTTTCGGCAATGTGTTGATCTGCAGAAGCTCGCGGCCAACGAGCACATAGTCCTTCATGCCGAACTCCGGCCGCAGGATCAGTCGCATTCCGGAACTCACCGAGTCCTTATCGAATAGCGTGATCTCAGTTTGAGCGACCGGGCGCAGGACCGCCCGTTCGATCGGCTTGCCGAGTCTGTCGAGAACCTCGATTTCAGCGTCCAACGGCGAGCCGTCACGGCGCGCCATGACATCAACGGTGAGCGGACGACCCTTCTGGCCGGCAAATCGGTAGTAGTGGATAGGAGCGGGCGCTTTCGCGTTGCCGTTCCACACCGCTCCCGACACCACGCACGGGACGGGGACTGCCTGAGCGGTGGAGGCGGTTTCGTTGCCCGGTTGTCGAGTCACCAGTACATCGGTGAGAGTTGCCTCAGGGGCACAGCGTGTCGAGCCCAGTCCTCGCGTCGGGAGTCCCGACGTCCACGAGGCGACTACTTTTTCAACAGGCCGAGGCACAGTGGATTTCGAGCGTGGCGATGATTGCGGCACCCGCGATGATGACAATTTGTGCACTTGGTCCGCATGCGTCAAGACGCTCGGGTGTTTTATGTGCGACACGATATACCCGTGTTGCTTGGCCGGTACCGCCACACCGGACCAGCTACGTATGAGCCGGTGCGATCGCGCATCATAGACAGTCAAAGTGCCGTCGTAGCAGCCCACCGCTATGAGGGCGTCATCTGAACTGATGGCGAGACTCACAGGTGAATCCGGCTGCTTCGGGAATGCCTGCCCCTCCGCCAATGTGTCCGCGTTCCACTGTTTGACCGTTTTGTCTTCGCCGCACGTGAAGATCGATGCACCGGAGTGCGAATAGAGAACGTGCAGGATGGCGCCGTCATGTGCAAATCCTGAGCGCGCAAGCACTCCGCTGCGGTCATCGACGTTCCAGACTCGCAGCGTCCTATCTACACCGCCCGCTGCCAGCTGCTTGCCATCGGGCCGGTATGCGACGCAGAGCTCATCCGCGCTGGATTCGCCCAGAGTGTAGAGCCGCTTTCCGGTGTCCGTATCCCAGATCTTTATTGTCCGGTCAGCAGCGGCCGTCGCGATCTGGCTTCCACCCGGGCGAAATGCCACTCCGAAGACCGAGTCGGTGTGATCACGGAGATAGCGAGGAGGTAAAGGCGACTGCGGGGACCGCAGCGCCGCCATATCCCATACGGAAACCTGGTGATCGTAACTGACCGCGGCAAGCCGGCGCTCATCCGGGCTGATCGCGAGCCCATAGATCAGGTCGGTGTGAGCCGCAAATGACCGTAGTCTCCTGCCCGTCGCAGGCTCCCAGGCCGTTATCTCGCCATCCAGACCGGGCGTACCGCTGCCGGCAGCCAAGAATCCGCCGCTGCGTTCGAATGCAAGCGAAGTAACCCGGCCTTCCGCGCCGTTCCAGCTTCGTATGACGCGCCCCGACATAGCGTCGACGAGCGAGATCCGGCGATACGATCCCACGGCCAGTAGGCGGCTGTTCGGGCGAAACGCCAACGCGGTCACCGCGCCCTCGATCGGGCCGAGGGCTGGTAGAGCCGGCTTGTGCCCATTACCGGCCCCTGCGCTCGTGGTTACCGCCATGAACCAGAAAGTTAGTGTGATTTGGCTGCGGGCAAGCATTACCGGATCTCCAAAAGTGCGGAGTGTATCGAATGGTCGGAACACTTAATGATTGAACAGGAACTCATTTCCGGTCAGGACGGCCCAACAAAGGTCCTCCAGGACCGCGCGCCGGCCGTCGAGAGCGCCGGCTGCCGGCTTTGTCGCGACAGGGACCGTATCGGCGAGTATTGCAGATGCGTGCCGGCGCTCGCCAACACTCGGCAGGCGGCTGAGAGCGGCCAAATAGATCTCATTCAGGGCGCGATCGTCGTCCGCTCCGGATTTCAACAAGCGGTCGATCAGACCACCGTCCGCGCGCAGCTTTGCATTGACGGTATCGCCGTTCGTAAGGTGAAGGGCCTGCGCAACATTGGGCTCCTGCTGGCGCTCGCAGGCGCACGTACGCTCGCGCTCCGGACGCCCGAAGGCCGTCAGGAAGTAGGATACTACCTGGGAGTCCGGAAGCTGCAGTGCACGTGTACCTTTAGGGTAGCCTTCAAATGCGGTCGGGACACCGGATACCTGGGATTCGGCGTCGAGGATCACCTCGGCCGGCAGTCGTCGGACGATATAGCGCGAGTAGTAGCGATCGTCTCTGGCGTTATTTCCCGTCGGCGACGAGGTGCGCTCATATGCGGCAGAGCACAGGATCTTTCGGATCAGATGACGGATATCGTAACCGTTCCGCGTGAAGTCCTCTGCCAGCGCATCCAACAGCTCCTGGTTCGACGGCGGGTTGGTCAGGCGAACATCGTCCTCCGACTCCACGAGGCCCCGTCCCATAAAGTTGCGCCAGACGCGGTTGACAAGGGCTTTCGCGAAGTACGGATTAGACGGAGCCGTGAGCCAATCAGCGAGATGCTGCCGCCGATCCGTAGGATCGTCCAGACGCATCTCGGTCCCGTCGAGCGGACGCGGAGGGAGCGGAATCCCAAGCCGCGGAAGATTGATATTGCCATCGGCCGACGAGAGGACCATGACCTCACCGGCTCTGTCGCCGCTCTTTAGGCGAACCCTCGAAAACAGGTTGGCCATCTGGTAGTAATCACGCTGAGTCCACTTCTCCAGCGGGTGATTGTGGCAGTGGGCGCACATCAGCGGCATTCCAAGAAAAGCCTGTGTGGTAGTCTCGGTAAGGTCGGTCGGATCCTTATGGATGACGTAGTAGTTCGCCGCGCCGTTATCGAGGTTACTTCCGGCCGCCGTCAGAATCTCGCGCGCCAACTGGTTCCACGGCTTGTTATCCGCGACGCTCTGGCGGAGATACGCGTAGAAGACCTTCAGCGACTCCGGGCTCATCTTCTTACTGCTTACCAGGAAAAGATCGCTCCACCGATAAGCCCAGTAGTCGACGAACTCCGGGCGAGCGAGCAGTTTCTCGACGAGTTTCGATCGTTTGTCCGGCCCCGCGTCTGCCAGGAATGCGGATGTCTCGGCGGGCGTTGGAAGGGTGCCGGTCGAATCCAGCGTCGCCCGACGGATGAATTCTCCGTCGGAGCAGGTAAGTGACGGATCGATTCCGAGTGACTGTAGCTTTGCAAGCACAAGGTCATCGATGAAATTGTGTCTGTCCGCCTTCCGATAGGCGTCCGCGGCCGGCGCATGTGGGAACGGGGAACCGACACGCGCAAAGGCCACTTTGCTCGAAAACCAGGCCGTGATCGCCGCCTCGCCGCAGCCCATCATCCTTGCCTGGCCCATGTCGTCGACCGTCGCCACGGTGTTGTCGCTGCTCCCGAACTTCACCCATCGCGTCACATCTTCGACGTGGCCATCCGAATAGTTCGCCTGGACGAGGATCTGCTGGGACTCGCCGGTCTGGAGAGTGGCTATAGAAGGCAGGACATTCAGTGCCACAATGCGTGGATCGTCCGCGCGCGGACGCGGTGCACCTGCCTGAACCCAGCCGGCGAGTACACGATAGTCGCGCGACTGTGGCACAATTCTCCTGCCGCCGACGTGAGGCAGCGTCATTGTCGGCTTCAGCAGGAACAGGCTGTGTGCGGGGTTGCCTGCCACGATGCGCCTGCCTGCCGCTTGCCTGGTAAGAACCGAATAGTCTATATCGGGATCGAAGCCTCGCAGGCTCAGCTTCATGCCGCCTTTGCCCGCCGCCGCACCGTGGCATGCGCCGGAGTTGCAGCCTGCTTTCGTTAGAACCGGTAGCACGTGGTTGCGAAAGTTCCAGGCGACCGGCCCTCCGACGCCAGTTACACGTACAGACGCAATGGCCGTCAGGCCTCCGATGCGCGCCCTGATTGTCGCGGCGCCATTGCCCACCGCACGGACCGTTCCGTCTCGATCGACGACGGCGACCTTGGGGTTGGAGCTAGCGAAGTCGGCACTGCGTGAAAGGTCGCCGGCGTACTGGCCGCCGGTGTGTCGTTCCACCAGAAGGCGCTGTGTCGCCTGAGCGCCGTTGAGAGCGATCTGTGCCGGCAGAATCTTGACGTCGGCCGCGGATGCTTTCAGCGGTTCATGCGCCTGTGCGGGCCGTCCGGCCAGGAGCAGCGCGGCAGCGAGTGCCACGGCAAGCGGCGCAGGGCATCGCCAGGTGATCGGTCCGATCGGTCGGAACTTCCGAATCTGTACAGTCTGCGCGTTCAGCCGAATCTCTACCTTTCGCCGGCAGGCACCTGCGTCGCGTGGCGAACGCGGAGGCAGGCCGTGTTGCGCCTGTTCTATCCTACGTAAAAACACCTGTCGTACTGTGGCGCGTGTAGCCGCCACGTAATCCTGCTAATCCCAATAGTCCTGTCTGACGGTTTACGACGATCGAGAGCCGCGCCAGAGGTGGTCACAGCAGTTCGCGGATCGGCCGGGCGCTGTAGTCGACGACGGGTATCGGGCGGTTGCCGGGGGACGGCAGCTCTTTTGTCAGGCTGATGCCCAGCGCGCTGTACAGCGTGGCCGCGACGTCGGCGGGCGGCGTTGGCCGGTCGATCGGGTAGCCTCCGATTGCGTCTGACGCGCCAACGACCTGCCCGCCCTTGAGGCCGCCGCCGCCCAGGATGATGCTCCAGCAGCCCGGCCAATGATCGCGTCCGCCCGCAGGATTGATTTTCGGCGTTCGTCCAAACTCGCCGGTCGCCATGACAATCGTGTTATCGTATAGTCCGCGCTCGTGCAGCTCTTCGATCAGGCTGGTATAGCCATTGTCAAACCACGGCCCGCACAGTGTGCGATAGGCGTCGATCGGCGTAAAGGGCGCGCTGCCGTGAATGTCCCAGGTAATCTCGTTGAACACCGTCTCGAACATATTGATGGTTACGAAACGCACGCCGCGTTCGACCATGCGCCGCGCCAGCAGGCACGATTGACCAAACTTGTTCATGCCATATTTTTTGCGCGTATCGTCGCTCTCTTTCCCGATCTCGAACGCTTCACGGGCCTTCTCCGAGGACATCAGAGTGTAGGCCTGATGAAAATTTGCGTCGAGCAGACGGGCGTCCGCACTCGTCTCCAGCGCCTTGACAGATCCGTCGATCGCGTCACGAAGTTTGCGACGGCGCGCCTCTCTTACGGTACCGATGTAGTCGGGCGGAAGCAGGTCCGGAACCTTGAAATTCGGCGTGGACGGATCGGCGTTCAGGACGAACGGATCGTACGTCTTGCCGAGAAAGCCGGCGGACTGACCATGAGGCATGTTGCCTCCGGTCGCTCCCATGGGCCGCGGCAGAAGTACATGCGCGGGAACGTCGCCCTTGGGACCCTTCAAGTAGTCCAGCACGCAGCCGATGTGTGGATACTCCAGGCCGCCGCCGAAGAGCCGTCCCGTCTGCATCATCTGGTGTCCAGTGTCGTGGACTGCGGCGGCGGTATGATATACGGAGCGAACAATAGAGAACTTGTCGGCGTGGTGAGCCATTCGGGGAAAGATCTCGGAGATCTCCATGCCGGGAACGTTCGTCTTTATCGGATGAAACGGGCCACGGATCTCAGCGGGAGCGTCCGGCTTCATGTCCCATGTATCCAACTGGCTTGGCGCTCCGAGCAGGAACAGCATGATGCAATTAACGTCCCTGTCCTTACGGACGGCGCCCTGTGCCTGCATCTCGAGGAATCCCGGCAGCGATAGGCCAAGCATCGACAGCGATCCCGCGTGCAGAAAATCACGTCGGCTCAGGCCGTCGCAGAGGTGAACCGGTTTTTCGGAGTCCAGGCGGAACATCTTCCTTCTCCTATGTTGCGGAGGAGATCCCAGCCGCGCTACAGCAAACTCAATTCACGATGCCGCCGACAGGCACTCCATGTGGCCTGGGTACCGTCTTGCCGTCCACTTGCAGGCTGACAATGGATTTCATTACGCCTCGCCTACGGAGCCAACCGCTTGCGCTTTTGATCCAGATGTCGTGGTCCATCGTATGGAGGGCTATATTGTGTTTGGCGCCTTTGGGCCCCTGCTTGCCTTCTTTATCGACGGCTGCCATCGTCAGCGTGAGCTCGGTATCGACAGTGACGCCCTTGTCCGCCGGAGCGATCATGCGAATTTCTGTCGAAACCGACTCGATCTGCGGAGCCCCCGGTTTGGCAAGCGCCCGGCACAACTCCGCCAGCTTATGTATCTTGCCGTCCGGACCTGTGAACGTGCAGTCGGCGGTATGGAGGCTCGCGTACTTCTTCATGTCCTTGTGAGACAGTGCGACTCCCAGGCGGTCGTACTGCGCCTTAATCTGCCTCAGAGTCTCATGGATGTCCTCTCCGCGCGCGAATGGTGCGAATACGGTCATGAGGACGGTCAAGCATCCGGCGTGCCAGGTCAGCTTCATGATTCACTCCGTCGTTGATGGTAGAAGAGTTCGACATGGACGGCGCTGTTGCCTGCATTCTTCC
>JBBQVV010000121.1:0-16540 GCA_038211235.1 Chthonomonadales bacterium | reverse complement strand
GATTGCCGACTACGTGCTGATGGGCTATGGGACGGGTGCTATCATGGCAGTCCCTGCGCATGATCAGCGAGACTTCGAGTTCGCGCGCAAGTACGACATACCCATCGTGCTGGTCTATAGAGAGAGAGAGAACGAGACGCCGGAGACGATGGAGCGGGCGGCTCCCGAATCAGGGACAATGTGTCTCAGCCCGTTCGCCGGATCGCCTAACAGTAAGGAGACGGTCCGCAGGGTGATTGAGTGGCTCGAACAGACGGAGATCGGTCGCGGAGTCGTCAACTACCGGCTGCGGGATTGGCTGATCTCGCGCCAGCGTTACTGGGGCGCCCCCATTCCGATGATTCATTGTGATGAGCACGGAGCGGTACCCGTGCCTGAGGACAAGCTTCCCGTGCTGCTTCCGATCGTCGAGAAATACCAGCCGACCGGCACCGGCGAGTCGCCGCTTGCAGGCATACCGGAATTCGTCGAAACAACGTGCCCGGTCTGCGGTAACCCGGCAAGGCGCGAAACCGACACGATGGGCGGGTTCGCCTGCTCATCCTGGTACTTCCTGCGCTTCGCGGATCCGCACAATGAGGACGAGCCGTTTAGCCAGGATGCCGTTAAGTACTGGCTGGCGGTGGATCTCTACGTCGGTGGGGCTGAACATGCCGTGATGCACCTGCTCTACGCGCGGTTCTGGACGAAGGTGCTGTACGACTCCGGACTGGTTGATTTTGACGAACCGTTTCAGCGGCTGCGCAATCAAGGCATGCTCCTTGCCTACACTCCAGGCCGCGCGATTTCGAAGGCCGGCGATGCCGACGCGGCGGACGGTGGGGCGGACGGTGATGAGCCGATTGAGGACTGGAAGGTGCTGCGACCGGAGGATCGCAAGGCGATTCCGGAATCTGAGTGGATCTGGCGATGGGTCAAGATGAGCAAGAGTATGGGCAACGTGATCACGCCGGACGAGATCGCCCACCAGTATGGCGCGGACAGCCTGCGCCTCTACACGCTATTCGTCGCCCCATTCGAGGAGACGGTACAGTGGCAGGACAAGGGCATCGAAGGCGCGCATCGTTTTGCTAACCGTGTCTGGCGCCTTTGGACGGAGCTGCGTGCCCACTACGATCCGAACTGGCGAGACCAGGTGTTAGGTTCTAGGGGACAGGTTCTAGGGGACGAAGACCGCAAGAGCGTGGTCGGTGCGTCCCTTTCACCTGATACCTCTATCCCGGAACCTGGAAGAAAGTTGCGTCGAAAACTGCATCAGACCATCCGGAAGGTAACGGAGGACATCGAGAACTTCCGGTGCAACACCTGCGTGGCGGCGCTGATGGAGTTCACGAACGAGTTGAGCGCGTTTCGCAATGCGCTGACCGGAGCCGCCCCATCCCGCGATCAGGCGGTATTGATATCGGAGATTTTGGAGACACTGCCGTTGCTGCTCTCACCCATTGCCCCGCACCTGGCGGACGAGTTCTGGGAGCGGCTGGGTAAGAACGGGTTTACGTTTCGCCAGCCGTGGCCGCCATACGATGCCGAGGCCGCCGCGGAGGACTCCGTAACGATCGTTCTCCAGTTAAATGGAAAGCTGCGAGATCGCCTGGTGATACCAGTCGGCACGCCAGACGCCGAGATCGAATGTCTCGCGCTGTCGAACGCCAAAGTTCAGCAGGATCTCGCCGGCAAGACGATTCTGAAGGTGATCAATGTGAAGGGCAAGCTCGTCAACATCGTAGCTCGCCCCAGTACGGAACCCTAAGGACAGACGCGGCTCATATCCGCCAAGCGATTCCAGGTTGACGCCGGGCGTGCCAGGAGGGTACACTGACGAGGTTGCCGCCGGCCGTATTGGGTCGGGTCGTTAGCTCAGTTGGCAGAGCAGCTGACTCTTAATCAGCGGGCCCAGGGTTCGAGTCCCTGACGACCCATAAACGTCATAACTTCAGCCGCTCAACGATAGATATAGCAAGGTCTCGCCCTGATCAAGGTCGGGGCCTTGTTAGTTATGCTAGAGCCCGCGGGGTTGCCCGGTCGCTGATTATGGAGTACAATTGCGGGATGCGTATGGGCCGATCCGTTATCCATGCGGCCCTGACTTGATCGCGCCTGTGCGGTCACGGATACAGAATCGGCTCGATCCGATAATGCTCGCCTGAGTTCCGAAGGGTTCAATTGGACGTCGACCCGTGTATAACATAGGTCGATAAACAGTAGTAAACTCCCGTCTAAACGATAATGGAAGAATCGAACGAATCCGGGACGCCGGAATCTAGAATGGACCGCTTGATCATGACGCAGAACACCTGGAACATCGAACTATTCGGACCACTGGTAGCCACGCGAGACCACCGGAGAATATCTCGTTTCAGCACCGAGAAAACGGGCATCCTGCTCGCCACCCTCGCGGAGGAGCCTGGGCAAGCCCATTGGCGAGACGAGCTGTCGGGCATGCTGTGGCCGGCGTATGACCGGGAGCGAGGTCGCAACTGCCTGCGCATCGCCCTGTCGTGGCTGCGCATTCAGTTGGAGCCGCTGCCCGAGGATCGTGGCGAGATCATAGTTGCAGACCGGTCCCAGGTGTATCTGAACAGCACACAGGTCACGACCGACAAACAGGCCTTGGAGTCGCTTCTGAAGTCTGCCGCTAAGTCCACGGACGACAAGTCCCGCATTCAGTTCCTGCAGGCTGCCGTCGAGCAGTACCGCAACGGTCTATTAACGGACTATGATGAAACCTGGATTACGGCTGAGAGGCAGCGCTTGGCGGATACATATCAGTTGGCAGTTCGCCGACTCGTGCGCGCGCACGTGAACCTTCGTCAGTACAAGCAGGCCGTGGCAGTGGCCGAGCAGGCCGTCACCATCGATCCGCGCCCCGAATCCCATCGGATGCTCATCCACGTGTACGCCAAACTGGGTCGCGCGAGCGCGGCGCTCCGCCAGTACCATGAGCTGCAGGCCAGCCTCCACGCAGAAACGGCGAGGATGGATCTGCGTGGTCCGACGGCGACTGAGCCGCACCAGGGAACGCAGCCGAACGGACCCGCCAGTGCGGCAGCCGTGCGGTCGAGGCGTCAGGAACCACAGTTGCCCGGCGCATCCGGCATTGGCCAGGCGAAGCTGATCGGTCGGCAGGAGGCAATCCGGCAGGTCCGCGAAATGCTGGACACGCCGGAGACGCGCCTTGTCACACTGACAGGCAAGGGCGGAATCGGAAAGACTCGGCTGGCATTGGCGGTGGCTGATGAGCTAGGCGCGCAGGCGAGCGGGACCGTAACGACACTCTCCCTGGCACATTTGGCGGAGGTGGAGCTGCTTGTTCCCTCGATTGCCGCGGCGCTTGGCGTGACGCTATCCGAGGGACGAGGACATCTGGACCAGGTGCGAGACGGGCTGACCGGCAAGCCCAGCGTGCTTGTTCTGGACAACGTTGATCACCTGCCGCCCGCTGGGACGCAGGAGATCCTGCGGCTCCTGGAATCTGTTCCAACACTTACCTGTCTGGTAACCTCTCGCAACCGGCTGGGAGTTGCAGAGGAGTACGAGTTCGCGGTGCGACCGCTCGCCATGCCCTCCACTGCGGAGCGCGATGAGATAACGGCTTTCTCGAGCTGTGTCTTGTGGCTCGACCGTGCAAAGACCGCGGATCCGTCCTTCTGGCTGACCCAGAGGCAGGCGCGAGATGTGATGACGCTCTGCCGATGGCTCGAGGGAGTGCCGCTTTCCATCCAACTGGTAGCGGGCTGGACCGCCACCGTCAATCCCACGCAGGTTCTTGCCGGCCTCAAACAGTGGCACGAGTACGATGGCTCGCCGTATCCCGCGCACACGGTTCGGTCGGAGCCAGTTTCGGCGCTCGACTGGTGCTGGAACCGACTACCCGCGCACGTCAAACAGTTCTTTGCCCGCCTCTCGGTATTCAGGACCGGGTGGACGCTGGAAGCAGCCGACGCTGTCTGCGAGGAGCCGACTAGCCAGGAGCTGTTAAACGATCTGCAGGCGCGCACGCTCATCGAAGCGGTCGGCACAGGGGATTCCCGGCGGTACGCGCTTCAGGAGACAATCCTGGAGTTCGCGGATTCGAAGCTCGTCGAAACCGAGCGGGCGCGTGCGGGAGAGCGTCACCGCTACTACTTCATGGCTACCGCTCGAAAGGCGGAGGCGGAGTCCACCGGAAGAGAAAAGGACTCCTGGTTCGCTCTGCTGACCGCGGAGCGTGACAACCTGCGCGCGGCGCTGCGATACTGTCTTCTCGATAATGCCCGGCCGGAACTTGCCCTCGAGTTTGCCGTCAGTCTATTCTGGTTCTGGTACGTTGGCGGCTACCGTGAGGAGGGTCGATACTGGCTCACTGCCGCCCTGGAGCGCCATCCCTCGCCATCCAATGCCCTGCGCGAAAGAGCGCTTGTCGCCCTCGGGCACCTGCTGTACGATAAGGCAGAGTAGCAATTCACCAGCAGCTTCGGTGTCGCAATCATCAGGCGTACCCCTGGAGCACACAAGTGGCAGCCAGGAAAACCAGCACCCCTGGCCCCTTCCTGCGAACCGTCGAGCTAGTCCAGGACCGGATTCTGGACGCCAAACGGTATCCGTTCACGCTGCCGGCGGTGCGGCATCTGGGCAAACTGTCGCTGCACCCGAAGGTCACGTTCTTCATCGGAGAAAATGGGTCCGGCAAATCGACGCTGGTGGAGGCGATGGCGGTGGCGTGCGGCATGAACGCGGAGGGCGGCAGTCAGAACTTCAACTTCAACACGCGCGCCACACACTCGGAACTCCACGACTGCCTTCGCATCGGGCGCGCGCCCGCGCATCCACGGCTGCGATATTTCCTGCGAGCGGAGAGCTTCTACAACGTTGCGACGGAGATCGAAAATCTCGGGGTGAGCGGGTATGGCACAAAGGTATTGCACGAGCAGTCGCACGGGGAGTCGTTCTTCGCGCTGATCCAGAACCGGTTCGAGGACCAGGGTCTCTACTTCATGGACGAGCCGGAGTCGGCGCTATCACCGACCCGTCAGGTGGCGTTCCTCGCCCTGCTGCACGATTTTTGCAGGCGCGGCTGCCAGTTCATTATCGCCACCCATTCGCCGATCCTGATGGCCTATCCGGACGCGCTCATCTATGCGCTTGACGCGGACGGCATCCACGAAACGCCTTACTCCGACACCGATCACTACCGGGTGACGCGCGGATTCCTGAACAACCCTCAAGGCATGATGTCGATCCTGACAGCCGACTCTCCGGGGGATGACGCCTGACGGCTCTGCCGGCAACTCGGCGCTGCCGGCCGGTCCACAGCGCTAAACTACCGTCCCACACCAACCATTCCGATCCATTGCGTCATCAGCGAAGGGGACAGGGGGCGTTCCCTGTCGACTACTGCCCCTTCGGATCGTACCAATCCACTCTCGGTGGCGACCCCTCGGACTGGTCGAACGTCGCGCGGAACCGCTGAAACTTCGCGTGACCCTCCGCGAACACGTAGTTCGCGCCCTCCTGGTGGCGGCGGATCGCGGTGCTCAGCGGCTCCTGCTTCATCATGTCCCACTCCATCATCTGCATTGCGGAATCCGCGGTCTTCGGCGGGCTGCCCCAATACATCGGTTGGAAGAAGTCCTGTGCCCAGTTGTCCGCGACCTCTGTCGCAAGCACGCACTCCGCCGGACGATTGATGGCGGCCATATTGATCCCGAAGTACGGCGGCTCGATGGGGATGAAATAGGCGTTGAACCCGTACGAGCTCATACGCGGCGTGTCCATGCTTGTCCACAGCGGGCTATTGTCGGACGGACATCGGAACAGTCCGTTGTTCTTCACATAGGGCCCAACCGACACGACCCAGTCCTGCGTATTGGGAGTCATCATGCCCATGCCCATCATGCAGGAGCACGGATACGCTTCGTCATAATCGTCGGCATACATCGTGATCGCGATGCCGATCTGACGGCAGTTCGAGAGGCAGCTCGTTGCCCGAGCCTTTTCCCGTGCCTGGGCGAAGACCGGGAATAGAATGGCAGCGAGAATCGCGATAATGGCGATAACGACGAGCAATTCGATGAGAGTAAAGCCAGGAACTCTTTTCACGAGATCTCCTCCGATCATGGGGACGGAATTGCGCCGCTGGAATGCAAGCCCTTCCGACGATTGGACCTGACGTCAGCTCCACCAGGTAGCCGTTTGCTTCTGAGTGTAAGCTGCCGGCACATCTCCCCGGTTTTGATCGGCCAGCCGGCCGATAATCGGCAGTAATCTAGCCGCCGACCGCTTCTCATCGTAACACGGTTGCCTTAAAGCCTCCTTAAGACAAGCATAAATTTCATTAACTTCCGCGCCCCGCCAGCTACCGCCTTATACCGTCTACCGTCTACCGTCTACCTTCTACCGTCTAATGTGTGCCGCATGCCGTCCATCACGAGTCCCCGCAGGAATGAATAAGACGCCGGGTCGCGGTCGAGCAGAACAGAGGCTTGGCGTACGAAAAAGCCGGCGCTCTCGGCGAACCCTTCTTCAGGGCTGTCGCGGGCGTAATTAGTGATCAGGTGGCCGGAGCG
This sequence comes from Chthonomonadales bacterium, assembly GCA_038211235.1. Classification (GTDB taxonomy): domain Bacteria; phylum Armatimonadota; class Chthonomonadetes; order Chthonomonadales; family Chthonomonadaceae; genus DATGJU01. The sequence goes on along the minus strand of JBBQVV010000121.1, from coordinate 9,995 downwards.
CTTCTGCTGCAGCCATAACCGTCTGAAGGCGGCGCGATTCGCTCTCGTCAGCTTCTCGGACCAGATGAAATGCGCGTACTCATGCGCAAATACGAGCTGGGCGTCGACGCTGTCCGACTCCACGCACAATCGAATCGTCCCCGCGACGGTTGCGCCGCGACAGCCCTTCTGATAGCAGCCGTCTACGGTCGACCAAGCACCGGAACGATTCGCGGTCGCATTGCCGCCGTGTCGCGTGATAAAATCGATCATCTCCTCATCCGATAGCTCCCGGACCGCGATCGTGCGCTCGCTCTTCCAGCACGAAGGCAGTCCGTCATAGACCTCGCGCCAGCGTGCCGCGTGGGCGGCGCTGTCGTCCATATGCAGATCCGCGCGGGAAGGAGGCGGACAGCAGTAAGCCACTGCGATCACGGTCAGGGACAGAAGAGGTATACGATGTCGGACCACTGCCATTGCTCCGCGGATAGATAAGGCGCTCGATCCCCACGAGTGCTGCAAGGCACACCCGTGGCGGGTAGCGACTTCTCATCGCGGAGAAGGCGTCGAAAATGGATGACCGCTCACGCCTCGGTACGTTGAATGACCACGCGTTGGCCCCAGGCTTCGGTCGCCCGTTTGCACAGCGGCCGCATGGTCCGAGCACGGACGGCCATATTTCCACCTCCGCCGTCCCGACGAATTATCGGCCTGAGTGGTCGTGTAATGGAGGCCGGCGCTCGAGGACGGAGTTCCGATCAAATGCGTTTAGCTCTTCAGATTCGAGTTCGTTGTCGAGTAGTGAGACCATTGAGTCCGTGGTAACACACGGTATTTGTGGATCAGGTTCTGTCCGTCCATATGCCATAATGCGAAATGGCGCGTAATAGATATCGTTCCCGGCGTTGAAACGGCACGGTACCGGGAAACCACTCAACATGTCGCGGCGTAGAGGGAGTTGAAGCACGTGGACCTGACAACACGAAGAGAACTACTGCAGCGAGCGGGCTTCGCAGCCGCGGCCTCCGTGAGCGCGCTAGCGCCGGAACTGCGTGCCGGGGCCGATGGCGCCGTGAAGGTCGCCGCGCCGACGTCGCCGGTCGCGTTGGCGCGATGCGACAGTTACCAGCTTCCCCAGCTCGTTGACCGGTTAGGCGGTCTGCTGGACAAGGTCGGTGGACTGCGGCGGGCTGTCTCCGGCAAGACGGTCGTAGTCAAGGTAAACCTGACCGGCAGCCCGGGCCGTGGAACGCTGGGACTGCCTCCCGGCCGCACTTACCACGTCCATCCGAACATGGTCCAGGCGCTCGCGGTGCTGCTGGACCATGCGGGAGCGCGGCGAATTCGGTTTGTCGAGGGCACCTACAGTACGCAGCCGTTCGAAATGACTCTGCTCGCATGCGGATGGGACGTAGCGGCCCTGCGGGCACTCAAGACTCCCGTGGAGTTCGAGGATACGCGCAATCGCGGGACCGGCTCCTCGTACGCGAAGATCCCGGTGCCGGGCGGCGGCGATCTCTATCCCGCCTATATGCTGAACCGCTCGTATGTCGATTGCGATACTTACATCTCCCTCGCCAAACTCAAAAATCACGTTACAGCCGGTGTGACGCTCTCCATGAAGAACAATTTCGGAATTACGCCGACCGCGCTCTACGCCCAGGCCGAACAGAACGAGAACAGCACGGACGCTCGCGTCGCGGTGTTTCATGAGGGAAGGCTCGCGGCAGCTAAGGGAGTCCCGCAGGAGCTCCATCCCGACGGCCCGCGCGTAACGTCTTACCGAGTCCCCCGGCACACGGTCGACGCGGTGGGTATACGACCGATCGATCTTGCCATCATTGACGGTGTCGAAACGGTGTCGGACGGCGAGGGGCCGTGGATTCCGCTGAAGGCGCAGCGGCCCAATCTGCTGATCGCCGGACGTAATGCGGTCTGTACCGACACGATCGCAACGGTCTGCATGGGATACGACCCGCAGGCGGCGCGCGCGACCGGACCGTATCCCGGCGATAATCACCTCGCAATGGCGGCTCGGCGGGGGATCGGAACGAACGATCCTAAGCGCGTCGAAGTCGTCGGCCTACAAATGGCGGAGGCGCTTCACCGGTTCGGTTGGGAGCCTGCCGAAAGAGGGACGTGACGGAACAGGATCTTAATCCACAGTTACGTCAGGTTCGGGCGCCATCAGTTCCAGAGTGATTGATGGCGCCCGACACGTTTCACGAGGTTAGAATTTCGGCGTGACTCCAAGGTTGGCCATGAGAAACGCCTCCACGTCTGCCGTCTCCTCTATGGCCTTCGTCAGGTTGCTGGAGCCGTGCCCGGAGTTGGTCTCGATCCGGATGAGAACCGGGTGGTCGGCGTCGGCCATCCGCTGCAGAGTTGCGGCATATTTGAACGAGTGGGCCGGGACCACACGATCATCATGATTCGCAGTCGTGACGAGCACCGCGGGATACTTTGCGCCCTGTTTGATATTTTGCAGCGGCGAGTAGCCCATCAGATACTTGAACTGTGTCTCATCGTCGCTCGATCCGTAGTCCGACACCCACGCCGGACCCGCGGTGAACTTCTGGAAACGCAGCATGTCCATGACGCCGACCGCTGGGAGCGCGACGCGGAACAGATCCGGCCGCTGATTGATGACGGCGCCGACCAGCAGGCCGCCGTTAGATCCACCCTGCAGCGCCAGGTGCTCCGGCGAAGTATACCGGCTCTTGATAAGCCACTCCGCAGCGGCGATGCAGTCGTCGAACACGTTCTGCTTGTTCAGTCGCATGCCCCCTTCGTGCCATTTTTCTCCGTATTCGCCGCCGCCGCGCAGGTTGGCCTGCGCGAATACGATCCCCTGCTCGAGCATCCCAAGGCGCATTGCGCTGAACTCCGGATTCAAAGTGACGTTGAAACCGCCGTATCCGTAGAGCAGCGTCGGGTTCTTGCCGTCCAGGTGGATGCCTCTCTTGTGCACGAGGAACATCGGAATGCGCGTTCCATCCTTGCTATGGAAAAACACCTCTGTCGACTCGTAGTCGGCCGCGCGAAACCCGGTAATCGTCGGCGCGCGAAAGAGGGACGTTTTTCGCGTCGGGAGATCGTATCGGAAGATCGACGGGGGGACGTTCATGGCGTTAAAGCTATAGAAAACGTAGTCGTCTCCGCGTTCTCCTCCGAATCCAAAGGCGCTGCCCGTGCCGGGAAGCGTGATGTCATTCTCCCTCTTGCCCTGATAGTCGAATCCTGCCACCCGCGTAGTGACGTCTTTGAGGGAAGACACGAATAGCTTGTGGCCCGCGGCGGAGATTCTCTCGATCGGAATGGGCTGCTCCGGGATAACGGTCTTCCAGCTCTTCTCGTCGGGGTGCGCCGGATCGAACAGCATCAGTTTTTGATTGGGCGCGTCACGGTTCGTCTCGATTAGAAACTTGCCGCCGTCGTTATCGACCACGCTGAAGGAGTCTTCAGTAATCTCCTTCACGATGGGCGTGAAGGGCTTCTGTCCACTGCTCTCGTCGCGAAAGAAGAGAGCATTTCCCCGCTGCGTATTATCGCTGACCGATAGAAACGCGAACCGCTCGTCTTCAGACGTGTCCACGCTCAAGAATCTGGCAGGATGCGCCGTGTCCTCGTAGACCAGCTCGTCCTGGTCCTGGGAGGCGCCTAGCTTATGATAGTAGACCTTCTGGTTTTCGATCTTCGCGGTCAACTCCTTGCCCGGTTCCGGCTGTGGGAAGCGGCCGTAGTAGAAGCCTTCGCCTCGCCACGAGCCTCCTGAGAACTTAACCCAGTGCAGCGTATCCGGTAGGGTCTTTCGAGTCGCGATCTCCATCACGTGAAGCTCGACCCAGTCGGAGCCGGGGATCGCGGTCTTGCCAAAGACCGCGTAACGTCGGTCTTTCGAGACATTGAACCCCTGGAGGCGAATTGTTCCGTCACTTGAAAACGTGTTGGGATCAATCAGGACCTCTGGCACTCCATTCAGTCCATGTTGTACGTAGAGTACGGACTGGTTCTGCAGCCCGTCATTCTTATAGAAGAAGATCGTATCGCCCTTCCGGAATGGAGTGGAATACCTCGGGTAGTCGACGAGCTGTCTGAGGCGGGTCGCCAACTGGTCGCGATATGGGATCTTCTTGAGGTATTCGAATGTGACCCGGTTCTCCTCGTCTACCCACGCTTTTGTCTCGTCCGAGTTGTCGTCCTCGAGCCAGCGGTACGGATCGGCGACGCGTGTTCCGAAGTAGGTATCGGTGTGCTCGATTCTCTTCGTGTCTGGATAGGGCAGGCGTTGAGCCTTCATGGGGCTGGTTGATCCTATCAGTACGGTGCATGCCGCGAGAGCCGGCAGGCCGAACTGTTGTCGTAGAGCAGTGTGCATATCAGCGCTCCGGTGCGGTCGTTGAATATTCGGATCTAATATACCACAGGGGGATCGAGGAGGCGTTGAACGCAACCGGGCTCCTCGCGCACAGCGCGAGAAGCCTGTGGCTGAAGGTCAGACGGGTCAGACCAGATGGCCTGTTCGGCTCAGTTCCTACGCGAGCTCCCTGCGTACGTTGGTATGTCGCGCCGCTGGATATCATGGTCGGAACGCGTCGCGCCCGAGTCAGGCGGCAGGACGAACTGCCGGGCGAGATCCGAGTCCCAGTTCGGGATGACGTCGAAGCGGCTCTGGATGATAGTTTTCGTGGCGGCCTCTTCGACGATGATATTCCCATCACGCGGAAGGACGTCGTCTGCCGGCGCGGTGGGCGCCGCATCCCAGGAGGACTCGGCAACTTGAATAGCCAAAGGTCCGCGGAACTGGTATTTGTGCGAGTCGCAGTAACGTTGAACCGCGGCTTCAAGCTCTTCTCTCCCGACGAACGGAAGGAGACGTGATCGCTCCTCTTCATCCAGGTAGAGCTGGACTGTATAGGCATTCGGAGCATACACTCTATGGTCGAGACCCTCGACGCGGTTGTGTTCCAGCGATTCCAACACGGCACGCAGCACGTCGCGGGGCTGCAGGCCGTGAGGCGCTGTTCCGCCGCGGAGGTTCTGACCCCACTCTTCAAGCGTCCGTTCGATATTGTCAAGGGCGTTCATGATCTTCTCCTCTAACTTTGTGCTGACAGACTCATTGTGCGTAAAGGCCAGACGGACCGCTACGCACTGATGTTCCGGGAACCCGCTCTTACGCCTGCTCCGCCTGGTGAAACCTCGATGAGGTATACTCCACGGTGGCCGGAAGGGGCCAACGACGGAGAGGACGACGAACCTATTAGTTCTGTAAAGAGATCGCTGGAAGTTCCACTTCCACCCGGCGCGAATGGTCACGGAATCGCCGCAGGCCGCAAGGTGTGGGCTTACATCTGCTTCGCGATCAACTTCTTGTACGCGGTCTACCTTGCCGGCCTTGGGGTGCTCCTTGAGCCCGTGGGGCGGACGTTCGCTCTGGGCTCCGCGGCACAGGCCCGGCTCTTTCCCGCGAGCTTTACGGGCATGATCGTGAGCGTCCTCCTCAGCGGCTACCTGTCGGACCGATTCGGACGCCGCCGGGTGTTGCTGACGAGCGCTTGCGTCTACTCGCTCGCGCTCTGTCTGTTCGCGAAGGCGCATGTATTCGGCCTCGTACTCGCCGCGGCAGCCCTGATCGGTGCGGGCAGCGGCGCGATGCAGACGGTGGCGAACGCGCTCGTGGCGGGCGTATTCGTCGATCGACAGAAGGTGATGGTGAATGCCGCGCAGATCGCCTTCGGCGCCGGGGCGATCTGTGGACCCGTTGCGGCGAGCCGCGCCCTGGCTGCCGGAGTGGATTGGCGGACGCTCTTTCTCGTGCTGGCGACGGCAATGGTCGTTCTCATCTGTGTCGCGGCTGTGGCTCCCGCGACGCCCATTGCCACTCCGGTGTCCGCGAATGCGGGCTCCCCACTACGATCGATCGTCACTGGAAGGGGGTTTCTGAACCTGTGCCTGGTCGCGGCGCTATATGCGGGCGCGGAAGTAGGCTTCTTCCAGTGGCTGCCGTCCTATTTCGATCAGCGCATCCAGGACGGGCATCGTTGGGCCGGCTCGATTGTGAGCGTCTTCTGGGTGGGAATGACTTCGGGACGGGTGGCAGGAGGCAGCCTTATCGTGCGCTATCCGCTCGTGCCGCTGCGCTCGGCGCTTGCGGCCCTGGGCGGCCTGTTCTCCCTCGCCGCGCTCGCGTTTCCCACTCCCTGGCCGACAATAGCGTCTGTATTCCTGACCGGGCTCTGCTTCGGCGCCATTTTTAGTCTCGTCCTTGCGGAGGCGGCAGAGCGCTATCCGCACTCCATGGGATCCGTATTCGGGGGAGTGGTCGCCATCAGCGGCGTCGGCACCGCGGTGGTTCCGTGGGCGATCGGCACCCTTGCTAGCACGCCTCTCGACTGGCGCGGAGCACTGTGCCTGGTTCCGCTCTGCGCGTTCGCGGTCGCCGCCAATGGGCTCGTCGCGATGGCGATCAAGAGGTGATTCGTGCCGGTCATCATGACGCTGGACGTCGGCAGCAAGACCATTGGGGTTGCATTCACGGACTCGTCCGGCTTCCTGGCATTCCCGGGTGACACTATTATTCGGCAGGCAGGTTATCGGCGGGACATGGCCCTGATTCGAGCACTGGTTTCCGAACGCGGCGTCACTTCGATCGTCGTCGGTATCCCGCTCATGCCAGACGGCTCGCGAGGAGAGCAAGCCGTGATCGTCGAAGAGTTTGTAACGCGGCTGCGGAACAACGTACGGATTCCGATCGAATGGCAGGACGAGGCGTATACCACTGTTGGCGCCGAGGCGATATTGGACGAGCTTGGCATACCTCGCGAACTGCATAAGCGCAAAATCGATTCCGTTGCGGCGGCGCTCATTCTGCAAGACTATCTGGATCGGCGTCGGCGCGAGTCTGAGTAGTGTCGCGCCGATGAATTGGAGGTAACGTAGCTATTGAGCGAGCCTGAGGCAACGCGCTCCGAGGCGGAGGAGCGAGGCAACCGTCTGCGGCAGTTAGAGGCACGTGCGGCGCGCCGCCGCCGCGCCGCAGTCGTGGGGCTAGCAGCATTCGCTTGCGCGGTCGTCGCTGCCGGTATCGGCGTCTCACTGTTCCTGCCGCGCGCCTCACGGCATCGGGCGATCAAGGTCCTGGTGCCGTCGAGCCGCGAGGGGGCTGCTCTCGAACACGGCGGCATTATCCGAAGCTCGATGGCATTCAACATATATACACACTGGCACAGAGAGGCCGGCGCGCTGAAGCCCGGACACTATACACTCTCTCCGACAATGACTCTTGCACAGATCGTGAGACAACTTCGCCTGGGTCCGGGGCATTCTCCGGACGATATGGTTCACGTGGCCGTGCCGGAGGGTTTCACGATGCGCCAGATCGCCGCGCGACTTGAGAGGGCGGGAATCACGGACGGAACGGCATTTCTGCAGATGGCGCTCAATCCCGATCGGAGGCTGGCGTGGGATTACGGGTTTCCTCGACCGGCTGGACCTCTGGAGGGGTACCTCTATCCAGACACCTATGAGTTTTTCCCCAACACGCCCGCGGAGAAGGTATTGGACGTGATGCTGTTGAACTTTTGTAGGCGCTTCTGCCGTCCCTACCAACATCAAATATCGGCACGTGGGCGCAGTCTGCACCAGATAGTCACCATCGCTTCGTTGATCGAGCGGGAGGCGAAACTGGATGAGGATCGTCCTCGGATCGCCGGGGTCCTTGAAAACCGACTTACCAAGGGTATGAAGCTAGAGATCGACGCCACGATCCAGTATGCGCTCGGCCACCACAAACAGCGCCTCTACAATAAGGACCTGCTGGTCGATTCGCAGTATAATACTTATCGACATGAGGGACTGCCGCCCGGACCCATCGCGAGCCCTGGAGAGCGCTCTTTGCGTGCGGCGCTGGCGCCCGAGAAGAACGACTACTTCTACTACGTTGCTCGTCCAAACGGAACTCACTACTTCACGCGAACGGCCAGGGAACATGAACTGGCAGTGCGCCTCGCGCGTTCGGAGCGCGCGGCGGTGAGTGGTGTCCAGGAGATATCCGGCCGAAAGCCTTATGAACCGACGAATTAAACAGGAGACGCCCCCAGCCTCCGAACACCCGATGCCGGTATGCGATGCCCAGCGCCTTATGTCTTCCAATGAACCGGTCCGGCGCAGGGGGTTGATGGTATGCTGCCCGCATCGATATGCGCACTCCGTACTGGAGATTCTGCCGGAGCAGTTAACCGAACGTGGCATTCAAGGCGTAATTCTCGACCTGGACAACACGCTCGTGCGGTGGGCGCGCGAGGACCTCACCGAGGAGATTCTCGATTGGATCTCCGGCCTGCGCGCCGCCGGCATCAAGTTTTGCCTGCTGTCTAACTCGGTCTTGAGTCGGAGAGTCGAACGTGTCGCAGCCGTGTTTGGCTGTCCGAATATTCGAAAGGCGCAAAAACCGCGCCCGGATGGCTTTCATCGGGCGATGAAGGCGATGAACACGACGGCCTCGACTACCGCGGTCATCGGTGACCAGATGTTTACGGACATCCTCGGCGGAAACCGTGTCGGCCTCTATACGATCATGGTGAAGCCCATGTCGAAGGGCGAGTTCGTCTATACTCGGCTCGTGCATCGTCCTCCGGAGACGCTGCTACTGCGCCTGTTCCGGAAACGAGGACAACTGCGGTAATCCGCGGGCGTTGCGTCGGCTCAGCCTCGAACGGGGAGAGCCGTTCGAGCGGTGCGCCCAACACCGCGGACGCCGGGTGGGACCTATGCCCGCACGAGATCCATCGCCGAACCGTTTGCCAGACTCTCTGACGCCTGCAGCGGCAGCCGCCGTCGTGCGAGGCGAGACACGGATATTAGGCGTCTTCGGGCATCCTGTCGAGCATAGCCTGTCGCCTCAGATGCATAACGCGGCACTTACCCGGCTCGGTCTCTCATTTGTCTACGTTCCCTTTCGTGTACGACCCGAGGCCCTCGATGTCGCCCTCGGCAGCCTCCCCGCTCTGGGAATCGTCGGGGTCAACCTGACGATCCCGCACAAAGAGCGGGCTCTGGGCATGGTGGACGAGGTGACCGACGAGGCTCGTGAGGTCGGCGCTATCAACACTGTGAACTGTGTTGACGGGCGGCTAGTCGCCGATAATACCGATGGGCGGGGATTCTATGCGCCGCTCGTCGAGGCAGGGTTCGATGCGCGCGGCCGAACGGCGCTTGTTCTGGGCGCGGGCGGGGCCGCTCGGTCCGTGGTATTCCGGCTGGCGCGGGAGGGCGTCGCGACCATCCTGCTGGCGAATCGCTCTCTCGAGCGTGCGGAGCGACTTGCGGCGGCAGTAGCGGAAGCCGGTTACCGCGCCTGCCGCATCCGTACTCTCGCTCTCGACGATTGGGAGGCGCTGGAACAATCCATGCGTGGGACCGATCTGTTGGTACATACGACGCGCGTCGGAATGTACCCGGATGTCGATGAGATCCCGCCTGTGCCGCTGGATGCTCTCCATCCAGGCATTTTTGTTTATGACCTGGTGTACAACCCGATGGAAACGCGGCTGCTCGCGGAGGCGAGAGCGCGAGGCTGCACCGTAATGAGCGGTATCAAAATGCTAGTGTACCAGGGGGCCGCGGCATTCGAGTGGTGGACGGGGATCTGGCCCCCAACCGACGTGATGGAGGCGGCCGTAGTAGATAACTTGAACAGGCGGCAGCAAGCCGCGAAAGGCCCCCTTACCGGACAGACAGCCAATTCGTTGTGATAAAATTGACAGTATGATATAATCAGGAGTCGGGCGCAAGCCCGCTGGCGCGGGGGCGAACCTGGAGAAACGACTGCGGGCCGTACCTTCAAATCGAGATGCGCAGATAGGAACATAACATGGTCATGGCAAAGAAGAATCTAGGCGACTATATGATCGACAAGGGCTATGCCTCGCCCGAGCAGATCGAGGACGCCCGTAAGGCTCAGCAGTCTTCCAAAGGAGATCTTGCCAAGATACTTATCGACCTCGGCCTGAACC
>JBBQVV010000120.1:0-16849 GCA_038211235.1 Chthonomonadales bacterium | reverse complement strand
ACCAGCATTGCGCCCACGATGTTCGCCCTGGATAGATCCAGGTGAAACACAAGTGTGACAGCCGCGAGCATCACGACCGTCCGCAGCACTCCGTAAATGATGCTGAATAGGCACATGCCGAGGATATGCGTCGCACGCGAGATCGGCGCCATGAACGTGTATTCGATCGTTCCCTCCCAGCGCTCCCAGCCGACGACGTTGCTGATATCGAAGAAGAGACCGCTCAGGTATCCCCAGAGCAGCGAGCCGATCAGCATGAAGATGATCAGGTTCTGAATCGCGGGCACGTTCGGCGCTACATGGGCCGCACCGTTCGCCGCGGTCGCCATATATCGCGCTCCATAGCCGATGGCGATGCTCGATGTGAGACTGTAGACTACCCAGACCAGTTCCCAGAGCCAGTATCGCTTCATCAGGAGGAACTGTCTCTCAACGAACCCATATGTGGCGCGGATTTCGCGCCAGGCCGTCTCTGCCGTGGGGCCGCGCGATCGGACGTATTTTCGGGTGACCATCAGCTTCTCCAGGTTAAAACCCATCATTACACCAGGCGGGCGGGCCCGCTAGAAGTTGTGAAAGCGCGATGAAGCCGCGCTCGTCGTCGACGTCAATTCGGCCTACGGCTCGCAGATCCGCCAGCGTTGGGCCGCCGAGATAGGCCTGTGTGAGCGCCTGAATATCAATCGTAACGTCCGGCGATCTATGAGTTGGAGTAAGGCGCACGTGCTCGGCCTCGTACTCGATGCGCCAGGTCCCCTGATTCCAGGGGGCTGTCTCATCTTTGATCAATACCGAGGCTGCTCCGCTCAGCTCTGACCGTGGCGTAATCTCTTGCAGGGCACCGGCGACATCGACGATTCGGGCCATGAGCTTCGTACACAAGCTCGTCTTGATCTCCGCATGCGTCAGCAAGGACCAGAACGGATCGTCGGACGGCGCGTCCCAGCGGAAAATTTCTACTTGCATCTCATGCCGCCTAAGTAGCCCGATCATGCCGCGCATCGCACGCGGCGTAAGCGCGGTGAACTCGTCCAATCGTGTCTGCGCTCGCTTGCCACCGTGGTAGTAGAGGTAGCCCTCGACCTCACCTTCGCGTTCGTACAGGTACGCATAGGTATACTCCTTCTTGCTGACATCGAGGAGCCAGTCCCAAACCTCCGGACGACGCGCCACCATTCCCCGATAACGGTGCGCCTGCCTCTCATAACAGGCGACGATGGCAGCCCTATCCTCCTTCCTTGCGGCTCGGACGTGAGCGGTCTCGGGCGAAGACGACATCACGCGCGTCGGTGCCTCGTAGCGACGCGTGGGCGCCGACCATGCGTATCCCAGGCGACCGTAAAACTCCCAGCTGAACGGTTCGAGGAACGAGATGGACTGCCCTTTGTCGCGCATGCGCTCAAACAGATAGGCAACTCCGGTCGAGGCATAGCCCAGCCCACGCCTCGCTGGAAGGACGCCGACGCCACAAACGGCTCCCATGGAAACTGTTCGCTCGGGTCCCAGGTGGATAACCTCGTCGACGAGCAGAAACGCGGCCTGCAGGCCCGCAGAGTCGAAGATCCCGTAGGTGGTTCTGCCCGATGGCACGCGCTCTTCCCACTCGATCCAATCCTCCATCGCCCGGTTTCCACGCTCAAACGACTGCGACCAGATATATCTGGCTTCCTGCTGCTCCATCCCGGTTAACTGGCGTATCTCCATGGCGCTTCTCCTCACGTTCGTGAACCGTTGGTCTTCACCCGGCGTGTGCTGCTTGCCAGCGCACATAGATGTCGGCAATAATGTCGTCGATCGGCGCCCGATGCGTCTCGACGTCGAGCAGTCGGGTCTGCCTGGCTGCCGAAGCGAGCAGATCGCCGATGCCGGCCTCTGCCGCGTCGAACGCGTACTCGTGTCGGCAGCCCTCAGTGCTCACGTGCCTGGCTCCCTCGAGCTTTGGGGCACGCACGCTTTCCGTTTCGATTCGCAGGACCCTGCGATCGGCGAACTCCCGCCTGAGACGCGCGAAGTCGCCGTCGAACGCAATCTCGCCGCGATGGATCATCACGATCCGGCCGGCGAGTTGCTCCAGTTCGGCCATGTCGTGGCTTGTCACCATGACGGTGACGTTGCGTTCGCGATTGAGGTCCGTAATGAAATCCAGCATCGATCGCTTCGCCAGGACATCGAGTCCTAAGGACGGCTCGTCGAGGAATAGGATCTTCGGCTCGTGCAGGAGCGCCATGCCCAGGTCGGCGCGCATACGCTGTCCAAGGCTGAGCTCTCGCACCAGTGTGTGGAAGAACTCTCCCAGAACCAGCAGCTCGCGTACGAAACCGAGCATACGATCAAACCGCTCACGTGGAATCTCCCAGACGACACGCTTCCATTCGAAGCTCGCGGCGACCGTATGGTCCATCCAGAGCTCCGTGCGCTGGCCAAACACGACGCCGATCCGCTTCATATAGGCCTCGCGCTCGCGCACCGGATCCATCCCGAGCACCCGCACGGCGCCGGTATCCGGTGTCAGCATCCCCGATGCGACCTTGACCGTCGTACTCTTGCCTGCTCCGTTCGGACCGGCGTATGCGACGATCTCGCCCGTGGCGATCCTCAGATCTATATCGCGCAGCGCATGCACTTCGCGAATGACGGGCCGAACCAGGTTGCGCCAGATATCGCCAAGCCTGTCCGAGCGCTGCCGCTGCCGAAATGTTTTGCTGACACAGCGCAGGTCAACTGCGATGTCCGAATCGTAAGTAGCGCTGCGAGCCGGTTCGCCCATAGTATCCAAGTCCCTTTCTAAACATGGCTGCGCCGAGAGCAACAAAGACTACGGCCGCCATCGGAGTCGTCCACAAACTGAGCGGGCGCGGGTCTAGCCCGAGCAGCGCGCGGCTCGGAAACCAGCCGAGAAAGCCTACGGGCAGAACGCTGAGAAGGCCGCCGGCCAGCATGGGGCCAAGCCCGTCGAGCGGATAGGGCCTAAGTTGCCGAAGCAGGCGTACGGTGGAGCTATTGATCTCCTCGGCTGCTCGCGGCGCCCAGAATGCCAGGCTGCCCCACAAGAACTGGAAGCCCATGGTGACCGCAGCCGAAGCAAACAGGTTCATAATCAGCGCGAAGTACCAGGTCGCGCCGGAATGCAGGTGCAGCCGCGGTACAACCCACGCCATGAGGGCCAGCCCCGGTACCATGACGATGGCTCCGGAAATGGGACAGAATCCCTCCGTCAGCAACGCCATCCAGATAGGTTGGGGCTGTATCAGCAGGTGGTCGAGTTGGCCGCGACCGATTCGCCGGCTGATGAAGGCCACGTTGTAGTTGAACAACGTGTCGATCAGTCCGCCGGAAACAGCGGCATAGCTCAGCAGGAAGAGAACCTGCATCTTAGACCACGCTCCGATCCCCGCAAATCGTTCGGCGAGCAGCAGCATGCCAAGGAGGGCGCCGACGTTCAGAATCGTGTCTGACATCAGCCATGCAAACACCGTATTGAGATCCCGCGTGACCCATAGAACATCCATGCGCGCGTAGAGGCTCCAGAGTCGCAGGATCCTGCGAACGCTAGCCGCCATAGGACACCATCCTCTCTCGCATGGTGGACCAGAGTCGGTGCGCCAACGGCCACAGCACGACTGCCCAGAACGCCTGCAGCGCAAGCAAACGGACCGGATCTCCTCGTCCTGTATAGATCTGCAGCGGCGCGGATGCGAGCGCGGCGAACGGAGTCCACTGCAGCGCCTTACCGATCGCCCACGGCATGAGTGTAAACGGTATGATCGCACCGGAGAGCAGGCCGCCTACTGCACGTCTTGCTCGGTCAATCGATGGAGGCGATATCTCCAGACCCACCGCAATCGCGCCCGCTATATAGTCGAGTGCGAGACCGACGGATACGCCGAGCGTAAGGCTGAGCAAGAACGTAAGGCCGGCTATCGGGCTTGCCGGCAGCGGGTTGACGCCCAACAACGGCGCCGCGATGAACAGCGGCAGGGAGCAGAGGACGAAATTGAAGATCCACTGACCGCCGGCTTCCGCCGCGAACTGTCCGAATACGTTCATCGGCCGTAAGAATCGGTTCGCGATCGATCCGTCCCAAAATGCATCCGTCAGACTGGTATAGCCACCAAGCGGGTCCGCAAATACCTCCGCGATAAGCGTGTATGTGAGCACGGCCGATAGCGGAAGGCCCGAGACCGCGAGCCGACCATGGAAAAGTGTTCGCCAGATCGCTAGCAGAAGCGCGACGCGCATGAATCGGAGGAGATAGTCCACGCCGAAGAGCGGACTATCCCCCACGATCCCCGCGGCCGACATCGCGGCGGTCTTTCCGTAGATTCGTAGCGCTCGTACCACGGGCGTATCACGCTCCAGGAGTTAATTGCTGCGGATGCGCGACTAGAAACTGTCGTTCATCCACATCGGCGGACCTTCAAGCAGTCGCAGCAACGACTCATATCCGCCCTCGTCGTGCACTTCCAGACCCTCTGCCGCCCGGATGTCCGACACGGACGGAGTGCCGAAGTAGGCCTGGGAAAGCTGACGGATATCGAGGGATACCTGTGGATCACGGCTGGTTCGTTCGACCTCGACACCGCCGGCTTCGAACTGGATCTGCCAGGAGGCCTGATTCCAGGGCGCGGCTTCATCTCTGACATGAACGACGACCGCTCCGGTCGCCGCTTCAGCCGGCCGCCAGGCGCGCAGTGCCGCGGCAACGTCGACTACACGTGCCATGGTCGTCGGCTCCAGCTTCGTCTTCAGGTCCCAGTGATAAAGTGCGGACCATAGTAGGTCGTCGCCAGGTGCATCCCACATGAATTTTTGTATCTGCATCTCATGTCGTCGCAGTAGACCCAGGAGCCCACGGCGGGCCTGCGGAGTCAACACGATGAACTCACGCAGTCGTGTCTCCTCGTGTTTCCCGCCGATATATGTCAGGTAGCCCTCCACCCGCCCCTCATCTTCGTAGAGGTAGGTGTATCGATACTGCTGCTCCGTACCGTTCAGCATCTGGTTCCACAGCTTCTCGTCGCGCGCGACGACGCCTCGGTAACGTCCGGCGAACTCGGTATAGGCGGCGATGATCACGGGGCGGTCGGCCTCCGTCGCGGCCCTTATGTTCTCTGTCTCCGGCGCAGCACAAAGTATACGTGTCGGCGCCTCATACGAGCGCGTAACTCCGGACCATGCCCAGCCGAAGCGCTCGTAATATTCGAAGCTGAACGGAAACAGCGTTGAGACGACCTGGCCGGCATCGCGCATTCGCTCGAGCGAGTGCTTCAGCCCTTGCCCGGCATAGCCTTTTCCTCGGCTGGCGGGTAGGCACGCGACACTCGCGACTCCGCCCATGGGCACGACGACGTCCGGGCCGAGGTGAACCTGGTATGCGATGACGGCGACAACGGCCTGCAGGCCGGCCTCATCCCAGACTCCGAACGTTGCGCGTGGCCGCCGATCCGGGCTGTCGAGGCCGCTCATATCCCGGCCGCCGCTCCTGAATGCCTGGCTCCCTACATAGAACGCAGCTTCGCGTTCGTCCTCCCTGAGTTCGCGTATCTCCATGGGACTCGACTTCAACCTTTCTGTAACGGTGTAAGCGTGGACCATCGCGCCCACATCGCGCTAGCTTTCGATCCCTTCGACCTCGTCAGCCTGCTCGATCGTTTCGCCGGCCAGCTCGATGAAGACATCTTCGAGAGAAGGCAGCTCGGCAGCTCCTGGCTTGCGGTGTCGAGCCTTCAGAGCGTTCGCTGTACCCAGGGCAACCAGCTTGCCACGATTAAGAATCGCGATGCGATCGCATAGAGCCTCGGCTTCAGCCATGTCATGTGTCGTCAACACAACCGTGGTATCCTTTGCCTCACGAAGCTCCCGGATGAACGCCTCGACGTCCTTCTTGGATTTCGGATCAAGGCCGGTTGTTGGCTCGTCCAGAAGCACGAGCCGCGGCGAGGTCAGAAACGCTCGCGCGATCGCGACCTTCTGCTGCTGACCCCGTGAGAGCTGCTCCATTGAATTCTCAAGATGCTCCTTGTCGAAACCGAGCATGTCGAGGATGTCGGTTGCCTTCTTTATGGCTTTGCCCGCATCGACGTCGTACAGTCTGGCAGTATAGAGCAGGTTCTCCAAAGCAGACAGCTTCTTGAAAAAGGCGGCATCTACCGAAACCCGGTTGATCAGGCATTTGACCGATCTGGAATCGCGTACGACGTCGTGGCCGAATACGGATATCCATCCCTCGTCCGGGATGAGCAGCGTGGAGATCATCCGGACTAGCGTCGACTTCCCGCAGCCGTTAGGGCCGAGAATGCCCAAAGCCTCACCTCGATGCACGGTCAGGGATACGTTATCCACCACGCGCTTCTGCTCGGATCTGCGCGCATTCGTTAGGCCGGCACGCAGGCCGCGCAAGCTCATCCGCTGCCTCCAAGGTAGGGCGGCAGGCTTCGACTTCGCGCGCTTTGCTGAACGCGCAAATGTCTTACTCACGGCCTCGATGTGCAAGGCGGTCTCGGCTATCGGAATCCGTGATAGAATGAGCGGCTCTTCGGCACGATCCGCAGACGATGGTTCGAGATTCCGCATTATCATCTTCCTTCCCCGGTCCGCCTCCAAAACGAACCGATGGTTATCTCGGAGGCGGTGTTACCGAACTCAATATAGTGCGATCGATGTCCGTTGCTCAGGGCGACTCAGCCCGGTCGGGTAGCCAGATCGCAAAACCATCACGCCGGCCTACGCCTGCCGGAGAAAATGGGTATTGACTTCCCCCTGCCTTCCTGCGATAATAAGAACAGACAAAGAAGGAGGTGGTGACTAGCATGGATCATAGTCAACGAGGTGAGCAGGCGGCTTAGCCTGTTTTAGCCTTCGGGTCATGAACGGCAAGCCGTCTGACTCGCCTGCTGAAGCCCGGTGCGCTCTGCGTAGCCGGGCTATATCTTTGCCTGCTTGCCGGTGCCTCAATCTCAACCCACCCCCAAACGCAGATAAGCCACCGGCACAACCTCCGGTGGCACAAACGCACAAAAGCCACCGGCTCGCTGCGGCCCGTGGCTCTCCGAATTCGGATCTTAGGTTACATCGACGGACAGGTCAATGGAGATCGGAGAACAAACGGTGCCACGAAGCGCTAAATCGGACGGAGTCCGGGCGCTTAAGCGCCATCGATCCCGAGACGAGTCGATGACCCATTCCGCGCAACATAACGCTCAGTAGCCTCATCGTTCGCAACTCTCTCCAACTCGGTTGCGGACGGTGCCGGTCGCTTAAATGACCGACTCCGATTACAACCCGGTACCGTTACCGAACCGGTCGTACGACCATACACTGCTGTCGCCTTTGGACGCTCGCAGTATGGCCAAAACATCATCTGGACACCTCAGAAGTATATACGAAGCCGCCATCGAATGTCAAGAGCCGGCCGCAAGAATACGCCGGAACTAGTCGTTCGATCGGTTTTTCAGCGTCTTGTAGACACTCGTCAATCCGAACGAATCGAGCGCAGTAACGGACAGGCTTCTAGTAAAAAAACGGAGTAAAAAAACCTCGCGATGTCGCAGTTTTTGTATTGACTCGGATCATCCGATAGGTTTATAATGGTGATCCTGGGGCAACTCAATACCAGCAACGGGGAGACTGTGGGGCCAAATAGTGGCGAAGTGCGCCCAACAAGATCTCTTGAACGACGATTTCGGCGATGGGCGGCAACTCAGACATGGCGAACGGTTTTCCTCGAATGCGCGGGCGGAGTGAACACAGCCTTGACGAGAAGGGCCGTGTCATTATTCCCCTGCGATTCCGCGAAACGTTGGGTGACGAGTTCATGCTCGTTACCGGGCCGGGACCCTGTTTGCGCATCTATCCGATGCCGGTCTTCGAGCAGATGGAGACGCAGCTCGAGAGCTCCACCGTTCTGGACGAAGCCAATGAAGACAGGCAGATGCTGCAACGACTCTTCTATGACGGCGATGTCGGCAGCCTGGATCAACAGTTCCGCCTGACTCTGCCCAAGCCACTGCGAAACTGGGCGGAATTTGGCAAGCAGGAAAACGAGACAGTCATTATATTCGGCCAGGGCAATAAGCTCGAGCTGTGGAGCCACACCGCTTGGGAAGCCTATAAGGCAAAGTTCTCGACGAATGCAACGACAGATGCCAGTAATCGCCTTCGCGGAATGCTTACAACCACTGCAGGCCGTGACAGTTCGAAGGACGATGATGCGGCATAGCGGAGCGTGACAGATCCCGCTTTCGCCCTGGACAGTCCGCCGTACCATGTGCCTGTTCTACTCAAAGAGGCGCTTACCCTACTGGCGCTGAAACCGGGCAATACCGCGCTCGATGCCACCGTCGGTGGAGGGGGCCATAGCGAGGCGATAGCGCGACAGATTTCGCCGGGCGGAACTCTTGTCGGGCTTGACTTCGATGTAGAAGCCATTGTGGCGGCCCGGTTGCGCTTGACCGTTCATGCCGATGTCCGGACGATCCTGGTCCAAACCGGCTTCGGTGAGCTGGAAGCGGCCCTATCCGTACAGGAGAACACCTCCGGTACTCGATTTGACGGCGTGCTCTTCGATCTCGGTGTCTCATCGCACCAACTGGACACCGCACGCGGTTTTACGTTCCGCAGAGACGAGCCACTGGATATGCGCATGAACGCTGCCGACTCGTCGCGCTCGACGGCCGCGGAGCTCCTTGCCGCGGCCGACGAACCGGAGATTGCGCGAATACTCTGGGAGTACGGCGACGAACACTGGTCGCGCCGAATCGCTCAACGCATCGTCGACCGGCGCAAAAAGGGATCGCGTATTGAGACGACAGCGCAGTTCGCGGCGCTGATCGAGCAGAGCATTCCGCGCCGCGCCTGGCCCCGGGACATTCATGTGGCGACGCGAAGTTTTCAGGCTCTACGCATCGTGGTCAACGACGAGCTTGGACAGCTCCGCGCGGGGTTGGCGGAAGCGGTTGAGCGACTTGCGCCAAACGGCCGGCTGGTCGTAATTAGCTACCATTCACTCGAAGACAGGATCGTTAAGCAGATGTTTGCCGCCCTGGCGGGACGCGCACCTTACGTTCCTGGCTCGTCTCCGGCCGCTCTGCTTCCAGCGCCCCGGTTGGCGGCGAAGGCGGTCCTGCTAACGCGGAAGCCGGTCGTACCGACCGATGTCGAGACGGCCAGCAATCCGCGCGCTCGCAGCGCAAAGCTCCGAGCCCTACAGCGTATTTGTTGAGTACGATCATAGAGATAGAGCGTTGGACATACCAGGACGTATGTTGTTACACCGCGTCGACGTGCCGCGCGAGCCTCGTTGCCAAACGGGCGAACTAACGACATGCGCAGGTAAGCATTCACTCTTAATCCTGGGAGTCCGACTCATGGTCACGGCACAAAGAAATCGATACGTCACATCGCGCACGTCTGTCACGGCATTGGCTCCAGCACTTCGAAGAGACGTTCCGATCCCTGTCATCCGTGAACGTGCCATGCCTCGATCGCGGAGACGTGAGCATCAGGCCTGGATGAGCCTCCTCATCGTAGCGTCCGGTCTCCTGCTGGCGCTCGGCATACTCTCTTTGTACGGCAGAATATGCCAGACCAGTGAGATAAATCGGCGGGGTTATCTTAACTCGCAACTCAAACTAGCACATCAACGCGACGGAGAGCTCACGCTCAGCCGGGCAACGTCGGAGAACGATACGATCATCGCGGAACAGGCCGTTAAGTTTCGCATGATCCGGCGCACCGACCGCGACACGGTAACCATTCCATAACTGGACCCGGATCGATCGGAAACAGCAGGAACAAATGGCCGTCCGAAGCATTGATCAAACTGATATATTGAGGAATCGTGCGCGTCTTGCCTTTGCGTGTGTGGCCCTGGGCTACTTCGCTTTAATGGGACGTCTATTCGTCCTACAAGGAGTTCAGGGGTCGGCGACGCGCGCGCAGGCCGTGAGTAAGCGAACCGGTCAGATTCCGCTTCCGGCCCGACGCGGCGCGATTCTGGATCGCGCGGGAACTCCTTGTGCGCTAAGCGTTGCAACCGCAAATATCGGCTTTGACCCGTACCTGTTTTCCAAACCGATTCCCGATCCACGTAAGAGCGCCGACCGTGAGAGGCAACTACAGTCTAGCGTATCCCTGCTCGCCGAGATACTCAACTGTCCGCCGGCCGACCTTGCGGCTAAGGTTAAGCGGGCACGTTACGAGTATCCTGTCTGGATGTCTACCCGCCGGCATCGAAATATGGATACCATCCTGACGTCCGCTCGTTTTGCATTGATTCGCGAAGGCGTCGATGCAGACACCGTAGCGAGATTTAACCGTAGCAGATTCAAGCTGGCCGGATTCTGGCTTCAGGACGGCACGCGCAGGACCTATCTACTGGGTGACAGCGGACTGCAGGTCGTGGGCTATGTGAACGACTACGGAATGCCGATCACCGGCTTGGAGCAGACCTGTAACCCGTGGCTCGACCGGCATACGGGCTACCTTGTTGCCGAGCGTGACGGTCGTGGGCGACAGATTCCGGGCACGGAGACCCGGTCACGGGCGCCTCTCGATGGCGCGGACGTACATCTGGCCATGGACGGCAGCATCCAGAAAATCGTACGCGAAGAGTTAGAGACTGCGTTTACGAAGTACCATCCCAACGGCGCCGAAGCCGTTGTGATTGACCCCGCAACAGGCGACATTCTTGCGATGGTCAGTCTGCCGACATTCGATCCTAACGCGTCGCAGAAGCGACCGGCCAATGTGGCGGAGATCGGTGAGTACCAGTTCGACCGATGTGCCTGCAGAGTCTACGAACCAGGATCCACCCTCAAGACGTTGGCGATCGCGTCGGCAATAGATCGAGGAATTATCTCGCCAAACACAGCGTTCCATTGCGGCGGCGGACTGACGGTCGCCAATCATACTATCCACGATTCGCACATGGAGACGCATGGCGACCTGCTTCCCGAGGACATACTCCGAGTGTCGTGCAATGTCTGTACCGCGCAGATCGGGCTTAAGATCGGCCTGCCGGAGCTCTACGACGGGGTAAAACGGTTCGGGTTGGGCTCGCCGCTCAACACTCTCCTGCCCAAGGAGCAGCTTGGGAGGATGAGGATTCCCGAACGGAGGCAATTTCCAGCGCAGGCGGCTCGAGTCGCATTCGGACAGGCAATCACGACCACACCTCTGCATCTCGCCATGGCGTACAGCGCGATCGCGAATGGTGGGACGCTCATGAAGCCCAGGCTCGTCACGCGGGTCACGCGTGGTGATAGGGTGGTGCAGAGTATGCCTCCTACAAAGGTGGGACAGGCGATATCAACTCGAACTAGCGATCTGATGATGCATATGCTGGAAGCGGTTATCTCCAACGGAACCGGCCGCGCCGCGGCGGTTCGCGGTTACACCGTAGCCGGCAAGACGGGCACCGCGTCTAAATACCGACCTGGTGCTTATGTCGGCTCATTTATTGGGATCGTTCCCGCTTCCAGAAATGCGACGTTCAGGGCCGTGATCCTAATTGCCTTGGACGAGCCGCACGGCGCGTTCTATGGCGCTGAAGTCGCAGCACCCGTATTCCATCAGATCGCTACGAGGCTGATGAGTCTGAAAGGTGTCGCGGAAGACGATCCAGCATGGACGCAGTACAAAGCCGCCCATGCGCCGGTGCACGGCGACCTCTGACTGGAAAAGGTCAGGTAACAATCTTACGCTCTCCACACGAAGACAGCTCCGGTTCGACGTGTGGCCTCGGGGCCGCGCCAGTGTCGGGTTTGCGCGGCCCCTTTTTTCTTTTCAGCTGACCACAAACGGTGGGCACGGCCCATCGCCGCGCGGCTGCGCTGCCGCTTGAGATACCCCTGGCTCTGACGTCGCAATCAAACCTGTTATAATGAGTGCGCGACCGCGTGTTCTGTGTGATGCGCACGGTCGGCCGCGGATCTCGGCGGAAATCAAATGGTTCTACAACCCTCAATGCCGGTTTCCCAGTTGATGTCCCGCCTGCCTCAGGCATGGATACGGGGCGAACCACGCACCTACATTCGCGGCATTACCCACGACTCCCGACTGGTGTGTCCAGACGATATGTTCGTCTGCCTGTCCGGCGCGCTCCACGACGGACACCGTTTCGCATCGCGTGCGGTTGCCGAAGGGGCGACCGCGCTGCTGGTGAATGAAGGCGGATTGGAGGCGGTCAGTGCGGACGTTCCGCCCGAAATCGCGATCGTAACGGTGCCGGACACGCGCCGGGCGCTGCCGGCAGCAGCATGCGCGCTCTTCGGAGACCCGTCACACTCCCTCACGATGGTCGGAGTAACCGGAACCAATGGTAAGACAACGACGACGCGGATGATCGCCGCGATCCTGCACGCCGCCGGACATAGGGTTGGAACTATCGGGACGCTCGGCGCGGAGCTGGACGGTGAATCGTTGCCTAGTCAGCACACCACGCCTGAAGCGGATCAACTTCAGGAGCTGCTTGCCCAACTGCGCGATGACGGCGCGAGTGCGGTAGTGATGGAGGTTTCCTCCCACGCCCTGGCACAACATCGCACGGACGGTATCGCCTTCAACGCAGGTGTATTCACGAACTTGACCCAGGATCACCTGGACTTTCACGGTAGTATGGACGCCTATTTCAGCGCTAAGTCCCGGCTGTTCGCAGACTATCCGGTCCGTTATCCGCGTCCCGACGCCTCGGAGTTTGTTGCGGCAATTAACACGAGCGACTGGGCAGGCCGATATCTGAAGACGCTGGCCCGCGGCGTGACCGTCACATTTTCCTCCGCGGCCGATCCATCCGACATCCGCGCCGAGCACGTGACCGCACGGCCGGAAAGCACGTCATTCGACGCAGTCTATGGCGCCGGAAGTGATGAGTTTCGCATTCCGATCTCTCTCCCCATCGGCGGCGCATTCCAGGTCAACAATGCGCTTGCCGCCGCAGCAGCGTGCCTTGGACTTGGCGTGGACTGGGAAACGATCGCGAACGGCCTCGCAGCCCTGGCGCCGGTCCCGGGACGTTTCGAATCGATCGAAACCGGCGATCACGAGTTTAGCGTCGTCGTAGACTACGCCCATACGCCTGACGGCTTGAGCAATCTGTTGCGATCCGCTAAGGAGCTGAGCTGTTCACGAATACTGCTCGTCTTCGGCTGCGGCGGTGATCGCGATCGCGCGAAGCGGCCCCTGATGGGTGGCGTGGCGGCCTCAATGGCGAACGTGGCGATCGTCACATCGGACAATCCGAGGAGTGAAGATCCGGGCGCCATCATCGACGAGGTACTCTCCGGCATGAGATGCGGAACGGCGTCCGGCATCGAGATCCACGTTGAGCCGGACAGACGAAAGGCCATCGTCCTTGCGTTGGAGCAGGCGCAGCCCGGAGACATGGTGCTCATTGCCGGTAAGGGACACGAGGACTATCAGATTATCGGAGATCAGACTTTGCCATTCGACGATCGCCGCGTCGCCGCCGAGTGGCTAGATAGGCAGGCCCGCTGATGGAACCCATCTCCCTCGACGATCTGGTCCAAGGCCTTATAAAGAGAGCTTACGTCGGTCCGACCGCCTATCCTATCGTTACGGGCGTGTGCACGGATACCCGAAAGCTGTCGCCGGGCGATCTGTTCTTTGCCCTGAAGGGCGAGCATAGCGATGGGCATGGATTCGTGCGTGAGGCGCTCGCGTCCGGTGCGGCCGCCGCCGTCGTTTCGGAGCCGCCCTCGCGCCCGCCGGACGGCCCCATCGTGCTCGTAGACGAGACCGTCAGATTCTTGGGAGAGGTTGCCCGTAACTATCGAAGGCGATTTGACGTTGCAGTACTCGCCATCACCGGGAGCGTCGGCAAGACGACGGTAAAGGAGATGGCATCCTCCGTCCTCTCCACTCGAATGTCCACTCTCGCCAACGAGAAGAACTTCAACAACGAAATAGGAGTCCCGTTAACGCTGTTCCAGATTGGCGGGCAACATCAAGCGGCAGTCGTGGAGTTGGGAATGCGCGCCAAAGGCGAGATAGGTTGGCTCGCCTCGATTGCCGAGCCGACTGTCGCCCTGATTACAAATGTCGGGCACTCGCACATCGAACGCCTGGGAACGCGAGGTGCGATCGCCGACGCAAAATCGGAGTTGCTTGAACGGCTGCCGCGAGACGGCATCGCACTTCTACCCCGCGGCGACGAGTTCTTTGAGCGCCTCAAGGCCAGGGTACCGGCAGGATGTCGAATTATCACGTTTTCTGACGACACCGAGGCAAGGGCGGACGTGGTGGTAGAGCTCATACACGATGAGCCCTACTACAGGGCTAGCCTGCTTGGCGAGCGGTTCGAGATCACAATCGCGGGACCACCTGCACGACACATGGCACGGAACGCCGCCGCGGCTATCGCCGCGGGCATGGCGTTTGATATCTCGAATGAGGATGCGTGCGCGGGAATACTGCAGTGGAATCCGATGGAGGGCCGTCTGCGAGCGTTAAGCTGCGGAGATCACATGACGGTCATCGATGACTGCTATAATGCCGCACCGGAGAGCATGGCTGCCGCCCTCGGCATCCTATCACGCATGCCGGTCCATACGCCCGGACGCTGCGACGACCGGCCGGCCGGCACAGGCCGTCGAGTCGCGGTGCTCGGGGATATACGTGAGCGGGGTGGCTTCGCTCAGCGGCTGCATCGGATCGTGGGTCGTGAGGTGATCGATGCCGGAGTCGATGTACTCGTGACAGTGGGAGAGCTGGCCGCGGAAGTTGCGCACGAAGCAGCTCGCTACTCCAGCCAGGCGGATAGGCCCGCCCCGCTTCACCGGCACTTCGAGAATTCGGATGACGCCGCCGCCGAAGTCCCATCGTTGACCGGAGCCTATGATCTCGTACTAGTGAAGGGCTCCCGTGCGATGGCGATGGAGAAGGTCGTCGCCGCACTAACGGGCGTGCGCGGGACGATCCAGCATGGGTAGCCTCGTCGCGGCGTTCGTTGTCGTTTTCGTACTGACGGCGCTGCCTGGCCGGATCTGGATCGAGTGGCTGCGCGGGTTGGGCGCAAGACAGAACGTAAGTCAAGACGCGCCGGTTGCTCACGCGGCAAAGCAGGGCACTCCGACTATGGGAGGGCTGATGTTCCTCACTCCCTGTGTCGTGTCGGTCTGTGCGATGTTGGCATTGCGAGGATCCGGCCGAACCGAGCCTGCGCTGCTTCCCGTCTGTTTGATGACCGCTGCCTTTGGAGCTATCGGATTCGCGGACGACTATCTGAGCGCTCGACGGGGCAGGAACCTGGGGCTGACCTCACGCCAGAAGATGATCGCGCAGATTCTCGTTGCGGTCGGGTTCATATTGTGGCTTGCCCGAACTGCTCAGCCTATAACGACGCAGGTCCAGATCGCGCCAACAGGCATGTTGGTTCCCCCCATGGAGATGGGTTGGATCTACTATCCGATCGCGGTCCTGTTTGTCGTTGGACTGTCCAACGCGACGAATTTTACAGATGGGCTGGACGGTCTCGCAAGCGGCATTGTGCTTTTGATCTGCCTGGCCGCCGCGGCGCTCTTATGGCTGGCGCATCCTGAGCTAAGTCTCTTCATGTTCGTTCTGGCGGGCGGGCTGGCGGGCTTTCTCTGGTGGAACGGGCATCCCGCGAGGGTGTTCATGGGGGATACCGGGTCGCTGCCACTGGGCGCCGCGATTGCGGGCGTGGCGATCGCAGGCAAGCAGGAGGTCGGTCTGATCGTTGCCTCGCTCGTCTGCTGGGCGGAGCTGGTCTCGGTTATTATCCAGGTGGGTGTCTTCAAGTGGCGACGTCGCCGCAAGGGTCTCGACTATGCCCGAGCGCATCGCGTGTTTCGCAGGACACCCCTGCACCATCACTTTGAAGAGGAGGGCCTGCCGGAGACCAGAATTGTAACCAGATTTTGGCTCGCGGGTGCCGTGTTCACCGCGCTCGGGCTGCTATGGGGCCGCTTGGGATAGGCGATCGCGATAACCGCGGGGTCGCAACCTCGTTCGACGGATGGAGTGAGCAAGGTGAATCGAAGCGCGGGGATAGGCTGCTTTGCCGGACGCCGGATCAGTGTGATCGGAGCCGGACGCAGCGGCATCGGCGCCGCACGCGCTCTGGTGGACCTTGGGGCGATCGTAGTCCTGGCCGATGGTACGCCCGAGGCGTCGCTCGGATCCAGCGTTGAGACTGCTCGGCGGTCTGGAGTGGACTGCCGGCTTGGTGCAGGCGTAGAAGAGTCGCTGCCCGAAGGCACCGAACTGGTGGTCACAAGCCCGGGAGTACCGGCTGGGTCCGCGGTCCTTCAAGCCGCCGTCGCCCGACGCATACCCGTTCTTTCGGAGGTAGAGCTTGCGTTCCGCATTACTTCTGCGCCGATCGCGGCGGTAACCGGCACAAACGGGAAGACGACCACCACAGTTCTGCTGGCGGAGATGCTGACCGAGTCCGGAATCAAGGCAATCGTGTGCGGTAACGTGAGTGCGGACAACGTTAAGAAGACGCTGGTTGAGGCGGCCAGGGAAGCGGAACGGGAAATCGGCCCGATGAAGCCGGTGCTAGTAGCCGAGATCAGCAGCTTTCAGTTGGAGTGGGTCGAGCAGTTCAAGCCCCGAGTGGCGATCCTTACGAACATAACGCCGGACCATCTTAATCGCCACCGTTCGTTCGAAGAGTATGTCACAACCAAAGCGCGGATCTTTGCCGCGCAAAACCCGGAGGATTGGGCGGTCGTAGGTTACGACAACGGGTCGTCCCGGTCCATCGGAGAGAGCGGACTGCCCGGCCGCCGGGTCTGGTTTACAACCGGCGCCGCTCCACCAGACGACGGGCCGTGTGCATGGGTCGATGACGGAGTCCTCACGG
>JBBQVV010000119.1:0-16949 GCA_038211235.1 Chthonomonadales bacterium | reverse complement strand
GTTTCGTCTAGCCGCGCAACGGTAGAATTGAGCGGGAGCGTGTGATCGTACGTATAGAACGAGCGGCGCAACGCGTCCACGGTATCGGTCGGCGGGGGCAGTGAAAAGGCAGGTGCATTCTGTCCGGGTGCTCGCCCGCTCAACAGGATCCCGAGGCAGGCTGCTATAATTGGTAAGTGAAATCGCTGGTGTGGCATCCGAAAGGCTCCGAATTCAGGTTGACAGCAGTGTACACCAAAGCCGGCAGACGGTGCAACTCGCACCGCGGCGAACGAGGGAGAGGCTCGATGGATCTTGGATTGAGCGGAAAGATAGCGCTTGTTGCCGCCGCCAGCAAGGGTCTGGGTTATGCATCTGCGCTTGGACTGGCCAGAGAGGGCGCTCGCATCGCGATCTGTTCTCGCACGGAGAGTGAGATACAAGCCGCTGCGGAGCGGATCACCAAGCAGACCGGCGCCGATGTTCTGGCGCTCTCCGGAGACGTTACAAACCCGGGCGATGTCGACAGGATCGTCGCGCAGACGGTCTCGCACTATGGCGGCCTACACATTGTGGTGCCGAATAGCGGTGGGCCTCCCGCCGGCACGTTCGAGACGCTTACCCCCGAGCAGTGGCAGGCCGGCCTCGATTCGACTCTCTTTGCCGCCGTCCGAATGATCCGCGCCGCGCTGCCGCACATGAAGGCCTCACGCTGGGGTCGAATCGTCGTCATCACATCGACGTCCGCGAGGCAGCCGATTCCAGGTCTGCTCCTCTCGAACACGTTCCGGGCCGGTGTCCTCGGCCTGTTGAAGACCCTCTCACAGGAGTTCGCACAGTACGGAATCACCTGCAATAACGTCGCGCCGGGTTCTTTCGATACCGATCGCCTCAACCATCTCCACCAACGCAACGCGGACCAACAGGGAATCTCGTTTGCCGAAGCGCGCAAGCAGGCGGAAGCGAGAATTCCTCTCGGCAGACTCGGTGACCCTGTAGAGCTGGCAAACGCGGTTGTTTTCCTTGCGTCACAGGCCGCCGGCTACATTACGGGTCAGACGATTCTTGTTGACGGCGGCCAAACACTCGGCGTGTAAGCGTCTGCACCCAGAAATCTCATAGAACCAGTTTCGCCATCCCACGCCCCGGAGGGCGCTTGGCATGCAGCCCCAGAGCGATGGCGTTCACGTCGTCGGCAGGTCGGAAGTCCGAAATGACTGGCGGCGCCTACTTTGAGCTTACCCAAGTGCGCATCCGTCAGCGAACGGTGCCATGTCGACCCGTCCAAGAGCGATCCGGGCAAATATGGTATAACGGAATTATCGCCATCTTACATTACAGGTGCGTTTCCGCCCATTTTCGGGTGCCATGCCCCGTTCTCTCGAGGAGGTTGAAGTTGCTCACGACAACGTCTCAAGTCCGGCTCGGTGTCCTCACCGCTCTTATAGGCTGCCTTTGCAGCGCGTCGCTTGCACAGGCGCCGGCACCGCCTTCGCCGGCACCTCCGGCGCCCGCTCCGACACCGCAGCCGCCCAAGCCCAATCCTCAGTCGCCACCCGGGCAAAAGCCGGGTGAAGTAAAGCCCGCGGATGCAAAGGCTACTCCTCCCGTCAAGCCTGGCACACCGAAACCGTACAAGGAAGTAGTTACCCCGGAAGCAAAATCCGATAAGGGCATGTTCGCTGTTCACCGGATCGATGAGAAGGTTCTATTCGAGATCCCTGTATCGATGCTCGATCGAGACATGCTATGGGAAACCGAGATCGCTCAGACCGGTTCCGGCGTGGGCTACGGCGGGACGCACGTCGGCGAGAAGGTCATACGCTGGACGCGCCGCAACAACACGGTCTACATCCGCTCGATGTCTTATGCAATTCGCGGAGACGGAAAAACCGCCATTCAGAAGGCGGTCGATGCGGCAAACGTGTCGCCAATCCTCATGACATTTCCAGTAGAGGCGGAAGGCGAAAAGAAGTCGGCGGTGATCGACGTTTCGCGTCTCTATGCCGGCGACGCCAGTCCTGTGCCGGGCGGCGGTGCGATTGGCGGAGGGGCCGATACGAGCCGATCCTATCTCGAACGGATCAAGGCTTTCCCTACTAATATCGAGGCTAGAGCCGTCGTGACGTACACCCGTGGCTCTGCAATCACCACCACGGTACATCAGAGCCTCGTGCTGCTGCCGGAAAAACCAATGCCTGGCCGATACTTTGACTCGCGAGTTGGATATTTTACCGAGGAGTTTGCAGACTACGCCAGCAACGAGAACCGGGTGAAGAATCGGGAGTTCATCGCCCGGTATCGGCTTGAGAAGAAGGATCCGAATGCGAAACTATCCGATCCGGTTAAGCCTATCGTTTACTACATCGGCCGCGAGGTTCCGGAGCAGTGGCGACCCTACATGAGGCAGGCGGTCGAAGCCTGGAACCCTGCATTCGAACAGGCCGGGTTTTCGCACGCAATTGTCGCGAAGGACGCTCCGACCGAGAAGGAGGACCCCAACTGGGATCCGGAAGATGCCCGGTACTCCGTTATCCGATGGGCCGCGCAGCCCGTCGAGAACGCGATGGGGCCGCACGTAAGCGACCCGCGCACGGGCGAAATCCTTTCGGCCCACATAATCGTCTGGCACGACGTACTGAAGCTAGCGGAGCAGTGGTACTTCGCGCAGGTCGCCTGTATGGACAAGCGAGCCCAGCGGCTGCCTTTGCCCGAGCCGTTGATGGGTGAGCTTGTGCAATACGTCGTCACGCACGAGGTAGGTCATACTCTCGGCCTGCGGCACAACCACAAGGCGAGCGCATCCTACTCCACGGCACAACTCCGAAGCGCCCCGTTTACGGAGTTAAACGGCGATGAAGCCTCGATCATGGACTATGGTCGTTTCAACTATGTGGCTCAACCTGGCGATAACGCCCGTCTAATCCCCATTATTGGGCCCTACGACAAGTTCGCTATCGAGTGGAGTTACAAACCGTTTACGGATGCGAACAGTCCGGACGCCGAGAAATCTCACCTGGACGACATTGCGGCCCGGCAGGTCACCGATCCAATGCTTCGCTTTGGTGGAGAGGATGCCAATGCGCGCGTGGATCCAACGGTGCAGACAGAGGATCTGGGGTCCGATGCTATTGAATCGACCGCGTATGGGCTAAAGAATATCGAGCGCAACGCGCACATCTTACTGGGAGCGACGCAAAAGTACGGTGACGATTACTCGTTACTGCAGGAGATGTACAACCAACTCCTCGGACAGCGGCTCATAGAGCTCAGCCACGTCGTGAAGCTGGTCGGTGGCGTGGTGCAGACCGATTATCATGTCGGCCACGGTGGGGAGGTTTACCGACCCGTGCCGAAAGAGAGACAGGCAAAGGCGGTCAAGTTCCTCGTGGAAAACGCTTTCTCCACGCCCCGCGCATTGATGGTACCGGACATTCTGAATCGCATTGAGTTCGGTGGAGTAGCGGACCGCGTTCTCCGCAGCCAGTCACTCATTCTAAACGGCCTGCTTACCGACAGCCGCGTGCAACGGTTGATGGATCGCGAAGCCGCGGCTACGGGGCCGACGTACACGGTGTCGGACCTTGTTACCGATGTTCAGCACGGAATATGGGCCGAGGTTACGGTGCCTTCTCCCAAGATCGAGCTGTGCCGCCGCAGCCTGCAGCGAGCCTACCTCAAGACCATTCGCCCACGACTGGTAGGGGATAACGCGTCGCAAAGCGAGTTCCGGCCGGTTGCTCTCGGCGCGCTTCGCAGTCTCCAACGCACGATCGTTGCGGCAATCCCGAAGACCACAGATACACCGACGCTCCTTCATCTTCGCGACTGCAGGGCTCAGATCGACGACATCCTCAATCCAAAGGTAACTTCCGGTGGAATCGGCGGAGGGCAGCCATTCTTCTTCCCGTTCCTTCGCTATGAAGAGCTTCTCCCGGAAGCCCAGAACTCGGGATACGATTGTCATCTCACCGCCGCTCAGGACTGGTTGAAGGCGATGCTTGCGCCGGATCACCAGTAGGTTCCCTCGACGGAAAGCATGCAAAAGGCCTCTCATCGAGCTTTTCGAAGAGGGGCTCTTTGCGGTCATCATCCAAGTTCCAACGGGATGGTCCCGATGAATGCCGGATGCTCCCTATCTGGTTAGGCGGTCATTTGGCGCCCGTGATCCCAACACCGGTCACCCCTACCTGATGACATGTCCCTTAACGTCGAGTACCTGTGACGCACACAGGTCGTTGCCGAAATGACTCATGTCTTTGAACGTCCAAACGACCTTCTTTTCATGCGAAATCTCAATCAGCTGCGGGTTGTCCGGTCCAGCATGAGTGTTCCCGATGATGAGATTGCCGTTCGGCAGCTGCTGCAATGTGGTTATCCAGAACAATCGGATTCCGGGAAGCTCATTACAGTCCACGCTCCACACGATCTTGCCGGACGGATCTACCTCGATAACACGGTTGTTATCGCCGCCTCCGATTAGCGTGTTGCCGCTCTTCAGACGTATGGCGCTGAAGACATGCGTTCCATGGCCATCGTGGCCGCCTTGTTCCGGTCTTCCTGCCAGATCCAGCTTGTATGACCAGACGACCGTGCCCTGGGGATCGTACTCGCGTACGACGCCGTCGCCTTCGTGACAGGCCAGATAGTTGCCGTTGTCCAGCTTGCGCACCAGTCGAGTATCCCGGTGAGAGTCCGGGTGATCGACGGTTAGCGGAGTCTCGTGGACTATTCGGCCGGACTTATCGACCTCGATGATTCGGCGGTTGCCGGTCTCCGCAATCATCGTGAGACCGTTTTTCAAGCGCTGAAAGCCGTGGATCTCGACTCGGTCGCTACTTCCCTCTTTCGGCTTGCCATCCCAATGCCATACCACTCGCTTGTCGGGTGTCACCTCCTGAACCGATCCCGGACCGGTATTCAAGAGAACGTTTCCACTGGGCAATACCGAGATATCGTGCGCGGTGTACGGTAGATCCATCTCCCATTCCACGCTTCCGGAGGCACTGAGGATAATCGCTCTTCCGCGGTCGCACGCAATGAGTCGATGTCCGGCGACGTTCTGGGCGACAGCCCCGCCGCAAACAATGGACATGATGGCGCTAATTGCAGCGCCCAACCCGAAACGGTTCATGGAGGCTGTGGTTCCTTCTTAGAGCTGTGGCTTGAACTGGCACACCAAGTGAGTTACGTCTAATTCTCCGAAGTCCAGTCGATTCCTCTATCGGTATCCCGCCTCGCACTATAGTGGTACGCCTTGTATGCGTTTGCGATGGGGAACGACGCGCTCTTCAGACCGCTAGTACGGCCGCGTCACGCCGGTCAAGATCCATGCTTCGGGCTAATCAAGGGCCGCCTTCCAACCGATAATAGATGCGGAGGCGCATGCCTGTCTCGCGCGTCCACACCAGGTCCGATGCCACAGCCGGCGCATCCGGTCGCATCGGCTCTCGCATGGGCAATCTAGGTTCGGGAGACGTACGACGATGTCCGATCAGGCACAGGGGCTCCGCGTTCTCGCCGATCAGATGCGTGGCGACCAACCCGACCCTACCCACCACACTCGCGATCCTTTCCGCATGGAGACATGGTCGTCGATTCAAATGGGTCGCGTCTCTACGACCGGACATCCCTCCGAGGATGAGATTTGCAGCGTTGCGGTAGCGGATGTCCGTGTTCATTCGCCCTCCCCTCGTCCTGCGCCAATACAGCGGGCGCGAGTCATCGCGGTGACAAGCGGCAAAGGGGGCGTCGGCAAGTCAAACTTCTGCGCAAACCTTGCCGTCACTCTGGGGCAGCGCGATATGCGCGTTATCCTGCTGGATGCCGACATGGGCCTTGCAAACGCCCACATCCTTCTTGGCGCATCTCCCCCGTACAGCCTCGAGCACGTCATGCTTAGATCGAAGACCGTCCCGGAAGTACTCCATACGGCTGCGCCGAATGTTCGCCTGATTGCGGGAGGATCCGGAATTGCGCACCTTGCAAACCTGACATCTGCGTCCAGAGGGGCGATGCTGCATGGGCTGGGCGAGTTGGACGGACTTTGCGATCTGATCGTGATCGATACCGGCGCCGGCGTGGCGGACAACGTCCTGGCGTTTCTGAGCGCAGTCACAGAAGTCGTCTTAATCACGACACCAGAGCCGACTGCGATCACAAATGCGTACGCGACGATCAAGATCGTTTCGCAAGAAAACCGCGGCGCACGCCTTATGCTCGTTGTGAATATGGTACACTCTTCTGGCGAAGGAGCGGTGGTCGCCCAGCGACTGACCACGATTTCGCGCCAGTTCCTCAACCTCGACGTGGAGTACCTGGGCTGCATTCCGATCGATCCGGCGGTGCCAAGGGCGGTTCGGGCTCGAGTGCCATTTATCTCGACCGCGCCAGGGTCCGCGGCAGCCGGCGGGATGAACCAGATTATAGCCAGCCTTGGCTATGAGCCGGATAAGCTCGGCACCGGGGCCGATGGTTTCGTCGCCCGTATGCAGCGATTCTTCGGATCACGCGGCGCACGACAACCGCAAATTCCACTTCAAGGTTGAATATGAAGATTCTAGTCATTTCGGCTGAGGTCGCGCCATTTGCCAAGGTAGGAGGGCTGGCCGACGTTGCCGGCGCGCTGCCAAAGGCACTGCGTCACCTCGGGCACGATGTTCGCGTTGCAATGCCCTGCTATAAAATGGTCGAGGAAAGCTCGGCGTACGACGTGAAGGAACTCGTTGGTCCCTTTGCGGTTCCGATCACGCACGATCATACGGAGTGCGCGTTTGTCAAGAGCACGTCCATACAGGCGCGGAGCGGTCAGATTCCAGTCCTGCTCATCGGTAACATCGGGGCTGGAGACCGGCCGGGTTACTTTGAAGAGGCTACCGATAGCTCTCGAGTGTATTCTCTCCGCCCGGAGCCCTACGTCTTCTTCTGCCGAGCGGTCCTGGAGACAATTCGCCACCTCACTGACGGATGGCGTCCGGATCTGCTCCATTGTAACGATTGGCAGAGCGGTTTGGTGCCCGTGCTGGCTCGTACCGCCTACCGCGACGATCCCAAGATCAACAGTGCGGCGGCGTTGTTCACCATTCACAACCTCGCCTACCAGGGCAACTTCGAACGCCACGACTGGGCAGCAAACGGGCTTTCGGATTCCCTCTATGACGTTAACGCCATGGAGTTCTACAGTGGCTGGAGCTTCATGAAGGGCGGCGTTACGTTTTCGGACAGGGTCAACACAGTCAGTGAAACGTACGCGAAAGAGATCCAGACTCCGGAATACGGCTCCGGCCTCGATGGGCTTATGCGGACGCTCGCACACACCGGACGCCTGTCGGGAATTCTGAACGGAATTGATTACGAGGAGTACGACCCAGAAACCGATCCCCGGATACCCGCGCACTACGGACCCCAGAATCTGGAAGGCAAGGCAGCCTGTAAGGCCGCTCTTCAAAAGGAGTTGGACCTGAGCGTCAACTCTGCAGTTCCACTTATCGGTCTCGTATCGCGCCTGGCGGACCAGAAGGGGCTGGACCTCATACACGCGATCGTCGAGCAGATGCTTTCACTTCCGGTTCAGTTTTCCGTACTCGGCACGGGAGATCTCGGCTACGAGGCTTTCTTTAGACAACTGCAGAAGCGCTTTCCCGGCCAGGTGCATGCCCGAATAGGATTCGATGTGTCGTTGGCGCAGAGAATCTACGCGGGCAGCGACCTGTTTCTGATGCCATCGCGCTTTGAACCGTGCGGGCTTGGGCAGATGATGGCGCTGCGGTATGGCACCATTCCGATTGTACGCGCGACCGGTGGCCTTGCGGATTCGATACACGGGATTGGTTCCGGCAATTCCGCCGATGCAAATGGCTTCGTGTTCAGGGAATATCTACCGCAGGAATTGCTTGAATGCATTGTCCGAGCGAACGGGATGTTTCACCGAACCGCGGAGTGGAAGCGGCTTGTGAGACGCGCTATGAAGTGCGACTTCTCCTGGAACCGGTCGGCAGCGCGCTATGAGGCGCTCTATCTCGAAGCCATCATGGCACGAGCCACGGGTCAGTTACCGCTCTCACAGGAAAGCTTTATCAGCTAAACCCATGAAGACGATCACGCCTCAATTGCCGACCGTCTTCGGCTCTCTTGCCGCGATGATGATCGCGTTCCTGAGCCTGATGAGCGGCACCTCACCGGGTACCTGCCTTATGAAGGCTTCGGCGGCGTTTCTCGTCTTTGCGGGATTTGGCCTGATCCTCCGCTATGTGCTGTCCGGCATAGACGAGGAGGACGCCACTTCCATCACTGCAAAACAGGGTTCGCTCCCTCTAGGAGCCCGTAACGGCCTTGACGTAATCGTGCCCGGTACTTCGGTCGCCGACTTGTTGGGATCGGTCGACGGCGATAAGGATTAGGTTGTTCGCCTGCAGCGTCAGTGCGCCCTCGCGCAATGCTCGGCGTTTGAAAGCGGACAATAGTCACGATCCGCGGACGCTTACATAACCCTGTTATGGGCCTGCGGACGAACGAGCCAATCATGCAAAACGGCGACCGACTCCGTCAGCCGACTCGGTCACCGCTAATTGGCAGGGAAGTGAAACGATGACGCCTCCGGAGATCCAGGACAACTGGCGAAAATATAAGCAGTATTCGGACGGCCGAGCGCGAGACGAGCTGATCACTCATTTCGCCTATCTTGTAAAGATTACGGCCGGGCGAGTCATCAGCAATTTGCCTCCGAACATGGAGCGAGATGATCTGCTAAGCGCCGGCATTATGGGACTCATCAAAGCGGTCGATCAGTTCGACACCACGCGGCAGGTAAAGTTCGAAACGTATGCCATTGCGCTGATCCGAGGAGCGATCCTCGAGACGCTTCGCGAGGACGATTGGGTTCCGCGGTCCATTCGTGACCGGATCAAGAATCTCGATCGGACCTACATGAGGTTGGAGGTCTCCCTGGGCCGTCCCGCAACAGAGGACGAGGTCGCGAGCGAGCTGGGCCTGGAGCCGGAGGAGTTTCAGCGGCTCCTCGTCGAGACTGGTCGCACCTCACTTGTCTCCCTTGAGGACGTCCTTGTAGGAAACGAAGGCAGCGAAAAGCTCCACCTATCCGACGTGCTCTGTGACGATAGCGCTCCACCTGCAGCCGAAGCAGAGATCCATGAGCGCCGTCGAATGCTGACTCGTTCGATCGATCGGCTCCCGAAGCGTGAGAAGCTGGTGATCGCCCTGTACTACTATGAGGGAATGACGTTTAAGGAGATCGGCAAAGTACTCACCATTTCGGAGTCGCGCGTGTATCAGCTGCACACCCAGGCCGTTATCCGGCTCAAGGGCTATCTTCAGCGCGACATCGAGCTGTTCCGATAGCGGTCGTCGCGACGTTGATGCACCGGTTGGAGCGTCACTGACGAGGCGACCCCATCGATGGGGTGAAGCCTATGGCAATTGATAGAACCGAGATGCCCATCTCCGTGGGAGCTCAGCAGCGGGTCGAGGGCCTGAGGCGTGTCGAGCGCGATGCGCCGGGCAGGCAGCCCGGTCAACAGAAGGAAGACGGCAGCAGAGGCGGCCGCAAGGGCTCGTCCGCGGCGTCTGACGAAGTTCCTCACGACCTTGTGGAGCTTACGCCCCATCCACAACCGGTCAACGATCCAGATCGTTCCTCAGCCCCCAGCCCTATCCTCCCTCCCGATAGTGAGGCAGAACGCCATCTCGACATTCAAGTATGAGGCGCGGACAGTCATCGTTTCGCGCGCTTTCGTGATGGGAGACCCTGGAACACCGACGACCTACAGCGTGGAAGCGGCGTCTCGCCGCTCGGCGTCACCAGATCAGCGGAGACCAGGAGCACCTGCCGCACTGGACCTGCTCCTAGGGTGGACGTCCGATCCGATAAGTTTCGGTGGGTGCATTTCGGTACCGTAAATACGTAAGAGTAAAGGAATCCCAGGTATGGAATGGCAAGCCGTCGTTCTAGCAATCCAGATACTTCTGCTGGCTGCCGGCTGGCTGCTTTTCCAACGCGCGCGCGGAGAGCTATCGGCGCGAGCCGCTGAAACTCCGGTGCTCGCAGAGGTACGCGCACTTCAGAAGAGCGTTAAGCAGCTTCTTGTAGAGATCGACTCCGCGGGAGACAGGCAGGCTATCCGGCTGGAGAATGCGTGCTCGAACGCCGCTGCGCTCCTCGTTGAGATCAAGGCCAGTATTCGCGACGCGGAGGATCGAATGGCTCGGCGATTCGAGAGTACGACAGCTGTCTCGACCGGGAAGGCGGACAGCTCCTCTCGCGCCGGAGACGGTTCAGGCCGTGCCGTCACGAGGTCCCGGCTCAATCAGGCGGTTGTTAGTAAGGATTTATCGGCCGTTAACGCGCAAGATGAACCTGAGACCCGGTACTCCGATAACCCCAGTCCGTTAGTCGCACTTCGAGCAGACCAGAGCCACCGGGAGACCATCTACCGGCTCGCGGACAGCGGCCAGTCCACGGCCGCAATCGCACATGCGACAAGACTGTCGGAGGGCGAGATCGAAACGCTTCTAGGGCTTAGAAGTCAGCACTAGTACGCGAGCTGCCTGCCAACAGGCGCTATTTCTTAAGGAGAATGTCGCATTGAACTCAATCGTTCGCTTGTGTGCCGGGTTACCCGCAATTGCCTGTCTCGTCTTCGTTGCCGGCTGCGACGCACACGACAAGGTCGTTGCGGAAGTCAACCGGGTGCCGATCACGGAAACCTTATATAACGAGCGTGTGCAGGGCGTTACGGCATTCCCGCAGGGGATGAGCCTTGATGCCGGCGGCCTTACCATGGTCAACATGATCCGGGACCAGCTTACCGAGCAGCTTGCAGCAAAGACCCACGCCGTTCCATCGGAGGAGATGGTAAACGCGGCCACGGACTACCAGTTGCGTATGGATCCCAAGACGAACGCGGACATCATGACCGGGAAGGTATCTCGAGATGACTTGCGACGCCAGAAGAAGTACGAGCTGGAAGCCTTCGGCATCGGCACCAATGGGGACAAACCAACCGACCAGGAACTCGATACCACATACGAAGAATTTAAGAACCGACCGGAGTTTCACGTTAAAGCGGCCTATACGGTTAAGCTCCTGCAGGTACCGGACGACGCGACGGGTCGAAGAGTCATCGCCGACCTCAAGCAAACGGGCGATTTCAAGGGCGCTGCTCAAAAACTGCTTTCGCTGACGGCGGTCGTCGCCGCAACCGCGGGGAAAGAGCAGACGCTCATGAGCGATCAGCTTCGTCCGGAGCTATTACAGGCACTGCGGAAGCTGAAGCCGAACGAGATTACACCCGAACCCGTGGCCATTAAGTACTCAGATCCACAGCAACCGACCGCGCCCCCGTACGTGTACGCCGTGGCGCAATTGAAAAAGATGGAGCCTGAACGCGCTCTTTCGAAGATAGATGTCAACTTTCTGCTCGCTCCGCTTGTATTGAAGAAAACCCACCCGGACTGGATAGAGCACTACCGGCGTGAGCTCGCCGACTTCACTCGTAAATCGCAAATCCGAATTGCGCTGCAAAGGTACGAGAACCTCGTCGACACGTTTGTTCGCCCGGTCGCCAACGCCGAATCCGCGCCGCGACCAGCTGCCGGAGGAGAAGCGCCACAGCCCGGTTCGTCACGGTGACGCTTGACACCGAGAGACTTATGAGAGCAGACACGACCATGAAATATCCTGGCAAACTGTTGCTCGCCTGCGTACTGATTGCCTTGGAAGCAGCCGCTTGCGCGCAGAGACCGCCTCTCCGGGTTCCCGTCGATCCGACAAACCGTCTCAATAACCCGTTCAGAACGCAGTTCAAGCCAGCCTGGGACCTGACGATGCAGGAGCCTGTCAAGCTGTTTGACGTCGGACCGGTTACCGACTCAAAACGATCTAATCTCGTACTGCTGGAGAGCGGTCGAACCGCGTCGGACACACAGCGCAAGCTCTGCGTACTGCACTGGAACGGGACGCGCTTCGATACCGACACCGAGTCCATCTCACAATCGATAGGAATCGATACGCTGCTGCTGGGCAAGTTCCATCCGGGAGTCGCCGCCGCCGTGGTGCTGCCGACCGCTTCCACAGGCACTTCGACTCGCCCGGCGAAGCCACGAAACGGACCGGCGATCCACGCGGTACAGATACTCACAAACACCGGCATCTTTGCCTGGTCGAGCGGAGCGCTGCAGCCGCTCTTTCCGAGGCAGTTGCCCGACGTAAAGCAGTCGCTCACATTCGAGAATCGTCTGGACATGATCGTTGTCGGCGCCGTCGACGGAGCAACTCCGTTCGAATTCACCCAGACGGAAATGCGTCCCGCCGCTAGAGAGAGGCTTCAGGGAGCCGGCTATGCCCGTTATGGAATTGGCACTCAGCCGTTCGCCGGCTCCGAGACCGTGAACCTCGCTCCAGGCATTCGCTATTCCCAGGCGATCTGGACCGGACGAACTAAATGGCTGATCGGCCTTGTGCGGGGCGCCGCGGCCGCTACTCCGCAGGACCCCGGCGCGACGACCGGCGACCGTTTAATAGTCTATACACCAAAATTTCCGAGTCGCGACAAGACATTTTGGGAGAGCCGCATGGACGATACGGAAGAGGCGTGGCGGAGCGAACCTCTGCCCGGCAAGGTGCTTGACGTCCGCGTTGGCGACCCTCACAATGACGGTAAAGTAGGAATCCTTGTTCTGACCTCACAGAATGAGGATCGAGAACGGCATTTGACCTTCTTCGTGCCTACAGGCACCGGGTAGATACAACCGCCTCGTAGCTGCACGCAAGCTGTCACCCCAGAAAGCAAGCGGCCATGGACCAGAGCGCCCGACGCCCGATGCTCATGAACTGCACGGCGTAGAGGCAGAACTTCCGCCTGGCTGGTTGGCTTGCGTCGACCTGGAGAGCCCCTTCCCATGAGTAAAACAGAGATGTCGCCCACGAGCGAACAATGCCTGCTCGTGGGCATTGCGGGTGGCTCAGCGTCCGGCAAGACGTCGTTTACCGCCGCCCTCGATCGTCACCTGTCAAGTGACCGGCCGCCGCTTCGGGTCGAGACGATTGGTATGGATCGGTATTTCTACCGGGGTCAGGGGCCGGGCCCCGTATTTACATCACCATCCACAGGCGAGACAATGCCCGATAACAACCATCCCGAGTCCGCCGACAACGCGCGCCTGCTTCAGGAACTAGATGCGCGTCGGGCAGACGCGGCCGCCCCCGATGTGATACTGCTGGAAGGGTTGATGGCCCTGCACCTCGCCGAGATACGCAGTCGCTGCGATCTGCGCATATTCATCGATTTGGACGCGGACGTCCGGGCGCTTCGAAGGATGATACGCGATATGGCCGGGGCGCGCGGTAACTCCACTCCGGAGTTCATTTCGCGATACTACCGGGAGTGCGCGCGAGTTGGACACCGTCGCTACGTGGAGCCGAGTCGCGAATCTGCCGATCTGATCCTGCGCGGTGACGCTGACCCGGAGCGGACCGTCCCAATGGTTGCCGCAGTCATCCGTCACCTCGCTCAAGCAGGGAATTCGACGGGCAATCCGTAACCTGTAGTGTCCAGCATCAACGAGAGCACCTCCCGAATTCACTTACAGGATGAAGCGCGAATGCACACCGACCTGTCGATCGCCCAGGCAGCGAAGCTCCGGCCAATCTCGGACGTTGCCTCCGAACTCGGACTCCAGACAGAGGATATCGAACACTACGGCAGGTACAAAGCTAAGATCGAATACGATGCGCTGAACCGTACGCTCGGCGACGGAGACAGGCCGGACGGAAAGATCGTGCTCGTTACCGCGATCACCCCTACTCCCGCGGGCGAGGGCAAGACCACAGTCACAATCGGCCTTGCGCAAGCGCTGTGTAAGCTCGGCAAACGAGCAATCTCCGCGACTCGCGAACCCTCCATGGGGCCGGTATTCGGCGTGAAGGGCGGCGCCGCCGGTGGCGGTTACTCGCAGGTGCTTCCCATGGAGGATATAAACCTCCACTTCACCGGCGACATGCACGCCATCGGAGCCGCTCACAACCTCCTTGCGGCGATGCTGGACAACCACCTGTACCAGAGCAACGCCCTCGGAATAGATTCTAGGGCGATCGGCTTCAGGCGCGTCGTGGATATGAACGATCGTGCCCTGCGACAGGCGATCATCGGCCTCGGCGGCAAGACCGGAGGAGTACCACGCGAGACCTCCTACTCGATCACCGTAGCCTCCGAGGTCATGGCGATCCTTTGCCTCTCCAACTCACTGGTCGAGCTCAAGGAGCGACTGGGCCGCATTATTGTAGGCCAAACAAAGTACGGCAAACCCGTTACGGCTGCAGACCTCAAGGCCAATGGCGCCATGGCTGCTATCCTTCGCGACGCGCTCAAGCCTAATCTCGTTCAGACGCTCGAGGGAACTCCCGCGCTGGTACACGGCGGACCGTTCGGGAACATCGCTCACGGGTGCAGCAGCGTGCTCTCCACCAGGCTCGCCAGAAAGCTCGGTGAGATCGTCGTGACTGAGGCCGGATTTGGCTCCGACCTCGGCTTCGAAAAATACTGCGACATCGTAGCGCCGACCGCGAGCCTGCCGCCCGACGCCGTGACCCTCGTCGCCACGATTCGCGCCCTAAAGATGCACGGAGGAGTCAGTCGGAAGAGGCTTGACACGGAGAACGTCGGCGCCGTGGAGCGAGGGCTTGCCAATTTGGACCGGCACGCCAACAACGTCGCGCAGATGGGCGTCCCATTCGTGATCGCACTCAATCACTTTAGCGGCGACTCAACCGCGGAGACGCAGACTGTTCTACAGTACTGCTCGTCTCACGGCTGGCGAGCGGCGCTATGCGACGTGTGGGGCCGTGGCGGTGAGGGAGGAGCCGAGCTCGGCGAGGCGGTCCTCGATGCGCTGAAACAGCCGGCGCGGTTCCGACCGAACTACGAAGCAGAGATGGACATTCTTACAAAGCTGAATCGCGTCGCGACCCGCGTGTACGGCGCGGACGGAGTGGAGCTATCGCCGGAAGCCGAGGTTCAGCTAAAGTGGCTGGATGCGCATGAGCTTGGACACCTGCGGGTCTGCATCGCGAAGACACAGTACTCCTTCAGCGACGACCCTAAGGCCGGCGGTGCTCCGACGGGCTTTCGCATTCACGTCCGGACACTTCAGCCCTCGGCAGGCGCGGGCTTCGTGGTCGCTTTGGCGGGGGATATTATGACCATGCCCGGCCTGCCTGCCGTACCCGCGGCAGAGTCGATAGACGTCGGCGAGGACGGGCAGATCAGCGGTCTGTTCTAAGGTCCGGTATTCGAACGGATAGTCACGGTCCATGTCTCCGGTTGCCGCACATCGGGCTCTCACGAGTGGCTGCCAGTCTCCTCCAGAAACTTCACGGCAACTCTCGCGAACAACTCCATCCCCGGCGCGACCGCCTCGTCGGCGAAGTTGTAGGTCGGCGTATGCAGGGGCGTCACGTCTTCGCCCACTCCAAGTCGAAACATGGCGCCCGGAGCGTGCGCGAGATACATCGCGAAGTCTTCCGCTCCCATCGACGGCGCCTTGAGCGATATGACGTTAGCCTCGCCAAGGACCTCGGCCCCTACCCTAGACACCAGCACGTTGATCGCCGGATCGTTCACCGTCACGGGAGTGCCGCGCCTGTACGAAAAACGGTACGACGCGCGCGATGCGGCGCAGATTCCCGCGGCGATCCGCTCTAACCGACCCGGAATCGAGTCCTGGATTTCCGTGGAGAGACAGCGCACCGTGCCCTTCAACTCCGCCTCCCCTGGAATGATGTTGTAGGCGGTGCCGGCGTGAAACTGCGCCACCGTGACGACCACCGAATCTGTTGGCGAGATCTCCCTGCTCACCGCGCTCTGCAGCGCCGCGACCAGTTGCGCGCCCACCAGAATGGGATCTACGCTTAGGTGCGGGTAGGCGGCGTGAGCGCCCCGACCCAGAATCGTGATATCGAACGTATCGGAGGAGGCCATCATCGGACCAGGCCGTACACCGATCTGCCCTACCGGCATCCCCGGCCACCCGTGCAGCGCAACAATCGCATCGACGCCGTCCATCGCGCCGTCGTCGCACATCCGCGCAGCGCCTCCGACGGTCTCTTCCGCCGGCTGAAAGATGAATCGAACGCTGCCGGACAGGTGGTCACGCAGTCGCACCAGCGCCGCGGCCGTTCCCAGCAGAGTTGCAGTGTGGCCATCGTGCCCGCACGCGTGCATTACGCCTGGAACGCACGATCGATACGGAAGGTCGCTCGTCTCCTGAATTGGCAGCGCGTCCATGTCCGCGCGCAGCGCGATCGTCGCGCCCAAACGCGCTCCACGGAG
This sequence comes from Chthonomonadales bacterium, assembly GCA_038211235.1. Taxonomy (GTDB): domain Bacteria; phylum Armatimonadota; class Chthonomonadetes; order Chthonomonadales; family Chthonomonadaceae; genus DATGJU01. Next base: position 627 of record JBBQVV010000119.1, on the reverse strand, counting down.
AGTCGCGACTACTCCGTTGCCTCCAACGCCCGCCCGCACTTCGTCCAGGCCAAAGGAGCGCAGCCGCTCCGCAACGAGCGCGGAGGTCCGCTCTTCCCGATCGCTCAGTTCAGGATTCTGGTGAAGGAAATGGCGCGTTGCCACATAGTCGGGGGCTAACGCCGCCACCTCTCGGCGTATGGCATCCTCTACAGATTGCACCTCGTCTCTCCTTCTCCGAGCGGTTCTCGTTCGGCCGGATCTGCTTGACCCGATGTCGGCGTTTCGACGGGTGGCGCCGGTTTTCCTGCCGCCGGCTCGATGACAACCTGGTAAGCGTGCGGGAAGTTCATGCCGCGAAGAGCGGGTACAATTTGGGTGACGCGTCAGCGTGCCGCGATGCCTGACGGGCCTGCCTGAACGCCGCGAGACCCCTGTCGGAGGGACCACTGTATGAGTAATCATGCGCACAAGCTCGTGATCAAATATGCCGCGAAGCGTCGACGGGAGTATCTTCTAACGAAAGCTCGATCCTGGCTGTTCGTACTTCTGAGTATCATCACCTGCGGAGCTCTGGTCCTCATCCTGGCTCTCGTTCTGCTCTCACCTGCCCTTGGCGGCGCCAATGAATTTCAATGGTTCGCGTGG
>JBBQVV010000118.1:0-17047 GCA_038211235.1 Chthonomonadales bacterium | reverse complement strand
TCTTTTCGCTTACCGATCATCAGAGCCCTCACGCGCAAGGATAAACTGTCAAATCCAGGTTCAATGCGTACCGCAAAATGTCCTTTGGCGAAAAGATATTTTACTGCGATAAAGAAGTCGGGTTTTTCATCACGCTTTTAGTCAGCAATAGGCTGGTTGGGCTTGGCCTGGCAATCATTATCGGAAGTTGGGGTCGCGAGAACCAGGAGTTCAAATGGGTACGCGCCGGGCAGTTGCGAAGCCTTCTGATCCTTACTGCTATTGGGCTGGCAGATTTCAAGGGCGGTCTGATTGGGATCAATACCGCGATACTCTCGACCTCGGAAGGCAGCATCGGTCTCGGCTTCGCCATACTGGTGAACACCGTTCGCGACATTACCCGCCAACCGCCCCGGACCACTTCGTTCCAGATGTTCTTCATAGAGCGCTAACCATCGATTCAGGGACCGGAGCTGCGCCAGTACCGATTGAATTGCGTTGGATAGCGAAGTGAGCACCCATGACAGATATGGCATTTACGTATGCACAGTAGATGTCAACAGGAGTTGTGGAGGACACGACGATCAGGTTATGCCGCCTACCGGATTTGAACCAGTGACACGTGGATTTTCAGTCCACTGCTCTACCAACTGAGCTAAGGCGGCTTGTCAAAGCTCCGATATTGTACCGGAGACCCCTCCGTTTGTCAATAAGGAATCGCCCGCTCGCGACGGTACCGCGCGATCAAATCCGTAGACCGCTCGCGCGCCTCGACCTCGGCCGGAATATTCCAGTAGCCCCGACGCACAAACTCCGCAAGATAGCCCAGCGGAAACGAGATCGGCCCGCGCCGAAACTGGCCCACATGCACCAGCTCGTGCAGCAGAAGCTCGACGAGGTCGTCGCTCGCAGGGTCAATCGGACAGCAGTGCTCTTTCAGGTAGATCGTGTTCCAGAGGGTGATCCCGCGCACGTTCGGCATGAACCCCGGCAGCCACTGGAACGGCAGCCGGTTACAACAGCGCACCCGCACACCCCGCAATCCGCCAAGATCCGGCATGTTCAGCTCGATCCAGTGCGCGAGCAGAAGTTCGATCGGTGAGTCAGATCCTGCCATTCTACAATCGGTACTCCGTGGTTTCCAATCGTTAGATTCCCGCGAGACCGACGGCCAATTGACGGAAACGAAAACCGAATGGTCCATGGCTGCCGTTGTTCCGGCAGGAGGTACGGTTCCGCCCGCATAACTTTCACCGGCCGACGAGTTCACCGCGACGAATCTTGACGTTAGGAGGCGCAATGTTAATAGAGAGTTGGGAGCTGTTCGTTGAGCAGTACCCACAGATCATGAAGGCCTATCGGCGCATGGCGAAGATGGATTGGTTCCAGCAAGGGAACTGGACCGCCTTCGTCGGGCACTATACGAACGGCATCTTCATGCAGGTGTACAAGCCGCACTGGTTCAACCAGGAGTTCGAGGGAATCCACTTCGAACTGGCCCTCGACGCCGGCTGCGTGCAGCGTAAGACGGCCAGCATCCAGCTTCACATCACGCACAAGAGCGTCCTACCGGATAGGGACGCGTTCAACCAATACACCATTCCTCGCATGGCCGCCCTGGTCGGCGAATGGGAAGCACGGTACGAGTTCTCCGAGACCAAACTCTCCGAGCGCTTGAACCTCAACGTCCCGTTCACCCAGACCAACTTTGGACAGCGAGTCTCCGATGAGCTTTCGATGGTCTGCCGGCTCGGCGACATCATCGACGATGCGCTCATCCAGTTGTGGAACCGCCGGCCAACGTGAGCGATGGACAGCCGCGAAGGCCAGTCTTCTCTCTCTTGCGCGCTCGCAGGCGCCCGGTAGACCGTCAGTGGAACTGGTGCGTCGGGCCTGGAACGAGGTAGAGCGCGGGCGCAATTAGGAGGCCGGCGAGCAGGATATACTGCAGGCGAACGCCTCTCCAGCCCGCGCCGATCCGCGCCACGAGATAGACGATGTATAGCAGCCAGACGACGAACGAAACGACGGTCTTCGGGTCCGCCCACCAGGCGTGCGCGGGCAGGCCACTACGATAGACATAGAGGATGCCGAGCGAAAGACCCAGCGTCAGCAGGGGCAGGCCGTATGCCACCGCGTGATACGCGAGCGAATCGAGCGTGGCGAGCGGAGGCAGCCGACGGAACAAGTTGTTCCCGTGGTGTGCTTTCAACTGGCCGTTCTGAAGGACGTACAGCCCTCCGCAGGCGCCGGCTAACGCGAAGAGCGCGAAGCTTGCGACCGTGGCCAGGACGTGAAGGCTTACGATCCGTTGCGACAGCAGGGGCGAATCGGCTACTGGTCCGCGCGCGTGGATGATCCCCCAGAACAGCATCAGGCAGGCCACCAGCAGCGTGACGGATCCCAGCGCAGGCAGCTTGATCCGGAAATCCAGCGCCGCATAGGCCAGTGCAATGGCCCACGCCGATACCGCTAGCGTGCCATATCCACTGGCGAACGGCGAACGGTGGGTGGTGATGCACAGTGCCCCAATGACCAGGATGTTCATCACGATTCCGAGCACAAGGAGTGGCCGCCCATACCTCGCTACGCTTGGAACCCCGGCTCTTGGGACGGCCGATGTGGGAGCCGCCGCCACGTCGAGAAAGAGCACGGCCCCGTAACAGGCGGCGGCAACCATGTAAAGGACCAGGGTCAGAGCCGCCAATAGGGCCGAGTTCATCGTGCCGCCTCCTGGAGCGATGGGCTCGGGGCGGGAGCAGGAGGATCTGGATCGACCGGCGGTTCGACTGGAGGTGTACCAGGTACATCCGCGTCGGCCAGACCGTACAGCTCCCGGGCCGCTGCCGCAAGATCGTATTGAGGCGTCTCGCCGGCCGAAGCGTGTTCGTTGGCTTCGCGCTTTAGTCTGAGCGTCGGCGCCAGGAGGAGTTCGTCGGCGAGGGAGCGCATCTGGATGCTTATGATCTCCCAATCCCGATCCGATATTCCAACCAGTCGCGCCCTGAGTGAGTCGAGGCGGCCTCCTGCCATTCTATCCGCCTGTCCGCGCAGCTGCGCCAGCACGGGCGCCACGGCACGAGTCCGAAGGCGAGTCAGAAATCTGGCCGCCTCTTCTTGGGCGATCTGCTCCGCTTCTGCCTGCGCTCGTTCCGCTCGTCCCCTTGCTCCAGCCGCGGCGACCTCCTGGAGGTCGTCGATGTTGTATAAAAATACGTTGTCAAGTTCGGAGACCGCCGGATCGATGTCTCTCGGCACCGCGATATCGATGAGGAAGAGGGGCTTTCCGCGGCGCTTGCGCAGGATTGGCGTCAGCATCTCTCGACTCACTATCGGATGTGGCGCGGCGGTCGAGGAGATGACGATGTCCGCCGTGATCATCGCGTCGGGAAACGCATCGTATTGGATCGCCTGCCCGCCAAGCCGGTCGGCGAGTTCGATTGCCCTATCGTAGGTCCTGTTCGCGACCATCACGAACTTCACGCCGCTCGAAACGAGATCCCGCGTCGTCAGCTCACTCATCTTCCCCGCGCCCAGGATTAGCGCCCGAGCGCCGTTGAGATCGCCGAAGATCCTCGACGCAAGATCGACCGCGGTAGCGCCGATCGACAATGAGCCATGTCTCAAGGAGGTCTCCGACTGTACCCTCTTGCCGCACGTGAGCGCCTGCTGAAACAGCGAGTTGAGAACGCTCCCAGCCGTCGACGCAGTCTGTGCCGCACGATGCGCGGAGCGAACCTGGCCCAGTATCTGCGACTCGCCGAGCACAAGAGAGTCCAACCCGGCGGCAACGCGTGCGAGGTGCAGGGCGGCGTCCTCTCGGGTCTTAAGGTAAAGATAAGGAGCGAAATGGGATTCGGGAACGTCGTGGAATGCAGCGAAGTGGGTTCGCAGCGTAGCAAACGCAACGGTCGCGTCGGCGTCGGAGATTACGGCGTAGATCTCGCTGCGGTTACACGTGAAGAGAAGTGCAGCCTCCTCGACTCCCGGCAGTGATGCGAGAGACCGCAGTGCGTCGGGCAGTCTGTGATCCGGGCAGCTGAGTTTTTCGCGCACGCCAATGGGCGCACGGTGATGGCTAAGGCCGACTAACACCAGATGCAAGACAACACTCCCGGGTTTCCACCACCGCTACTCTTCTGCGGCTGCGGAGAGTTCCGCGCGCGCGACCGCTAGAGCGAGCGCCAGGGCTTCGGCGTCCTGGCCCGCCGTCAGTTGCTCCCGCACGTCCATCTCATGATCCAGGACCGCGCCGATCGCGCGTCGCCGCTTTGCCTGGTCGTCCGTCCACTGTTTGATCGTGTCCCGGACTTCGCGCAGGAGCTCCATAAACGGACCGTATTCCGGGCCGAAGCGCGACTCCATCTCGTCCGCGATTCGCGCAGCGAGCATGGGGTTTGCACCTCCGGTGGAGATGCTGAGGCACAGCTCGCCTCTGCGAACGACGGAAGGAACGATGAAGCTGCCCTCTTCCGGCGCATCGACGACGTTCACTGGGAGACCCATCGCGATACAATCGGCGGCGACCTGCGCGTTCACATCGCGGACGCCGGTAGCAGCGAATGCCAGCACGGCGCCCGATAGGAACTCAGACCGGTACGGGGCCGCGCAAATCTCGATCGTTCCATCGTCCGCCAGGCTCTGCAGTACGGTGGTTACCTGTGGACTGACGACACACACGTGCGCGCCGGCGTCCAGGAGGCCGGCTGCCTTGCGTTCGGCGACAGTACCGCCCCCTATCACCACGCACCGTCGGCCCGATACATCGAGATAGACTGGATAGTAGCGGGGCATTGGAACCGTCTATTTACCGGAACCGTGAGATCGTGTCGCGACTCTTCCGGCCACCCCTTCGAGCGCGACATCGAGCGGCAGGCTGCCTTGACCGTTGTCGGGAGCCGCCTCCTGCGCCAGAAGCGTGTCTCCGGAAAGATGATAGGAGAGCACTGCCAGCTCCTGCAGGAACGAGACATTTCTCACAAAGACGTATTCAGGCACACGCAGCAGAACCGGTGCGAAGTTTAGAACGGCATGGATTCCGGCGGCCACGAGTGTGTCGGCCACACTCTGCGCGGCCCCAGCCGGAACGGCGAGTATCGCAATTCGTGCGCGAAGTCTTGCATTTACCTCTGGAATTCGCCCGACGTCGAGAATTTCGAGGTCCCATAGCGGGCGTCCGATTTTGCCATAGTTATTGTCGAATACGGCGACCAGATTGAAGCGGTGCTCCTTCAAGCCGGGGTATCCAACGAGCGCCGAACCCAGGTTGCCCGCTCCGACGAGAATGATTCGCTGCTCCCGGTCGATCTTCAGGATACGCGCGATACGACTCTGTAAGTCTAATACGTTGTAGCCCACTCCGGGCTTACCGAACTCCCCAAAATAGGAGAGATCTTTACGGAACTGCGCTGCATTTATGCCGGTCTGGCGTTCCACCTCAGCGGATGAGATCGTATCGACTCTGGACTGGCCGAGGTCGATCAGAAAGCGCAGGTAAGTCGCAAGTCTTTCGAGGGTCGGAACGGGAACCTTGCCGTTATTGGATACTGTCAAAGTCAGCTACCTCACACGAATAACCATGCGAAAACGACAGGAGGCCGTACCCGGTCGCCCGGGTCCGCCCCGACGGGAGTATACCTTTCCGGAAAATCACCGTCAAGCCATTTGTGAAAAAGGTTACAAAGCCGAAGTTCCGAATTCCGATACATCGATTTGAGCGCGCAGGTTCCCGTTGCCATTATCGGCCATAAGCTAGTTTCGTTGGAGGATGTCCTCGATCGGCCAAACGGCTGCCGCGTCCGCCGGCCCCGAGAGCCAGCTTCCGGGCGGCATCCTCTGTCGCCCCCGCATTCCGGCAGGAGGTGCCGAGCCCGATCTTGAACATACCGTTCGAATGATGTGGCAGGCCATCCATCGGCGAACCAGAAGGAGATGAATTGATGCTGAGAGTAGCGCTAGTCGGCGCGGGCGGAATGGCTACCATGCATGCGAACTGTTATCGCCACATTCCCAATGCCCGGCTCACGGCTGTTTTCGACATCCGTCCGGAGGCATCCAGGACACTCGCCGAGAAGCATGAAGCCACATCTTTTGACGACTTTGAGCGAATGCTCACCGACAGCAGACCGGATGTCGTCGACGTTTGCTGCCCGACGCCGTGGCATTCCGAGTACGTTTGCCATGCGGCGGACCTGGCGAAGGGCCTAGGAATCCGTGGCATCTCCACCGAGAAGCCGATGGCGCGCAGCGTCGCCGAGTGTGAAAAGATGGCCGCCGCATGCGAGGCGGCTGGAGTGCCGCTTTTCGTGGCCCATGTCGTCCGGTTCTTTCCGGAGTTCGCTCTCGCGAAGCAACAGGTCGAATCCGGTGCGGTTGGCACGCCCGCGGCCGTCAGAACGCGGCGGGGAGGACCCATGCCTCGTGGCTGGAACAACTGGTACGCGGACTACCCAATGAGCGGGGGCTGTATCCTGGACCTCATCATTCATGATTTCGACTGGCTGCGGTGGACATTCGGTGAGGTCGAGCGGGTGTACGCAAAGGGACTGCTGGATTCGCAGCTGCCTGAACATGATTATTCACTGGTTACGTTGAGGTTTGCGAGCGGCGCAATCGGCCATGTAGAGGGGACATGGGCCGACCCAGGCGGATTCAAGGTTGGGATCGAGATCGCAGGAGACAAGGGGCTGCTGGAGTACAACTTCAATCAGCCGACCGGCGTGCCGTTCAAGGCGGCTTTCGCGACCGGCCCCGGCCCGCGGGCCGCTGTAGCGGTGCCGGAGAGCCCGATCGCAATAAATCCGTATCAGGCCGAGTTGCAGCACTTTGTCGACTGCGTAGAATGGGGCGTTACTCCGTCCATTACGCCCGCAGACGGGCTTGCCGCCGTCAAGATCGCATGCGCGGCAATCGAGTCTATCGAGACGGGCCAGCCGGCGGTCATTTGATCTGACCGGCCAATTCCTTACAGGCACCGACCGAGCCCGCTCTACCGCAACAGTTATCGGGCGAGAACCGGCTCGGCGGTCGGCGATACCCAACCGAGCACGGTCGCTTCCTGGGCAAGGTTTTGCTGAAGCAGCTGCAGGCAGTCCGTGTACCCCAGCAAGCTCGCCTTCTCAATTAGCCGGCGATAACACGAACACTTAAAGTTGGCTCCGTTTATCACCGCATCGAATACATATGTGGTCAGCATCGAGCTGGACGGCGCGTGCTCCATGAAAGCGTGCAGCTCACGTTTCGTTCCTCTCAGCATATCGCTCACTACGTTGGTCGGCGCCTCATTGAGCAAGCGAAAGCACTGGTCCAGGTTTTGAATCTGTTGAATGATTTCCGTCTCGCGCCCTTCTAGCAGACGCTTCGTCTCCTCGTTTTCAACGGCACCTGCAAGCAGAGGCAATATGCGGGAGCTCTGCCGGTCCGCGTCCAACAGCACCGACAGTTCGTAACGGAACAGGTCCACCAGTGTTTCAATAGCCATAACGGCAACGACTCCCTTCCACGCATGTTGCTCGGCTGCTCACTACATTTTTCGAAACGCAACCCGGTCTATTAGATAATACGTTCGAGCGGAAGTTCCATTGCATATACCTACGCGGCCGGGTAGGCGTCGGAGAGTGCGGTCCGAAGCGTGGATGCCGGAAGGCTGCGAGCAGTAGTCGCACGACGATCGAGTTACCGCCCAGCAGCCCAGAATATGGCGTTCCGCACGAGAGTCCTGTAGGCCCTGTTGTCGAACAGGTCGGGAGAGTGGCCCATGAAGATGTAGAGATTGCGCGCCCGGACGTTGGGATTCGTCCACACTACCGGATGATCGCCCATCTTGATGGTTGAATCGGGCGAATAGCTCGATTCATCGACGCTGGCGATCACATGCACGTTCGATCGGGGGCTTCTGTCGTACGTATACCACTCCTCCGCTTCGATGAAGAGCTTATTACCCACTCTTGTCATGGCGGGATGCTTGGAATCCTCGACGTTCACCGTCGCCCGCGTGAACGTTGGGATGTAGTTCGAATACCTTATGTCCCCCATGAACCAGGAGTACCAGCTCCACATCGAATACCCGTCGAATTCGCCGAGCAGCGTCGCGTGATGAAAACCGATCCAGCCCCCCACGCCGTCCGTGATATATCGCTCAAATGCGCCGGTCGCGGCCTCCGTCCATCCGTACGGCGGGTAGTCGAGCTGGATGAAGAGCTGATATTGCCGCAGCAGATCGTCGTCGATGGAATCCGTATCGTGAATATAGTCGACCGTGAAATCGTGACTCTTCGCGAGCTTCGTCAGCCAGGCGCGAGCGCGTTTTGAGTACTCGACATGATGCCCGCCGCTCTCAGCGAGTACAAGCGCACGGAATTTCGGATACCTAAGCGGACTCATTATCGCGTTCCCAAAGCAAACGCTTGTACCTATCCACCCTCACCCTACGCTTTCCCTCGTTCGTCCGAATGTACAGTGAGAGAGGGAGCTAAGGCTCCGGACTATTGTTGCGAGGAGGCCCAGAGGATAGAATCTCGCAACAGGACGACGTAGTCTTTATTCTCGAGTGCCGTCGGATCGTGGCCGATGGCGATGTAGATCGCGCGGCGGTATCGCTCGTTCACCCAGACGATCGGATGGTCGCCCATCGGCTTGCGCTGCGTGTAGGTCGACTCGTCCGCCGTAGCAAGGACCCGCACCCGGTCGCGCGGGCTGCGGTCGAACTCGTACCATTCGTCTGAGAACTCAAATCTGGCTGGCAAGTTCCTTGTAGAGGGATGCCGGCGGTCTTCGACGACAACTTCGCCCTTCTGGTAAGCAGGGTGTGGCGAATAGGTAACGCCTCCCATGAAGGTCTCGAACCAGTCCCAGTAGCCGGCGCCCGAACCCACGAACTGCCTGCCCGTGAGACCGGCGGCGTGAATTCCTACCCAGCCGCCGCCGCCCTCGATGAAGGTTTGCAAAGCTCTCTGCTGATCTGCGGTCATGTCGAACGGCGCAAGGTGAAGCATGACGAAGACCTGGTATTGCGCCAGGTTCTCGTCACTGATCTTCTCCGCATCGTCAGTGAAGTCAACCGAGTAGTGACCATCCGTCGCTAGATCGTCGAAAAACGGTCTTGCGGCGGCGGCCATCGCAAGGTGGTCCTTCGCTCTGGTCGCGACGATAAGCACTTTGAAATTCGTTGGGCTATCCATGTCGCGTAGTTCCATCCGCGTCCCGTGCTTTCCTGCCGCACGACGATCCGTGCCGGCTTATTCGGAACTGCCCGGACGAACCAGGCAGGCGCAGTGCCTGACAAAACCCCGGTTTGGAGAGTATTATGTACAATCCCAGGAAGGACACCGTCTCAGATGGCCGCAAATAAGAGTATCACTGTGAACGAGAAGTTTGTCCAGCGGAAAGCCGGGGTCGGCTGCCCGATGTGCCCGGACAGCAGCGAGGCTGACGTCGTTGCGGACCTCCCGTCAGGGCGCGCGCATCTGCAGAATGACGCGGACTATCGTGGATACTGCATTCTGGTGTTCCGGCGTCATGCCGTCGAGCTTCACGATCTTACCGAGACCGAGCGGCGAATGTGGATCGATGACATCAGCAGGATCGGCCGCGCTGTGTCGGAGGAGTGCCTTCCGGATAAGCTGAACGTGACGATGCTTGGAAACATGGTCCCGCATCTCCACTGCCATATCATGCCGCGGTATTCTGGTGATCCGGACTGGGGCCATCCGCCCGCCTATAAGAGGCCGGACGACCGCAGACAGCTGCCGGCCGACGAATATGAAGGTCTGCGGATGAAACTGACCGAGGCGCTTCGCTGATCTCGGACGCGCGCAGTCACCATCCCATGACGGAGCGATGATGAAGCTATTTAGCGCGGACGCCTGGCTCAAGGCGCCGCTCGACCGCGACGTTATTGCGCGATGGACGGTCGGGACCGCCAGATCCACCCATGAGATTTCGCTGCCCCAGCCGCCCGACCCGATGAACTTCGTTGTTCTTGCTCTCGGCGACAGCGGTGATTCGGAGTCGGCCGGCACGCGGCTCTCGCCGCAAGATGCAGTCGCTCGTGAGCTTGCGCGCGACGCGGCTGTCCCAAACAGCTCCGGCGCCGGACAACTTGTTCTGCATACGGGCGATGTCGTCTACATGACCGGCGAGCACCGGCTGTACGAGCGGAACTTCCGGCGGCCCTATGCTCCATTCCTCACTCCAGAGAGCACCGTAGACAACCTTACATTTCGACTCCCGTTCCTTACGGTGCCGGGAAATCATGACTACTACGATGTCGGGGGCTGGGCGAAGTGGCTTGCGCGAGTTCCACTCTTGCGGTTTGGAGTCAGAGCCGCCGTCGATCGTCTGTTCGCTCTGAAGCTGCCGGAGGGCGGTTCCGGAATGGGCGCGGCATTTATGAACGCGTTTATCGATCCTCGCGCGGACACTGCCACCGCGGCGTACGCATATACGCCAGGCTCGCACACGCGACTTCCGAATCGATACTATCGCTTCACGTATGGTTCGGTGGATTTCTTCGCTCTGGATTCGAATACACTGGAAGCCCCGCCGCCCTGGATCAACGCGGAGAAGGTCCGAGCGGACGCAGCATCTCACATCGAGACCTTGGAGGCGCGCGAGGAGACTCTGGGAAAGCTGATTCGCCGCTCCCAGAAGGCGATGCAGCGATGGGCAGATACGGCTCGGGATATTACGACCGAAGACACGAGCCAGCAGCGTCAGATCACAAGAGCGGACAATCAGATCGCGAGAGCCCTTGCCGACCTGGGACACGGACTGGAGAGCTTAGGCGATGCGACAGGAGTATGCCTGGCGGCAAGGCAGTCCGTCGAGTCCGCGGAGCGTCGCTGGACCGCGGCAGGCGCGAACTGGGAGAGAGCCGTCGATGCACATTCGCATCGTGCCGCGCTGGCGGAGCTTGAGACTGCCGGAGATGACGTTTGCAGTGCGATCGATGCGGTGGAACAGTGTCTCGGGACGCTGCCGGAGTCTCCGAATAAGAGGACGATTGAGGTGCGACGAGATGAGCTCGAGCAGCTTCTCAAGCAGTGGGACCGCCGCACGACTCAGACGCCTCCCGAGCTGGAGCAGACCATCGCCACCCTGTCGGAGGAGATCCTCGACGTGCAGCGCGAGCTGGCCCTGGAGCGGAGACGCGTTCGTTACCAGCCCGAGGACTACGATCGCGGCCAACTTGCCTGGCTGGAACGCAGCCTGGCGGAGTCCGTGCGTAACCGTCCCGACAACTGGCGCGTCGTCTTTCTCCACCATCCGCTCTATACAACAACCAGCAATCATTGTGAGGCCCCCGACGTTGTCGGTCTGCGAGACAACCTGCTCGGCATGCTGCAGGAGCGGGTCCATCTAATCATCTCCGGCCACGCGCATGCGTTCGAATGGCTCCGTTCCGCACGACTTCCGAGCGCCGGTATCTTCGTTACCGGAGGCGGCGGCCAGATATCGCTGCGCCCATCCCTTCTGGCCGAGCGCAGGTTCCGGAACAAGCGGCCGCGCTATCTATCTCTTCGCGCGAATGGAGTACAGGAGTGCGCAATGGCAGGCGCGGGGCCGGCTGCCGTGGACGGTGAGGATGGCCGGCTGTATCACTACCTACGGATCGAGGTCGCGGCGGATGCCCTTACCGTTCGCCCCGTGGGAGTTCGAAAGTTGGAATCGGATTACCGCCGAGAGGAGCCAGTGCCGGTGTTCCACGCGTCATCGCTCCCTTTGCGGCGCGCTGAGTGGCGGCCCCGACTACTTGCAGGCGTTACTGTGCGGCGCGAACAACCGCCTCAACCCACGTGGCGGTAGACCACCAAACAAATGATCGATCGTGAAGGGATAATGTACCGTCGTTTCATTCGATCCAAGGTCGAACCCGCTGCCGGCGCCACTCGATAGTTCCGTGGCAGCTGCTTGGCACGTTGCGCCGTACTCGTGGAGTTCGGCCACGTGGAGAGCGGATCATCGTGCTTGCGAATGGTCATCAAGTCTAGACGGATTTGGGGCGGTGAAGGAGTAGACCGCAGATTTGAGTCCAAGATCCCGGTTCGTGGAGTACTGCGCCATGAGTGTCGAGCCGTCTCGCGAAAAGACAATTCTATCTGCGAGGGCCCTTGCGGGAATCGCATATATCTCCCGCCGTAACACGGCGATCTGTTCCATGGCCGCCTGCCGAGGGTTAATTGAGACCTTCCATAAACGGACCGAGTTGTCTGAGCTGGCGGTGGCCAGAAGGTCGCCATGCCGCGAACCTTGAATTTCGGTGACAAGGGCCTGATGTGCTACGCCAACTGCAACCTCGCGGCCCAACCGGTGATCGAACTCGATTACATTATTGTGGTCTCCTCGAAAGCAGACCGGCGAGGCCGGCCACGGATACCATATTGGTTCCGGTATGTCGGCGCCCGGCATGCGTGGATATGATGCGGTCGCTGTACCGCTATCCCTATTCCACTCGATGTTGCGCGCGCCGTGTGTCCAAAGCTTCCGGCTGTCTTGCGTGAACTCGACACCGGTAACTGCCGGATCCGGCAGCTCACGAACAAGTACCATATTCGGAAGCGAATACAGACTCACTCTGTTAGTCGAGAGGGCTGCCACGGACCTGCCGTCAGGCGAGACGTCAAACGTCTGAATCTGTTCGCCGTTCGGCTCCCGGACGCACGCAGTCGTCCTTTGGCCGGCAACGCTCCAGTTCAGCAACGATTTATGATCGCTACTCATCAGAATCACCGATCGGCCACCCTACGTGAACGGCAACTTGCCAGGAAAACTTCCATCAATCGACGGTGCGACGCGGGCAATCTCTCTGTGAAGATTCAGGTCCCACACGATCAACGTTCCTGTACTTGACGTTACGGCCATCATTCGCCCGTCGCGCGAAAACGAAAGCCTTTCGATTGGACCACACGAGAGCGGAATGGAGTCCAACGACGACTCGCGACAGAGGCCGCGGAGGTAGCGCCATTCAAAACCATGCATCGTCGCTTCATCCAGATTTCGCATATGCGGCTCAAGTAGATCTCTTGCCCGGCCAACCTTGCCATCCAACCAGGCGCTAAATGCGCTGCCGACGTCCGAGACGCAAGGCTCCGGACAAGATAGCTCTCATCGATGAATATCACCACGCGCTCCGCAAATTGACCTAGGACCTCCTGCCGGAGCGCTTCCATAAATCGGTGCAATGGTCCTTGTTTTTCATGGCTCCGCCAATATGCGTCGAGCTTGTCCTCCAGGTCGAACTGCTCTCCAATTCGGCACAACAGGCCATAGTACCACTGTTCGACAGATAGATTCTGTCCGTTCGCTGTTAGGTCGAGAGTTGTAACACGAACGCCTCTTGCTCGCAAGCGCACCGCGGTACGGGCCATGAGAGAGGACTTACCCATCTGACGTGCTGTGAGTACATAGCAGAACTGACCCAACTGCAGAGCATCGTAGAGCTCCGTATCGGCCAGGCGATCCACGTAAGAAGGGGTATCCGTACGAAGGCTCCCTCCGATGACAAAGAAGGGATCACTGAATTCTGCCAAAGCACTTCCCCCTCCACGTCACGACCGGACAAGGACAATCTACAACGGAAACCTCACGAGTAGTTCACAAGAGTCGTGCAACATTTATGAATCTATTACAGCAAGATGTCGACTGAAATATTTATGACGACTTTATGGAGCCAGACCACGATCGCCGACAAGGATATGTCCCCCGATGGAATGAACATGTTAACTGTTCGCAAGCTGTCCGGTCAACTAGAAATCCGCCGACAATCAGGGCCAATGTCTGTTGCTATGGGAACGGCTATTGAAAACCCCTTGGAGAATCGAACTGTTTGGAGGGCTCCGGCTGCTTCACGGAGAGCGGGTAGAGACGCGCTTCCGGACGCAGAAGACCGCCCAGCTGCTTGCATTCCTCGCATGCTTTCGACGACGCCCTCATCCGCGCGAGCTCTTGATGGACCTGCTTTGGCCGGAGTGCGAACCCGAGGCGGCCCGCCACAGCCTGAGCGTCGCCCTCTCTGCTCTTCGCTCTCAACTCGAGCCTGCCGGCGTTTTCCCTCCCGGGTCGGTCCTAATCACGGATCGCCACGCAGTCCAACTTGACGGCGGCCTGGTGACGACGGACGTCGCGGAGTTTGAGGCAGCAATCAAGACCGCGGAAAGATCCGAGAACGAGTCAGAGCAGGCATCCGCGAGACGCTCCGCGATCGACCTGTTCGGCGGAGAGCTTCTGCCAGGTTACTATGATGAGTGGATCCTGCCGGAACGGCAGCGGCTCGAGTCCTTGTTCTTCTACGCTCTGCAGCAGCTCATCGTCCAGTTGGAGCGAAACCAGGAGATCGGCGCCGCGCTCCAGTACGCGCTACGCTGGGCAGCAGTGGACCGATTCCGCGAAGAGGCACATGAAGCTGTTATTCGCCTGTATGTGACAAGTGGACGGCAGGATGCCGCGATGCGCCACTATCGTGAGCTGGAGCGCACACTGCGCCTGGAACTTGACACCGAGCCAAGCTCCAAGGCGCCAAACCAACGTGCGGCTAGCTCCTCCCGACGTCGAGAGCAGCTGCTGGCGCTCGCGGAGGCCGCAAACAGCGGGAAGATAGCCACTCCGGCCGAGGGAGCTTCAGCGCGCGAGCCTCGGCGAGCCGATGCGATGCCGGATCTATTCCCGGTTGGCGGCGCCGTACCCATCGGATCCAGGTACTACGTTGAGCGCCCTACGGACCTGGAGTTTCGGTCGGCAATAACGCGCGGAGACAGCATCGTTCTCGTCAAAGGTCCACGGCAGGTCGGCAAGACTTCACTATTGGCCCGCGGACTACAAGAGGCGAGAGATGCCGGCAGCCGCGTCGTGATGACACAGTTACAGACCCTCAATGTAAGGCACATGGAATCGCCGGATACGTTTCTGCGCGGTCTGGCCGCGCTGATTGCGGATCAGCTGGACCTTGACGTTCTGCCCGCCGACGTGTGGGACTCACGGTCGGGACCGAACCTGAACTTTCGCCGCTATCTCCGTCGACACGTACTCAAGGCTTCGGCTGCCCACCTCGTATGGGGGTTAGACGAAGTGGACAGGATCTTCTCCTGCTCGTTCAGCGGCGAGATATTCGCGCTCTTCCGCTCGTGGCACGACGAGCGCGCCCTCGAGCCCGGGGGGGCATGGGCCGGGCTGACTCTGGCGATCGCCTATTCGACCGAGGCGCACCTGTTCATCACGGACATAAACCAGTCACCGTTCAACGTTGGAACCCGCGTCACACTTCAAGACTTCACAATGCAGCAGGTGTCCGAGCTAAACGGCCGTTACGGATCCCCTCTGCGCGTCGCGACGGAAATAGCGCGATACGTCGCACTTGTCGGTGGACATCCCTATCTCGTCTCAGCAGGCCTCCACGAGATGGCAGTGCAAAGCGTGGAGCTTGCTGATTTCGAGGCGCGAGCCTGCGAAGACGACTGTATCTTCGGTGAGCATCTCCGCCGCGTTGCCACGCTTCTCATTCGACAACCCGATCATATGGCGATTGTGCGTGGCTTGATCGCGGGCCGGCCCTGCGCCTCAAGAGAATCGTTCTACCGTCTCCGCAGCGCGGGCATCGTAGCCGGAGAGTCACTGGACGCTGCGCACCTGCGCTGCCCCCTGTATGCGGGCTACCTCCAGAACCACTTGCCTAGCTCCGATCCGTGACCGATCTGTGATATTCTTCACGACAGCGGCTGTGATGAACCGGTGACCCGCTTCCCACATATTTCTGTTAGCTAATGACCCGCCCAGGGCACTAATCTGGAAACCACGTGATCATATGATCGTGCATATACTGGGCGATCTGATCGCAAGGCAAGACTCCGGTTACAGTAGCGATCGGCGCCTTTGGATCCCTGCACCACTTTCCATAGTCTTCCTTGCTCCACGGAATTGCGACTGGCCCGACGTTCTGCCCGGGCAGAGTGGTAATCAGGAAGCCTGCGCCGTCCGACATCCCTCCACGCCAGCGCATCGCCCTGGCATGACCATCGCAGAATACGAAGTTGAACCAGCCGCCGTGCCGCAGCGCGCTGTTAGCGCCAATCGACGGCCCGATGTTGGCGTTCGTTGTCAGAATGAAGTTGATTGAGATCGTGTACCACGGCTCGTCGGAGGAATCGCCGAAGGCATAGGTCTCCGCAGGGGCAACGATCGAAGCCAGCGGGACACCCGGCGCGTACATGATGTCCGTGCCATCGATTCCGGCAAAGGGACCGTAAAGTCCGCCGTCCGTTGTAACGCCGTTGAAAGATGCGACAGGTCCCCAGTTGGAACCGTACCCGACACACCGGTCTCCTGGAGTATTGATGATCGAGGTTTCCGCGGCGGCGCAGCCGACAGTGGAGTAATCGGGGCAAAAGAAGATATCGACGCTCTTTGTATACGGAGAAAGCTGGTTCCAGAAATCCACCGTAGAGATGGAGGTTCCCCACACGGACGGTGTGGTTTCGTCACTGTCCTGAACATACATTTCGAAGGCCATGCCGGTCTGCCTGACGGCACTTAGGCAAGTCGTCCGGCGGGCCTGTTCGCGAGCGTGAAGTAGCGCCGGCAGCAGCAGCGCAGCCACAACCGCAATTACGGCGATCACTACAAGCAGCTCGATCAGGGTAAACGCGACACGAGCAGGGCGCGGCATCTATGTCTCCTGTCAACTGCGTTCGGCGCGCATGCACGGAATCCTCTTTCGTAAGCCGAGTCCTAAAGGTATAGACAACGGCGAATCGCATGGAGTGGTTCGTGACGAGCACGTGACATACTGTTTGTAATGGGATCGATACCAATCGCTCGCGTGCGTGCCGCAATCGACGCTGATAGTCGGCGATGGTTACCGAGCAAGGTATTCGTGAGGAAAGCCGAATTGACGGAGATGAACCGCTTTTACGTGACGGGCGGAAGCCTGCACGCCGATACGCCCTCATACGTTGTCCGTCGGGCGGACACCGAGCTGTATGAGGCAATCACACAGGGCGAGTTCTGCTACATTCTGACATCGCGCCAGATGGGCAAGTCCTCGCTGACCGTCCGCATAGCATTGCGGCTCCAGGCG
>JBBQVV010000117.1:0-17100 GCA_038211235.1 Chthonomonadales bacterium | reverse complement strand
GAGGGAAAAGCGAGACTTGAAATCTGTGCCAGTATTCTGATAGAATGGACATGTAGGCTCCTTGTATCTTTTGGTTTCGTCACTTAAAGATTCAACAAGGAGCCGAAATCCCCTACCTCCAGACTTTTGCAATTTCCTCGTTCGTCTCCAAAATCGGAAATCCTTCATGTGTAATCTTGGCTTCCGCCGTGGCCACGACACTCGCGAATAACGCTACTATGACATCCCGGCGCGATCGAGCGTTCATCTCACCGCGCATATGAGGCGGAGAGCTTACTCGGCCGCTCCCATATCCCCGGCACAAATAGTTCACGCGTTACGGCCCGCCTCAAAGGAAACACCCGCAACGAACACGAAGAAGACCGAAATCGATGGCCGTCGGCAGAACCTGAAGCACGGGCCCTACCAAGGCGTGATCCTGCGAGCAAAGAAACTGGCCCATGACCCCATCTTCGACTCCCCCGTCTTTCTATGTTACCGGGGGCACCCTGTCGACTTCTGCCACCTCGTATGTTGTTCGCCAGGCCGATAGGGAGCTCTTTGAAAACTTGCTTGCCGGGGAGTTCTGCTATGTACTCAACTCCCGTCAGATGGGCAAGTCCTCGCTCATGGTGCGCGCGGCCGAGCGACTGAAGGCCGCCGGGGTGCGAACCGCAATTCTCGACCTCACCGCGGTCGGACAGAACGTCACACCAGAACAGTGGTATAACGGACTGTTGTCTCGCCTGGGACTTCAATTGGAACTGGAAGACCAACTCGAAGCGTTCTATCTGGGCTGTTCACACCTGAGTCCGCTTCAGCGCTGGCAGCAGGCCCTCACGTCGGTGGTGCTGCCACGAATGAATGCTCTACTAGTCATCTTCGTCGATGAGATCGACGTCGTCCGATCCCTGCCTTTCTCCGCCGATGAGTTCTTCGCCGGCATCCGCCAATGCTATGTGGGTCGAGCCACAGACCCTAACTTGGAGCGACTCTCCATCTGCCTGCTGGGGGCGGCGACTCCCGCCGACTTGATCCAGGACACCAGGACGAGTCCCTTTAACATCGGCACGCGGATAGACCTACGGGACTTCTCCACGTCGGAAGCCGCTCCGCTGGCTCAGGGACTGGGCGAGGGCGCCGACAATCTCCTCGACCGCATCCTCTACTGGACAGGCGGACATCCTTATCTCACCCAGCGACTCTGTCGGGCCGTCGCGGAGGCCGATCACACGGGCGTAGACAGGCTCTGCAACGAGCTATTCCTGACCCAGCGCGCCAGGGAGACCGATGACAATCTGATGTTCGTGCGAAACCGGCTATTGCGGAGTGAGGTGGACCTGGCCTCGCTCCTCGACCAATACCGCCAGGTGCGGACCGGGAAACGTGTGCCTGATGACGAAACAAATCCGTTGACCAGTGTTCTGAAGCTCTCCGGCGTAGCGCAGGTTGAGAGGGGACTCCTCAAAGTCCGCAACCGCATCTACGACCACGTCTTTGATCGAGCGTGGGTCATCGCCCACATGCCCGACGCCGAGCTGAGAAGACTGAAGCGCGCGTATCATCTGGGGCTGATTCGGGCGGCATCCATATCGTCTCTGGTGCTCACCGTCGTCGTCGCTCTGGCCGTTGTTGCGCTGGACCAGTCGAGGCGCGCCGATCGCGTCGCGAGGGAGGAGAGGAGACAGCGCGGCCTCGCGCAAGATCGCGCACAGACAACGCGCCAGATGCTCTATGCATCGGACATGAACGGAGCATTCCGGGCCTGGGAGGACGGTGACACTCGTCGCGCGCAAAACATGCTCGCAGCCCATGAGAAGGATGAAGATCTCCAGGCGTTCGAGTGGCGGCTCCTGCAGTCCCTCTGTCGAGCAAACTATCTTACGAAACTGAACGTCCGACAGATCAGCCCACAACAAGGCGTAGAGTTTACAAGAGATGGGCGCGGTCTGTTGTATAGTGATGAGAAGGGTTTTATAGAATCAGAGACAGGATCAGGGCGTCTGCGTCGTACCTTTAGCATTCCCTGCGGGCATATTGATGCCGGCGTGCTGTTGCCGGATGGTCGCATCTGTGCGACCTGGGATTCTCGCGCGGGCGCTAAAATTTGGAATGTTTCTGCCCGCAAACAGATCGCCGCGATCCCAGGTCT
The DNA here is from genome assembly GCA_038211235.1 of Chthonomonadales bacterium. Lineage (GTDB taxonomy): Bacteria > Armatimonadota > Chthonomonadetes > Chthonomonadales > Chthonomonadaceae > DATGJU01. Next base: position 14,969 of record JBBQVV010000117.1, on the reverse strand, counting down.
GATTGGCGTTCCAACTGTCTTCGCTTTTTCGCGCGACTGTAAGCTCCTGGCGACCGGTGCCTGGGACGGGCCGAAACCGATTGTCCGCCTGTTTGACGTGTTTTCAGGAAAGCTTGTCGGCGCTCTTACCGGTTTCTCGGAACACATCGTCAGCCTTGCCATCTCGCGGGACGCGAAGTCTATTGCCGTCGGCGACGCAGACACCAATGTTTCGCTCTGGGAAGTTCGGAATCTCCTCCGACCGAACGGTCCTGTGTTTCTGCGCCCTGGACATACAGCCTGGCCGTTATCGCTCGACTTTTCACCGGATGGGCATACACTTGCGTCCAGCGGAAATGATAACTCCATACGCATCTGGGATACCCGTGCCCACACACTGGTCACGACGCTCCTGGCGCATAAATCTCCCGTGTCACGCGCGATTTTCTCCGCGGACGGCCGTCTTCTGGCTTCATGCGGAAGCGATGGCAGCGTCAAGTTGTGGGACACTCGCGAATGGGGGAGATACGTCAATCTGAGCGGCCACACGGCAGCCGCGGACACTCTTGCATTTTCGCCGAATAGCAAGACGCTGGCGACGGCAAGCTCTGGCGACCGATCTATTTTGGTCTGGGACACGTCGCCCACCCGCGAATCCGGATCGGTGCTAGCCCATACACATTGGGTGAGCAGCGTCGTATTTTCGCCACAAGGCGACGTTGTGGCCACAACGGATTGTCACGCCCGCTCGGTCAAGTTGTGGGCCGTCGCAACGGGACGGCTAGTCGGTCCAGTGTTAGGCGGTCATGGTGGATTGCTGTGGGATGCCAACTTCTCCGTCGACGGGACGCGTCTGGTATCGGCCTGCAACCCCGGCGAAGCAAGGGTCTGGAACGTGAAGTCGCGCAAACTCACGCACGTTTGGCGCGCACACGAGGCACGTGCCGAAAGAGCGTTTTTCTCTCCCGGAATGCGTGAGGTGGTCACTTATGGGATGGGAAGCGCAATGCGTGAGGACCGGATCAGAATCTGGGACTGGCAAACCCGGCGTAAGCTCGCCGATGCGCCTGGAAAATGGCCGGTGTTTGCCAGGCGGTCCGGCACGTTCGTCTTGAACGACGATCATGGTAACTGCCATATCTGGGACAGTACAAGCCATCGCGAGGTTGGGGTCTTAAAGGAGGCAGGCTGGGCCTTTGCCCTCAGTGACGACGGAGTGACGCTGGCCACCTTCGCGGCGCCCGGTCTTGCCCCATCGGCCTCATCCATTCACCTATGGGATCTGCGGTCCATGAAGCCTACCGCCACGTTCCAAGAGCAGGATAACATAGACTACAAGCACGCCGTGTTTTCCCCGGACGGGAAGACACTTGCGATAGGGACAAGCAACGGTACGATCGTCTTCTGGAACCCTGTGATTGGGCGCGAACTCGGCACGATCCGGGCACACCACGGTCCCGTTACGGGTGTTGCGTTCTCCCCGGATGGTAACGTCTTTGCCACATCAGGAGGCGATGGCGTCGCCCGACTCTGGCGCACAGCGCCTTCGCCGGGCAGACGATGATCTATCCGCGCCGGTAGTTCAGATCAATATCAGCGTCTTTCACTACTCGCGTACGGGTCCGCACACAGCATACGGCACATCCCCTACGGCCCGTCCGCCGCTTCTGGCCGGAGGCCTCCCAGCGCCTGCTCTACCGCGTTCTGGGCGCCGGTCAGCCTTGATCGGCAGTGGTTGATCAGGCAGACCGCCTCCTTGACCGCGCTTTCGAGTTCGTCGACTCCGATCGCGGTCGATTCGATCTGCTCGACGATCTCGCTCAGGCGCTCCATAGCCGCGCCGTAGCTCAACGTCGGGATCGTCGTCTCGTAGCTGCTCATGAATGCTCCTCCACGCGACTCGTAACCGTGCCGTCATTCAGCGTCGTCTCGAGCACGGCGCCGGCCGGCAGTCCGCGGGCTGATGTGATCGCCATGCCCTCCGACCTCGTAATTGAAAATCCGCGCCGCAGGACCGCATTCGGGCTGTGCGCCGTCACCGTCCGCGCGATCGTGGCGACCTCCGCGTTACCGCACTCCACTCGAAGTAACGCCGCCTTGCCGATCCGGCCGCGACTCTCCTCGATCCGTGCCTTCTCACGGCGTACCTGGTCATGCGCGCGCAGCTCCATTCGAGTTGCGAGCTCCGTCACAACCTGCAGCTGAGAATTGACGTGAGTCCGGACCGCAGTCGATACCCGTCGCGCCGACCGATCGAACACCTCGGCGGCCCTCGCGATCTGGCGCTGCCCCGCGTCTCGAAACCTGGCCGTAACCTCCATCAACTCCAGCTTCCGATCTACCAGCAGCCGCGATGCGAGTCGGGACAGCTCCATCGCTTGCTCCTCAAGCGCGGCATCGAATTGGACCAGTTTGTCGATCAGGAATTCCGCGGCAGCAGTGGGGGTGTCGGCTCGGTGAAAAGCCACGATGTCTGTGACGGATGTATCACGCTCGTGGCCGATGCCGGTGAGCACGGGTAGTGGGAAACCCGCTACCGCGCTTGCGATCGGATACGAATCGAAGCAGGAGAGATCGACGACGCTTCCGCCGCCGCGAATGATGAGGATAGCGTCGAACTGGTCGGATCGTCCGCGTGCCTCGCGGAGAGCGGCGAGTAGTGAGTGTTCGGCACCGTCACCCTGCACAAGAGAGGGGAAGAGAGTGATGTGGAACTTGTAACCGAAAGGATTGTTATCGAGGCGACTCCGCAAGTCTTCCCAGCCGGCCGCCGACGGAGAAGTAATTACCGCGATCCGCTGAGGTACAAGACATAGCAGCAGTTGCCTGTTCTTGTGCAGGAGACCCTCCTCCTCGAGCCTCTCGATGGTCTCCTGCCGCCTCCGCGACATTTCGCCGAGCGTGTAGCCGGCATCGATCTGTTGCACGTTAAGGGAAAGGCCGTACACCGGGCTGAACTGCACGCAGACCAGCATCAGTACCTGCATGCCCGATTTGAGCGATTGGCCGGTAACCCGGATGTACTCCTTAAGAATACCGCCGCTGTACTTCCAGATCGTCGCCCTCGCCTGTGCAAGCGTATCCGATCCACGACGTTCAACAAGGTCGAGATAGGTGTGTCCGGAGCCGTGCGCGCTCACTTTGGCGATCTCCGCGACCAGCCACACCGGCTCCGAGAAGCTTAGCTCCAATATCCCCTTTATGGCCTGGTTGAGTTCAGAGAGTCGGCAGTGACCGGTGTACATTGTCGTTCTCGGCGGGATTTCGCTGCGGTCACGTCGATCGGAGATCAGGAGAATCTATAGCCCAGCGTGTAGACATTATAGCACACATATGTACCAGAGAAACCGGGGGAACGGAGGTTGTTGCACGAGCCACGATCGCTAAGCAATTCGCACCGGCTACCGATTCCGCCACCAGTCGGGAGAGTACCGCTGCCCTGTCACGGCCTCAAATCTCTGTTGGAGGTCCGGCCGACGCTCCAGATTCAACCGGATCGTCTGGTTGATCTCGGAGGCGAGGTAGCGCGTCGATTCCCGCGGAGTCTGAATCCGGTTCTCGACCTTTTCGATCTGCTCCGTAAGCCATCTCGTGACGACCGCCGGGTCGATGAACGGGCTGATGTCGAGCGGGCGCGCGTTCTTCACCGCGTCCACGAACGGCTGGTGGAACGCCGGATCCGGAACGCTCTCGTTCACAAGGTCGGCACCGGTTCTCGCCAGCCCGGGATTCGGCGGCAGTGAGTCACCGTCCGCGACGATTACCCTGCTGTACTCCGGGCTGGCGAGGTAACGCAGGAACTCGAGCGCCTCGCGCCTGTGAGTGCTCTTGACATTGACTCCGGACGCGCGACTGTCGATGACGCCGCACGACGCCCTGTCACCCACGCGCGGCAGCAGCTCCGCGCCAAGACTCCCCTGCAAGTTAGGGTAGTTCGGCACTTGCACGATGTACCACCGTCCGATCAGGATCATCGCGGCTTTCCCGGTCGAGAACCAGTTGAGGCCGGCGCTGCCCCAGCCTCCTTGCGACGACAGCGCCGCGGATTCCGCGGCCGTCGGTATGATCTTGTGAACGTACATCATGTCGTAATAGAGCTGCATTGCCGCGGTTGCTTCCGGCGAGTCGAGCCGCGATACAAGCCCGTCAGGTGAGAAGAGCCGCCCGCCGTGGCCAATCAGCATGTCCTCGTAGAACCATAAGTTCAGCCAGTTGGCGACGGGCATCTGCTTGTCGCCGCTCTTCGAGGGCGTGTCACGGAGCCGCTTGCTGATCGCGATGAAGTCATCGTACGTCCAACCTGGCTTGGGGTAGGGGACGCCGTGGTCATCGAATATCCTCTTATTGTAGATCACGCAGTTTGCCCAGACGTTGCATGGAAACCGGTACTGCTTGCCGCTCATACCGAGTGCAGGCCCGAGCGCGGGATAGGTGCGGTTGGCGTCGAAACCCATGCTCCTGGCGTAGGGCGTAAGGTCGAGCAGGACGCCGGTCTGTACCAACGACACCATCGTCTGCTGGTCCATATCGATGACATCTGGCCCGGTTCCGGTCGCGCACTGGACGATGAGCTTGGTCTGGTCGCCGCCCAGGCCGGGATCGACCGTGGCCTGTACGCCTGAGGTCATTGTGGCGAAGAGCGACGTCTGCACCTTCCGAGCGGGATTGTCGTCCGTCGCCCAGCGCAGGCGAGTGATGCCGTCGGCGCGACGGCGCTGCAGCGTCCCTTCCGCGATCGCGTAGAGCGCCGCAACCACCACGAAGCAGAGCATGAGACCGCGCTTCATCGAGCTCATCCCTTCACGCCTCCCACCTGCAATCCCTTGACTAGGAACTTCTGAAAGACGATGAAGATGGCGATCAGAGGGACGATGTTCATGACGGTCGCGGCCATGATCAGCTCGGTCTGCCGGCCATAGCTGCTGTCGAGAGCAAGCATCCCGACGGACATCGGATAGAGCTGCGTGTCATTCAGCATGACCAGCGGCCAGAAGAAGGACTGATAGCTGCCGAGAAACGTGATGATGGTCAGTGCGATCAGCCCGGGGCGGGCTAGCGGCAGCACGATCTCCCAGAAGATCTGCCAATGGCTCGCTCCGTCGAGCGTGGCGGCTTCGTCGAGAGCGGGAGAGATCGAAAGCATGAACTGGCGCAGCAGGAACGTCCCGAAGGCGCTGAATGCCGCCGGAAGTAGAAGGCCGTGATAGGTGTTGAGAAAGCGCAGCCAGACCATCATCTGGAAGTTCGGTATCATCAAGACCGCTCCAGGCACCATCATCGTTGCAATGTACAGGAGGAAGACCGTGTCGCGGCCATTCCAGATCATTCGCGCGAACGCGTAGGCTGCCATTGCGCTGGTCAGAACCTGAAGAAAGGTAACCGCGACCGCAACGAACAGGCTGTTAAAATACCAGCGGCCGAAAGCCATATCCAGTCTCTTATGCGTCACGGGATCCGGAATCTGGTTGAGCACGATCGGATAGTTGCGAGTCGTGGGCTCGCGAGGCACGATTCGCGCCTCCTCGACCTCGCGCCGCGGCTTGAACGAGGCGCTGACCATCCAGACGAACGGCAGAGAGATTAGGAGGCCGAGAATACACAGCGTAACGAATCTCGCCGTGGCGCGGGCAGGAGATCGCTCCATCAGTCGACCTCCAGGCCGCGACCGAACTTCCAGTTGAGGGCGGTAGCGATGAAGACAATGGCGAATAGCACCCAGGAGATCGCCGCGGCGTAGCCGAGATCCAGCTCCTGGAACGCCTTGTTGTAGATGTAGTAGCTGAGGGTCGTCGTGGAGCCTGCCGGCCCGCCCGCCGTCATAACTCTCGCCTGCTCGAATCCGCCCTGCAGGCCGCCGATGATCGCCATGATGGTGATGAAGAAGGTAGTCGGCGCGAGCTGGGGCCAGATCACATGCCGGAACCGATTCCAGCCTCCAGCGCCGTCGACGCGGGCGGCGTCCAGCAGCTCACGCGGCACGTTCGATAGGCCGGCAAGGTAGAGCAGCATGTTGGTGCCGCCGATGCTGGTCCAGATCCCCATGACGATGAGCGAGGGCTTCGCCCAGTCGGCGCTGCCAAGCCACTGCGGTGTTTCAAGATGCCAATGAAGGAGCTGGAATAGCGACGCGAGTCCGACGCTCAGCGGCCCGCTCTTGGGATTGTAGAGCGCTTTCCACAGGATCATGAGCGCGACGCCCGCGGTAAATGTCGGAACGTAGAACAGCGTACGGAATGCGACGACATTGAATACGATTCCCAGCGCGGCGATCGTCCATACGAGTGCGACGATCAGCCCCATGTCGGGCCGGCCGGCTCCCCATAGCGCGATCAGGGACAACACGCCGCCGCCTGTGCAGAGCAGCGCGCCGAGGATTCGAGTCCTTCCAGTGCCGGTAGGCAGATCCTCGCTTAACAGCAGCGCCAGCACCAGGGAACCCGCGATCGAAAAGGGGATACCGAGCATCAGGTAGCCGGTATTGTAGGCGTACTGCCAGAATCGCTGGTCTCTCGGCTCGTAGATGCGCCAGACAATGGGATTCAGGCACGCCAGGCCGATCACGCCCGCGCTCAACAGTAGTGCTGGAACGGCGCCGGGCCCAAGTCTGAATGCGTCCTTGCCACTCAAAATCGTGGCGCCTCCGCACAATGTAATCAGCGCACCGGCGATCTCGGCCACCGGTCCGGAGCGGTGAACCAGTGCATTCGCCAGCATCACCGCTCCTAGCACCATGAGCGTCCCGCCGCCGATGCGAGTTCCTCGCCACTGCGCCATGTTCGCCCAAAGGGTCATCACGATTCCGGCCAAAAGGATGACCGCGACTATAAGGTAGGCTGCGAGGAGCGCGGGTTGAGGCCGATCCAGCGGGCGCATGCCCAGGAGATCGGAAAAGTTGCGCAGGCCGAGATAGGCGAATTGGACCGCCGGCTTCGGTGTCCAGTTCGTGAAGGCCATCCAGAAGGAGAAGAGAACCGGAAAGAGTGTGAAAAGGAGGAAGCCTGCGAGGTTGGGGAGGAGAAATCCAATGGCCGCAAGTGGGAGCCTTTTTGGGCGCCGGTCCGCCATCGCAGATGCCTCCACCAGGGTAACATATCTAGCCAATCGGCGCCCTCACCCTACCCTCTCCCGGACGCTCGTTCCTCGCTGGGAGAGGGAACTGCTCTCTCCGTTCTCTCGCTGCGAGCAGGGCCGGGTTTGAGGGAAACACTGCACCGCCTTCGATGCGCTAGCGCCCGGTTTGCAGCTCGAATGCTCCTACGGTAGGCGGCCCGTCGGTGCGTACACGGCCGTCGAACAGATCCCGTTCTCCGATTCCAGGCACAGTCATCCCGGCTGCTGCACAGGGCGAGCCGGCGCGCAGTCGGAAGAATCTCATTTTGACAAGGGCGCGCGGATCCGTAGGAAGCTCGCCGCCACCGGCAGGAAGGACGATTTCCGGGTCCTGGACGAGAGCAACCCGCTTGCCCTCGATTGTCTCCTGCGATGTCGCCTTCACCCAATCCGCGAGCGTGAGGTGAACCTTATCGCCATGGCGGGCGAAAGGGCCGCTGCCGGTCGACCAATAGGCGTTGTTCTCAAAACGGGAATGACTGAGATCACCCACAAGCAACTCGCCGCCGCCGATGAAGAGATTGTTTCGGTACACCATTCCGGGGATGTCGCCCAGAGTGCTTACCGCATGCTCACCGTTGACGATCGTGTTATTGTAGACCTGCGCATCCGAGATTCCTTTATCGCCGAGCCACAAGCCGATTCCGCTCTGGAAGTTCTTAGATCCGTCGTTAAAGCTAATGTTGTAACGGACGATATTTTTCCGCCAAGGCGCAGCGCCGCCGTATTGGCACAGCAGATAGCCGCAGCCCATGTTCTCATATGCGAGATTGTACTGTATCACGGAGTTCGTAACTCCGCCGTCGAAATCGAATCCGCCGCCGTCCGCGCCGGGACTCTTGTTGTGATGCGAGATGCAGTGCTGAATCACGACACGATCGCTGTTCCACGCCCAGATTCCGACGGGCCCGTTGCCGTCGCGCGGCATGTCCCAACCGTTGTTGCTAGCTTCACAGTATTCGATGAGCGCGCCGTCGACACCGCCAACCACGATTCCGTTGCCGCTATGGTTGTCGAGATTCTTCGGATCGCCTGGATTGTTGTCAGTGATGCAATCGCGGATCGTTAGATTACGGGCCCGTGGAACATCGCCGGAGCCGCTATCGCTCGCGATCCCGGCATATCCGTTGTCATGCGCAAGAACACGGCTGACAACCGTATTCTGGTCGCCTCCCATCCAGAGGCCCGCCAGACGGAATCCGCTGACATCGGTCCCGTCGATCTTCACATTGCGCGTGCGCAGCACGCTGATACCGGAGCCGTTGCTCCCGTTCTTGCGTCCGCAACCTGCGAAATCGAGATTCTGCAGGACGATCCACTCGCAGTCGGTGATCATGAAGCCGGACTCTGTGCCGGCCTCGACCGTCGCACGTCCGGATCCGAACGAAGTGACGACGACGGGGCGGTCGCTTGAGCCTCCATCCATCTTTGTAAACCGGATCGTTCCGGGAAACCGTTGTCCACCGGCAAATAACAGGCGATCTCCGGTGCGGAAGACCATGTCATTGGCCCGCGCTATCGTCTTCCAGGAGCGGTTCCGAGAGGTTCCGGGGTTGGAGTCATGCCCTGCAACGGAATCGACGTAGAAAGTCGTGTTCCCGGGCGAGGTGATCTGCTTGGACGAATTCTGGTGAGATTTCGTCAGGCGGATCGTTGTTCTGGCATCCGCTGCGATGGTTGACATACTGGCGGCTCCGATGAAGATCATGGTCCATAGAGACATTTGGAGTCGATGGCGCATGATTACGCGCATAGCAAATTGTCCTCTTAACGCTCATCGATTGGCGCGGAGGCGGTTACCAGAACATAAAAGGCAGGCGAAAGGGATCTGTACGCCAGACTAACGCGCGGGGGGGCCAGGAATCGGCGGTGCGCCTCTCATCCTGCCCCAGCGGGCCCTGAGATCCATCGCCGCAGTCTGCTCGTCGCCGCGCCCCGTCTCTCGGACCAGATACTCCCGATCGGACTGCGAAACATAGGACCAGTCTCCGCCCGACTTCTGCACGATGGCGTCGACCTTCTGGTCCTTAGCAGCCTCTGCGCGAGGAGCCTGTCCGCACCCGGATATCGCGGCGAGCGCAATTGGCAGAACGATTTTGAGTGCGGACAGACGGTACATAGATTGCTCTCCTTTGATTCAAGGGTGCGATGAACGGCCCATGCGCCCGTGCAACGCACCCTTGCGCGACTCAGTTCAGATCGAAGAACTGGTCTGGAACTGCGAGTGTCGTCTGGAATGTGCCGTCAGCCAGGAACTTGCCGTAGATCGATTCTAGTCGGTTCGACTTGCAATGGCCATCACACCATGTCACCGTGCCAACCTGAGTATGTCGTGCCTCCATGATGGACACCCAATCGACCGGTCCATTTGCAAAGCGCGCAGATGGCGGCTCCAGTGTGTCCCAGGTCGCTCGGTAGCCGTTAGGCCCGTCGGAATGGCCGCAGTCGGCGAAGGCAACGGTCTCGGCCGGCGTTCCGACGGCGGCGAACGTGCGTCCCGGCTGCGTCCAGGCCCAGATGCCATACTTGTCGGGGCTGGACCAATCGGGTACAAAGTTCATGCTGGAATCCACGTTCGTCAGGTACAGCCAGTTGTAGGCCACCGTAAAGTAGGAGTTCGTGTCGCCGAAGTTGTAGGTTTTCCCGCTCGGACAGCGCCATACGCTGTCTTCCGGCCAGAGGTTTCCGCCAGAACCGTTCACGTTGAGTTTCCCCGTTTTGATGTAGGGGTCCAGCGCATTGGCGACCGTATAGCGCTGCGGTCCGTTCTCGAGCATGGGATAAGACTCATCGTAGTCCTGACCATACATCAGCGCCGCCATGCCGATCTGCTTGAGATTCGAAATGCAGGCGGCATGCCGCGCCTTCTCGCGCGCCTGAGCGAATACGGGGAATAGGATTGCAGCAAGAATCGCGATTATCGCGATAACGACGAGCAGCTCTATGAGTGTGAATGCGGACCGTCGCCCGCAAGTCGATAGGCGAAACATCATTGTCGTCCTTTCTCAGCAAGCGTCCAATAAAAGCGAGGACTCCACGAAATTGGAGTCGAGGAACAATGTCTTACACCCGCGATTCTGGTCTCTACTCCTTTCTCAGCTGGATTGCAGGGTAAATCAGTTATCCGAAATTGATGAAAGGTTTCATCATACCGAATATTACTACAATACTCGTTTGATGTTCCATCGATCCTATTCAGATGACAACCGAACAGATGTGTTCCACTCCGTTCGCTCGGTGCGCCCATGGCCTATACGCGAGGAGCGCACTGGAATCGTCCGTCCAGGCTTAAACTCCTATTGCGGCGGATCGTCAGGAAAGGCGAACGCCGCAAGACTTGCGAATCGTCAGTGTAACCGGCAGGACCGGCTGTCGGAAGGGCACGGGCCGCCCCTCGACGAGGGCGATCAGCATCTGTGTCGCGAGCACCGCCATCTCCTGGATCGGCATATGCACGGTTGTCAGCATCGGCTGCGTCATTGTGGCGAACCAGGTATCGTCATAGCCGACGACCGCCATGTCGTCCGGCGCCTGGAGGCCGCGCTCACGCAGAAGGCGCATCGCGCCCTCCGCACACGCATCGTTCGCCGCAAACACGGCCGTTGGCCGCAGGTCGCTGGGAAGATCCAACAGTGGCCTCATGGCCTCGTAACCCCCCTGCCACGTGAATTGCGCGGGAACAAGGAGCAGCGGATCGGGCGCGATGTCCGCCATTTCGAGAGCAGCAAGGTAGCCCTGCCGGCGAGGCTCCGTCGTTGCGACAAGCGGATCACCGAACAGATGCGCGATTCTGCGGTGGCCCAGGCCGATGAGGTGTTCGGTGGCAATGCGTCCACCGGCGAACTCGTCCGCATTAACCGCGCACACGTCTGCGCAGGTCGGCGCATAGACCAACGCCACGCACGGGAACGACTCCTGGAGACAGCGCGCAAGAACCGGGCTGTCGGGATTGGGCAGTACCAGGATGAGGCCGTCGACCCGCCGGTCGAGCAGTGCTTTCGCGTCTACGGAATTCCAGTCGTTCCCAGCAGCCGTATGCAGCATCACGTTGTACTTTTCGCACACAACCTCTTCGAACACGCCGTTCATGACCTCGGCGCAGAACGGATTCCGGTCAGTGAACGCGCCCGAGTAGGGGAAGACCAGTCCAAGAACGCCGGTTTTACGCGTCACGAGGCTCTGCGCGAACGGATTCGGAACGTAATCGAGCTGTGCAGCAGCGGCGACGATTCGCTCTCGTGTCTGCGCGCCGACACGGATATTCTGTTTAACCGTTCCGTTCAATGCCGCGGAAACCGCCGCGACGGACGTCCCGGCCAGCGTCGCCACGTCACGGATTGTCACTGCCATAAGAAGCGCCTGACCCGCAGAATGGTGAATATATGGACTTTAATAAAACCTTTAATCAATGTCAGCAGTATAACACACGCTGGATTGACGAGTCAAATATCCGAGGGTATCTTCATCGCAAAATCAGGGCAGCCTGTCCAGCAGCTTGTCGATCCCCTGATTGTAGCCGGCATTTGGCGGTGATACGGCGGGAGTGATCTTGCGTCGGATCTCGTGGCGTCGCTGCCGGCTCGGCAGACCATCGCTTCGGGTGATCGTGGACCGATTGTGCGGTCTTTCGCCCGAGGACCTGAATGAGCGGTGCAGTGCATGCGCCGCTCGAGACCGAGACAAATCTGCGTCGGGCTGCCTGGAGGGGCGCGGAAGAGGAGAAGTCGCATCGTGCCCCGGATCGATTACTGGCCCTTCGGATCTCTGTATCGGGGGGAGAGTCGGGGCGGGGAGGTTTGCACGGGACTCGTTCGTTCCATGGCCTGTGGCGCCGCGGAGATCCAGGCTGCTGTGTCGGTTGAATGGGTGCAGCCAAAAGCCTGCCATGAAGCTCACCAGAACGATCACTGCCGATGCGATAAGGCCGGTGTGGAATAGCCGAACGTTCCGCATCGGCGCCAGAGTTCCTCCCGACCGCATTGCGTGGATGTCCGCCATCGTCGTAACGGGCTGGAGCGCATTCGTCCCGGCGGGATGCGTGGTAAGCTGGGAGGTTTCCGCTGGAGCTGGCGCGGCCTCCGGTTCGTTGGAATTCTCCCGCTGCGGCGTTCCGCCGTTGCCGGCTTCACGTCCGCGCGTCGCCGCCCCAGCCGCCCTCTGATCTGCAGTGGCTTGAGAAACCGGGTTGTATGCGACGACGGTTTGAACCGCTGGCGCCGAGCAGCCTTCGCCGGCGGCAATGCGTTCGCGTACCTGCGCGAGGTTTCGACGAGCGTCCTCGTTGTCCGGCTGGAGCCGTAGGACCGCGACCCAGGCAGCCGCGGCGGCCTGGTAGCGGCCCTCCTGCGCGTGCACAATGCCCAGTCCGTACTGTGCGTCCAGATTATCGGGCTGCAGCTGGAGAACCTGGGCGAATATGTCAAGCGCCTCCGACCATCTCGCCTGCTCGGTGAACGCGATACCGATATTCGCGAGTGCGTATGCGTTTGCCGGCTGCAGCAGCAGCACCTGCCGCCATGCCGCGATCGCTTCGTCCAGCATACCACGCTGGCAATACGTGTAGCCGCGCCGGAAGTGAGCGCCTACCTCGGGAGCAGGATCGAACCGTGTCCTATCGCCAGCCTGCCAATCCGGCACGCGTCCTGAAGCCTCTGTTGTCGAAGGCTTGCGCCGTGGCTCCGGTACATCCGTCTCTTGTCCAATCACCGTTTCCGGCCTTTCCAGGCGGTTAGTACGCTGTGTCACGGGCGCGTCATCGCGAGCTGAAGGATCGCTGCCGGCGTTTGGCTCAGGTTCTTCCACGGTGATCCTGCCTTGTACCCGATAGCGTCTTTAGCGCCGATAGAGTGTATGAACCGATCCCTTCGCGTCCCTCAATACAAGTTTCTCGCTGCTGCCTGAACCGCTGATCGACCAAACATATTCACGGGTTCCCATCACGATCGTGTTCTTCCCGCGCTTTACATGCCACAAGAAGGCGCCGGTCGCCGGGGCCTGAACAGGGCCGTCTGGCGACGACGTGTCGGCCAGGGGCTTGATAGTGCCCGTGCCGTCGGCATTGAAAGTTGTAACGTACTGTTGGGCCGAGTCTGACTTCGGTGTCTGCCAACGCCCTATGATTGGGAACGGTGCGTGGGCAGCGCTGGAAGACGTCTTGATCTGTGTCCAGCTTTCTGGAATCTGAATCTCATCTATCGATTGCGGTGCATCCGAAGCGACGATGCGAGGAAACTCCGCCGTCTGAGCGCCGTCGCTCACGGTAACGGTGAGCTTCTCATCGACCGGAACGTCTCCGAAGAGAGCGCTGCCATGGTCCGTGGCCTGAATCTTGTACGATCCTAAATTCTCATCCCGAAGCCTCACCGTGACCGCGATGTCCTGTACCTGTCTGCCCATATAGGTTACAAGTACTTTCACCGCTTCGGAGTACCTGAAATCGGAAGGCGACAGCGCGGCATCGATGCGGCTGCTTCTCGAGACCACTGCTTCCGCTCCGGGCTGCAGAGTGACTCCGGCAAGATCCACTTCGCCCACGGCGCTGCCCATGAGGAACGTGAGCTTATTGCTGTTTCTGACCGTGCGAGTCGCGGTAAAGACGAACACAAACTTGCGCCACTCCGTGTCAAGGCTCGCGGTGTTATCGAGCCCAACGGTGTGGAAGTCGTCCTTGTCTTCACCGGCGATGATACTCAACGGACGATCGTGGTTTGACTTTGCCCAGAACGACAGGGTGTACGGCTTGCCTTCGCTCAGGTCCAGGCCAATCTGAAAGAACTGAACGTACCAGCTCTGCATGCCGGTTTCCGTGACATCGACATGTGCGACCTTGCCCGCGACCCCCGCTGGCGCGGGTACCTCGGACGGCGCCTTCGTTGTCGCCCTTGCCGGAATCACGACCGACGCCGTCCATGCATCAGCTGCTCGCATGAATCCGCTATTGAGAACTATATTCGCGCCAACCGGGCCTCCGCTCGCGCCTCGCTGCAGCGAGATGGCCGCAATGTCGACGGTCCCAACGGCATCACCTAGCACGAATCCTAGACGATTGTGGTTCGGCAAAGTTCGAGTGGCCGTAAACACGAGCGAAAACTTGCGCCACTCGGTAGTCAGCGCGACCTGGTTACTGAGGCCGATCCAGTGGAAATCGTCCCTATCCAGTGTCGCGTTGAGCGAAAGCGGACGTGAACGGTCCGCCCTGGCCCAAAACGTGAGCGTGTAAGGCTCCATATCGATAAGGTTCAGACCTACCTGGTGCAGCTGAACATGCCAGTTCACCGCGTCAATGGCGAGCACTCGGATGCGTGCTGCCTTCCCTGGCACGCCTCTCGGCACCTCACCGGCGCCGAGCCACTCCAGTTGCCCCTTCGCCTGGCCTCCGTTCAATTCGGGCACCCAGGAATCGACGTCTCGCTGGAAGTCAGGATTTTGAAGCAGATTGGGCCCGAGCAGATTCGCTGCCAACCGGCCCGCTGAGTCGCGGATGGGGACATGGGCGATAAGTCCCGTGCGAACGTCCAGGATCTTGACCTGTGCGCCGGGCTGATCATACCTGGCTGGGACTTCGAGAAGGGCCGGGTTATCCCGGTCCGAGTGCGGAAGCGGTCGCCTGGCGGAAGGAGGCGTCGAAGGAGCGGCGAACCAGGTCACCAGATCGTCGGGAAGCGCCCTGTCTCTTGCGATTCTAACCGTGGTGGGCGTGTCGGCGACGGCGGGCATGAGGCCTGCGCCGGCGCAGACAACGATCAAAAGCGTGCCGGCGTATTTTACGATCCACCGGGGAAGCGTCCGAATCCCAGCGACACGATTGCGCAGCCGGACGTCCACGGGACGATCAGTAGAAGAGTTCATAGGTATCAGACCTCACGAGTGGTCGAGCAGTT
>JBBQVV010000116.1:0-17145 GCA_038211235.1 Chthonomonadales bacterium | reverse complement strand
CCGCAGAGCGTGCTCTGCGCGCCAAGGTTCTTGCCGATGATCTCGAACGCGGTCTTGGTATAGTAGTCAAATCCGCGCACGAGCCGGTGATCGATGACGAAAGCGACCTCAGCCGCTGCGAGGTATTCCTGAAACCGCTCGAAGTGGTCGCGGCTCTCATCATCCAAGAAGTCGAGCAGATGCGGCGCGCTTTCCAGCAGTCGCAGGTCGTTCTCGTCCTTGGTGTCGAGCATGCGTAATGGATTCGCGTCGAAGCGCACCTGTCCTTCGGCCGACATCTCGCAGAGAAACGGCCGGACGAATTCTCGAAGCGCTTCGCGAAAGCCCTTCCGCGAGTCCGGCGTGCCCACCGAATTGATATGCAGCGCCTGATCGGTTATTCCAACCGTGCGGAAGAACGTCATCGCAAGAAGAATCACCTCCGCGTCGACCGCCGGGTCGGACGAGCCGAACATCTCGACGCCGAGCTGCTGGTGCTGGCGATAACGGCCCTTCTGACCCCGCTCGTATCGGAAGTTCTGGCCGATGTAGAAGAGCTTGAGTTGGGGATACTCTGCAAAGAGCTTGTGCTGAATACAGGCGCGCACTGCAGGCGCCGTTCCCTCGGGCTTGAGCGTCATGCTGCGCTCACCACGATCCGTGAACGTAAACATCTCCTTGCTGACAATGTCGGTGTGCTCGCCGATGCTGCGGGTAAATAGCTCCGTCTGCTCTAAGATGGGAGTGCGGATCTCGCGATAACCGAAGCGGCGGCAGACGTCGCGAAACATCCCCTCGACGTAGGTCCACTGCCCGGTATGCAGCCAGCGCTCTCTTGCGGGAGGAAACGGCAGGACGTCGTACATGTTTGGCGGAGCGGAGTATCGCATCGGTTCAGGTTCCTTTGTGGCGCTATCCGGACGGGGATAAGAAACTTATTGTACGGTAGGATGAGCGGCGGAGTCAAATTCGCGGCGCGCCATGACCCCTTCGCGTGCTAACGTGAGGGCCGAACAGATCGGGTGCGAATCGCCTGGGTATACGGCGTGTTGGTCGCCGGACCTGAGAGACAAAGCTGGATCGCTGCCGCGGAAGGGGAACCTCACGCCGGCGTCGAAACAGCTCGCGGGCCGCTGCGGTTCTTATCGAGCGGCGCCCTATGGGGGACACAGTATTGCGTATTGCCTACTTCGACTGTTTCAGTGGCATCAGCGGAGACATGACCCTAGGCGCGCTTTTGCACGCCGGCCTCGACGAAGCGGCCTGGCGCGCGGAGATGGCGAAGCTCAACGTGCCGGGGTATGAAGTACGTGTCGATCGGGTTGTGAAGGAGGGCATCTCAGCAACAGATGTGGACGTCGTCCTTCTCGAGGTGGATCAGGGCCACGGCCGGCACCTGGCCGATATCGCGGAGATCCTCCACAAGAGCGGCCTCTCCGAAGGAATACGCTGCCGGGCGCTGGGAGCGTTTACACATCTGGCGAACGCGGAGGCGAAGATTCATGGGATGACGCCCGACACCATCCATTTTCACGAGGTCGGCGCTATCGACGCAATCGTCGACATCATCGGAGCATGCATCGGCATCGAATTGCTCGGAATCGAGAAGGTTTACAGCTCACCCCTACCGTTCAACAGGGGATGGGTAGAGTGCGCGCACGGCACGATGCCTGTCCCCGCGCCGGCCACGATGGAGCTGCTGGTTGGTTTCCCGCTGCGGCCAGACGATCGGCCGAAGGAGCTGATCACGCCAACGGGAGCGGCGCTGCTCGCCGAGTTCGCGGAGCGCACGCCCGCGGGCGAGATCGCGCCCGTTCCTCCGCTGATACCGCGCGCCGTAGGTTACGGCGCGGGCAAGCGCGATTCGTGGATACCGAACCTATTGCGTGTGGTGATCGGCGACACCTATACCGATCCGCCCAAAAAGCCGGCCGGGACGCGGCGGTCTCGAGCGGCGGAGAAGGCGCGCATGTAGGTGTGAGACGCTGACCGGATCTCAGCCAGGCGACCCCCCGTCCGACCGGTCTGACACGTCCTACATGTCCCGCCTGTATTTTCGCCTCCGGTCGGCGCTATCTCGGCGCAGGCTCATCCTCCGCGATCCGGGTGGATTGGCTGGCGACTGCCCACCAGTGGCCATCTCGCCTTACGAACGTATCTGTGAAACGAAGCGCCGCCTCGGACGCGTGCCCGTCAACGATGATAGTCCCTTTCCACTCGCCGGTTACGATGCCGGTATCTCCGTAGATCTTCGCCGCGATGTCGCCCAGCTTGTATGCGCTGACCTGGATCCTCGTCGTCGATTCTCCGATGTACCGCCGCCTGTCCTGCGTCTTGCCGTCTTCGCCGGTATATATGAAGTCCTCGGAACAGAGGCGCTCGAGTGCCGACTTGTCGCGCTCCTTGAACGCTTCGTTCCAGGTCCGCTCGACCTTGATCAGCTGCTGCTCGATCTCCGCGGCGTGGTCGGACCTCATGATTGGCACATCGGCGGCTCGTGCGCATACACTGGCGCACGAGATGAATGCGAGAATCCAGGCAGTCTTCACTTCATCCCCATTTCAGTCAGAGTCCGTGTCGAGGCGCTCATATCAGTAGACGTGCATGGAGCCGTCCGCGCGGCGCACGAGCGGCATGAACGCGCGTTGGTAGGGATACTTCGCCGCCCGCGCCTCATCGACGTCCACCCCCAGGCCGGGCGCCTCATTGGGATAGACGAAGCCATTCTCCATCCGGCATACTCCGGAGACGACTTCGTAGGCCGCCTCTGGAAAGCGCGTCCACTCCTGGACGCCGAAATTTGGAATGACCGACTGCAGCGTGACCGATGCGGACTGGGCCACCGGCCCGACATCGGCGGCGCCGTGGAACGCGCTGCGAACGTTGAACGGCTCGGCAAGGGTGAGGATGCGACGCGCCTCCGTCAGTCCACCGACGTGCAGAGGCTTGATGCGGATGAAGTCGATCCAGCGGTTCATGAAGAGCGGTAGGCAGTCCCAACGGGAAGTGAGAATCTCGCCGATGGCAAGCGGTGTCGTCGAAGCCGCACGGACCAGGGGCCACGATTCGCGGTGCTCGGGCATTAGCGGGTCTTCCAGGAAGAAGAGACGGTACGGCTCCAACTCCTTCGCAAGGCGCGCCGCCTCGATCGGAGCAAGCTGTTCGTGGACGTCGTGGAATAGCTCGATTTGCATTCCAAGCTTGTCTCGGAGATGCTCGAACAGTTTCGGCACGGAAAGCAGGTAGGGCGTCGGCTCGAAGATCTGCTCGGGCGGGGTTCCGGGTGAGATCGGCGGATTGCTGCCGAGGATACCGGCGCCGCCGTAGTTCCCGACCTGGCAACGGACAACCTTGAAGCCCTTCTCGATCAGTTGTCGGGCGCTGTCTTCACACTCGACCGCATCGCTCCCGCTCGCATGACTGTAACACATCACCGCGTCACGCGCACGTCCGCCGAGCAGCTGGTAGGTCGGCAGATTCGCAATCTTGCCCTTAATGTCCCAGAGCGCCAGATCGATGGCCGCGATGGCCGCCATGAATACCGGGCCGCCACGCCAGTAGCCCTGACGATAGAGTAGGTGCCACGTATCCTCGATGCGGTGCGGATCGCGTCCGATGAGAAGGTGGCTCATGTGGCGGATCGCCTCCGCGACAATCGGCTCGCTGCCGTTGAGAGTTCCTTCTCCCACCCCGTACAGGCCGGGTACGTCGGTCATCACCTTGACGAAGACGTAGTTTCGGCCCGGGCAGGTGACCAGGACGCGCACCTCCGTAATCTTCATTGTCCGTCCTTCTAGTGATGACTCACGCTGCGCGCCCTCCGCAACGGCGGCGGAAGGCGCACATACGATTTGCGATCTCCCTCGTGCTCGGTATCTGTCCGCGTAAGAGATCGTGCCCGCGCGTTGTCTGCCTATTTGATCGCGTAGAGCCTCTGGTCAATCGACACGACGTATACCATTCCGGTCTTGCCCACGGCCGCGTAACCGGATACCTGGCCCAGGCCGGCCGACGCTGCCGGAACGCCCGCCGTCAGCGGGACCTTCCATTTGACCGTGTCGTTGGATGCGTCAAGGGCGAACACGTCGGACTGATCCGTTTTCACAGGGTCGACCCCGCCCCCGTAGAGGATCGAGCCCGGTCCCACCGACATCTGCTTCAGGCTGGTAGAGACCGATCCGAGCTGGTGCGTCAGCAGTGCGTCGTAGTGGACCGTTTGGAATCCACCGGCGAATTTCTGAAAGAACACGCTGCCGTCTATTGCAATCACCGGCCGCGCGTTGCTCGTCGTGATCGACGCGGGCGTTGTCGCTTTGACGGCGCCCGTCAGTCCGTCGAAGGCGGTCAAGTTTCCGTCGCCCAAGCCGATGTAGAGCGTGCCGTTGGTTCCAACGACGGGGAAGCCACCGTTATAGCCCTGCCCCAGGGGGATCGGCATGTGCTTGGACCAGACCGTCGCCCCTGTCGCCGTTCTGATCGCCATGAGATCCGCCGCGCGATTACTGCCGCCGACCGTCTCGGTAATGTAGAATGCGATTCCGTTGCTGATGACCACGTCGTAAGTAACTGTCAGTCCCGGATACGAAGTTAGCGTCGTGCCTGTAAGGGTGTCGACCACGCCCAGACCCTGGTTGCGAGACGGCACATAGATCCTGCCGGTGGCGAGGGTGATGCTTCCGGTTACCGCGAAGTCCGTATTGGTCCATTTGGGCAGTCCGGTTCCCGCGTCGTAAGCCTGCAACCCATAGTCGTAACCGACGTACAGCGTATTGTCGTCCCCAACCACGAGCGATCCGGTGGATATGTCGCCGAGGAGGTTCGGAAGCGTCATCTGCCACTTCTTCGCGCCTGTCGTCGCATCCAGCCCGTAGACAATGCCCTTCTGCTGCAGCGCGAAAAGCATGTTGCTGTTGCCGAGGACCGGCGTGTTGACTCCGCGATGACCCAGGTCGAACGACCATGCAAGCTGGCCCGCGGCTCCCGCTCCGGTCACCAGGCCCGTGCTGCCGAGATCCGTGCCCGCCTTCGGATAGCCGCTCTGAGCCAGGCCCGTGGTGGACTGCTGCTGCGACACGGCCACGTCCGCTACGGCCTTGACTCCGGTAACGGGCTCGGCCACCTGTACCTTGACCGTTCCCGCTTTCAACGCGGTGAACTTGCCGCCCGCGGTAATCGTGCCGAACTGTCCGCCCGAGACGATGCTCCAGGTGAGCGCGCCGGTGGGCAGCAGCAGCCCATTTCCATCCGGGTCGAAGGCGCCGCTCTGCAGCGTGGGGGTCTGCCCCACACCGACGTTGATAGGCTGGCCGAGAATCTGCAGTTTTTGCACGGTGCTGCTTAGCGTGAGGGAGACGGCGTTCATGCCCGGCTGAACGTTAACCGGTACGGCGCCCGATGCGACCGTGGCGCCTTGCGCATCGGCAAGCGCCCGGGCAGCCCCTGCAAGTTGGTAGTTACCGGCGGAAAGCAGCTGGCCGAAGGTCACGTCCTGCGTTGGCGCGCTGCCTGCCGGACGGTTTATGATGAGCGTGTAGATCTTCGCCGCGTTGCCCACGGGCGATAACTCAAAGAAGAGGCTGGACGCATACGCGGGAATATACTTTCCTCCCGCCGGGGTTTTTGTCGGCCAGGCGATGTGGAGTCGTACCTGCCCCTTCCGTGTCGATCCGTTGTCAGCGCCGCCGGTACCGCTGCCGCCGCAGCCGGAGAGCGCCATGGCGATCACGATCAAGCTGATTGCAGCGACGAACGCTCTAAGAGTTCTACTGTACATGTATCGGCACCCCCGGTACTAATGATGTCGCGGCCGTAAGCGGCCCCAGAGCGGCGATCTTCGATAGATCGACAGGCGAACCGGTTCGAGATGGCGTAAAGTTAGGCGCCGAGCAGAGCAGCGCGGCGGCGGTAATGGACGGCAACTGCGCGCTGATTGCGCCGGGACTGCGCCGCAGCAGCCGGGCGAAGTTGCTCGTGCAGAAGATAAACTGCCCGTTTGTCAGAAAATCGGGCTTCAGTAGCGCCTGGTTCCTAAACAGCAGATCGTAGAAAAGGCCCGCGCCGGACACCTCCGCGTTGTTGAACGTCCGGGGAGCGACGGTACTCCTGGAGAGTCCGGCCAATACCTGGCGAAACAACGAAATCAGCCCGTCGGACGGCTTTGCGGTCCAACCGGCATTGGCGAGCGGATAGCACAACTGGTTGCTGCACAGCAGTGTGAGCGTATCGCGGATCTGATCCGTCTCGACACTTGCTGGAATGTTGGCGACGGGTATGGTGCGAAGCGTGACGACGTTGCCGCCGATGAGATACGTGCTCTGTAGGTAGGCGATATCACATGCGACGGATGCGAGGATCTTGAGCTGGGTGACGGTTCCGCACCCTTTGATTGTGTTGACCTCCGTGTTCAGGAAGCCCAGCGCGATATCGCCTGCAATTGCCGCGCCGACTAGCGAGTGGTCGCTCAATATCGCCTGCGCGACGGCGACGATAGCGCCGTACGCGCCTCCGGCTACCTGCACCAGGCAGTTCGCCAAGGAGCCGTCGGCTGCGGGCAGGGCCGTCGCAAACAACTGGGCGACGATCGTGTCCGTCTTGGTCTGTGCGGCGCTGCCGGCGAGCGCGGTTACCTGAGTTCCGATTCCCGTCGCGCCGAGACGCGCTGTGAAGTCGTATTTCGCCGCTGTAGGGCTTACGGTCTGGGGAAACGTGTCCGGAAATGAGCCGGAAGTCAGTGTGATCTTCGTCAGCGCGCCGAGGAAAGAGAGCGCGAAATTGGAGGCTGCCGTGCCGGTAAGCATCGCGTCGTCCGGTACGCCGTTGGCCGCGCCGCCGACGCGATAACCTGCGCCGTACGGGATGGAGTCCAGCAGAGCCGGGATCGTGTCAACCTTCCGCGCGACGTTGGACGGGGTGACTGCGCCGGAAACGTCGAGCTTCATCGTGGCCAACGACGGGGCGCCGACAGCGCTCTGAATGGCATCGAGCCAGGAGTTAAAGGTATCGGCAAGGATACCGTAAGCGATCAGCTTCTCGGCGGATCCCGTCTGGCTCTTGACCCAGTCCTGCATCTGCTGAACGCCCGCAATCTGGATGATCTTCATAAATGCGCCGGTCACGCGGAAAGCGCAATAGGTCTGCAGCATCATTGCGGCCAGCCATTGAGGATTAGTCACGCCTCCGTTTCCGCTGAGCTGATTGTTCGCATTGACCGCAGCCGCAACCTGGCTCTGGTCGTCCTCCGCCAGAAGACCGTTTGCGAGTCGTTCGTATCCGGAGCGCAGGCCCATCAACGAATACCAGACCGCCTGTACCATCACGCGGGAATTCGCGCCCGCCGCGCGATTGCCGCCATTCGCGAACGTCTTGAGCTCCACAAGGGCAGGGGAGTGGCCTTCCCAGATGTTTCCGATCTGTTCCGAGACCTGTGAGAACTGGTTAATTTGATGAGTCAGGTTGCCGCTCACGACCGTACGGTCGACATTGGCCGCCGTCGTACCCTGTCCGTTGTTGGCGCCGCCACCTCCACCGCATCCCTGAAGGCTCAACGCAGCGGCGCCCGCCCCCACGCCGACCAGAAACTCCCTTCGGCTCGATAGGCGCAGCACGTGCGCGCGCGACGATGCGGCGCCCGACTGCAGATGGTTTTTATCCATGCACGTCTCCTTAGCCCATTTGAAAGGCATTGTACCTATTGCCGGCGATCGTTCCCAGGTATTATATCGGAGAATCACGAGAATAGGAATAGCCGATGCGACCGCTCCGGAGATCCGACCAATGAACCATTCGCTGTGCCTGCTGCCGCTCGTGGCGGCGCTCTTGGCTTTGTGCGCCTTACCGGTCTCGGCGGACCGTGCGTTCGCCTTCAAGGAGATCGGTCCAACCGCGATCGAGCTCTCTGAAGAGGGCAAGCCGGTCTACGTATACAACTTTGGGATGACACTGGCCAAAGGCTTCCCAGAATCCATGCGCCGCGCCGTCTACCTCCATCCGGTCTTTGCGCCTGACGGCACGGTTCTGAGCGACGACTTCAACCCAAATCATCCGCACCATCGAGGGATCTTCTGGGCCTGGCCGTCGATCACCGTCAACGGGAAGAAAGACGATATCTGGGGTGTCGGCGGTTTCCGGCAGCAGTTCGTGCGATGGGAGGGCCGCGAGACGACCGGAGATACGGCCCGGCTTGCGGTCGAGAACGGCTGGTACGACGGAGATAGGAAGTTCGTCGAGGAGCACGTGACGATCGTTGCGCATCCGGCCGAGGGACACCGACGCACGCTCGACTTTACGCTCCGCTTCGAGGCCGTCAGCGATCCGGTAACGGTGGTCGGTACTCCCGATCAGCAGAAAGGGTACGGCGGCTTTACCTTCCGGTTCGCGACGCCGGAAGGCGGCGGGTCCAAGACTGTCATCACGACCGATCAGGGCGTTTCGGCGCAAGACGGCGTGATGTCGAGGCATCCGTGGGCGCAGATCGGCGGTATCTACAAGGGGAAAGCCGCGGGCGCCCGCGTCGAAGATGATCCCTCCAACCCCGGCTATCCGAAGAACGGATGGCTGATGCGCCATGAGTTGTGCTGTCTCAACGTCTCCTATCCGGGTCGCGATCCGATCGTACTGCAGCCAGGCAAGCCGTTGACGCTCAAGTACAGGGTCATTCTGTTTGCCGGAGAGTCGCCTGACGCGAACCACGCGCGATAGGCCAATCCCGGACGATTACCGCGAAGTGGACCGGCACGCCCTGGCATCCAATGGCAAACCGTGCCGTCCACCACGTCCATGGCGTCCACAAGCGGGCGCCAAGCATCGGCAAGAGAGAAGCATTGGCAAGGGACAAGCCCTTGCCCTACAAACACCGGTGCATCCCGCTCCATCGCACTCCTACTGGACACGAGCCTCCCCTAACACAGCACTATCGCTGGCAGCGCTTCCTCTTCACCCGCGGAATAACTTCCTTGGAATTCTCGATAGAGACCTCACCTCGGTGATATACGGGGTAATCGCCATCTTCGCGATCTATCGACGGCTAACCAGGGAGGTAATCGGGTGGATCACGGAATGGAACAGAGGCAGCCGTGGCTTACAGCGCGCCACGTTGCGGCTGCACGGGCGGTCGTGACGGCCATGGCGGTCGCGTCCTGGATTGCGGCGCCGACGGGCGAGACCGAATCGCGGGCCGCCGCACGATCGGATTCGTCGGCCGACAACGGTGCGCCTGGGACATTGATGCATCGCCGATCCCGGACCCGTCACTATACCGCGCTCCCATCGCGCGGCGGAGCCACGGTGTCGCGCAGTCGGCGCCTCGGCGGCGCGGGATGCACAAACGAGTCGTTTCTTCGGGAAACGATCGAGATTAGCGCACGAATTGGCTGCCGTCCGCACGATCTTCTGGCCGTGATGATGCGTGAGAGCGGTCTGCGGGCCGACGCGCAAAACGGCGCGAGCAGGGCGGTCGGCCTGCTGCAGTTCCTGCCCGGAACACTCGAGAGCCTTGGTTGGAACGGTACACCAGAGTCGTTTCGCGCTCTGGACGCACGCGAGCAGCTTCCCTGGGTAGAGCGATTTCTATCTCCGTCGAGCCAGTATGGGCTTGGCTCGGCCGCGAGAGTCTACCAGGCGGTCTTCATGCCGGCGTCGCTGCGGCTGCCGGCCAGCGGCCAAACGGTCCTGATCGACCGTCGCGGCATCAACGCGAACCGATACAGGCGGAATCGCGCACTGGATTTCAACGGAGACGGCAAGATCACGGTGATGGAGCTGCAGCAGGCTGTCGAGCTCTCGTGCCGAACGGCCGCGTGGCAGGAGGTTGAATCTCGTCTGACCGAACTCCACGAGGGCGGATCGGCATTGCCGGCCGCAGCCTCGGTTTCGTCGAACTCCTACGAAACCGAAGAGGCTCAAACGTCGGAACCCGTACGGGGTCTGTCGTCGCCGCACGGTGGCCTTGCGCCTGATTCGCAATCATTACTATACAGAGACAGTCTTCTGCGACAGGGTGAGGACGCCGCGACGATCGACCTCCAGACGACAGCAGGACTGATGCGGGGTCTGAAGGCAGTCGGCTTTCATATTGGCCAGGTCTCGCTGCTGACCGCGGTCAGGGGATTCCAGTGGAGAGTGGGACTGCCGACGGACGGTGTCGCTGGGTCGAGGACGCGAGCCGCTCTCGCGACAGCTCTCAGCGAAGCGGGCGTTCCGGCCACCCTCTGAGACATGTTTGACTTCCAGGCGTCTAGTGGGGCTCCGCCAGGACCACTGTGATTCGGTCTGATCCCTGATCCGGCAGCACGGCGAGACCTCGCGGTTCCGTCACCTGTGAGCCTCCCACTACCGACTCTATGCTCGGAACTCCTATCAGCAGAGCGCGCCACGTTTGAGTCGCGCCATTCCAATCGATTGTCAGCGTCCGGCCGTCTCGCCGTATGGTGACTGTCAGGGCGACATCGCCCTCTAGATTCGGGATCGTCACCTCCCACAGTTCTGCCGTCTCGACTCCGTAGATCCGCAGGGTCACGCCATCGGCGAAATCGTAGTCCGGTCGACCGTCCTGTTTTCCCATGGCAATGACCGATCCCGGTCGCGCCAGGAGCGGCAGACTGAGGAAACCGTGTTGTTCGCGCACCCAGCGCGGGCCATCGACCACGTCGCCTGTCAGCACGCTTGTCCACCGGCCATCCGGTACGTAGTAATCGACAATGCCGTCGGGCGAGAAGACCGGTGCGACGAGTATCGAATCGCCGAGCATATACTGGCGGTCCAGTGTGTCGCAGGCCGGGTCGTCCGGAAACTCGAGAAACATCGCGCGCATAATCGGAACGCCTGCTGTCCGAGCTTCGCAGGCCTGCCCATAGACGTAGGGCATCAGGTGGCACTTCAGCTTTGTAAAGTGGCGAAGGGCGTCCACAGCCTCTTCGTCGAACACCCACGGCACACGGTACGAGGAGCTGCCGTGCAGACGGCTGTGTGAGGAGAGCAGGCCGAACGCAATCCACCGTTTGTAGACATCGGCCGGAGGCGTTCCCTCGAATCCGCCGATATCGTGGCTCCAGAAGCCGAATCCGGACAGTCCGAGCGACAGGCCGCCACGGAGGCTCTCCGCCATCGACTCGAAGCTGGAGTAGCAATCACCGCCCCAGTGTACTGGAAACTGCTGACAGCCTGCCGTGGCGGAGCGAGCGAACAGGACCGCCTCGCCCGCACCCCGCTTCTTTTCCAGTGTCTCGAACACGAGCCTGTTATACAGGTATGCGTAGAGATTGTGCATCTTCTCCGGATCCGAGCCGTCGTGATAGATGACGTCCGTCGGGATGCGCTCGCCAAAATCGGTCTTGAAGCAGTCGACACCCATATCGAGCAGCGCGCGGAGCTTATCCGCGTACCAGCGGCATGCGTCCGGGTTCGTGAAGTCGACGATGCCCATGCCTGCCTGCCACTGGTCGGTCTGCCATACGTCGCCCCCAGGTCTCTTGAGCAGGAAGCCGCCTTGCTTTCCCTCCTCGAACAACGGCGAAAGCTGCGCAATATACGGATTGATCCAGACGCAAATATGAAGGCCGCGCTCCTTCAGACGGCGCAGCATGGCAGGCGGATCCGGGAAGGTGCGCTCGTCCCACTGAAAGTCGCACCAGTGAAACTCCTTCATCCAGAAGCAGTCGAAGTGGAACACGTGCAGCGGAAGATCGCGGTCGACCATTCCCTGGATGAACTCCGTAACTGTCTTCTCGTCGTAGCTCGTCGTGAACGAGGTCGAGAGCCACAAACCGAACGACCACGCTGGCGGCAGCGCCGGTCTGCCTGTGAGCGCTGTGTATCTGCTCAGCACCTCCTTCGGAGTCGGGCCGTAAATCACGAAATACTCGAGGCGCTGCCCGGGAACGCTGAACTGCACGCGCGAAACCTTTTCCGACGCGATCTCGAATGAAACTGCCTCCGCATGGTTGACGAAGACGCCGTAGCCCCGGTTGGTGATATAGAACGGGATATTCTTGTAGGCCTGGTCACTGCCCGTACCGCCATCCTTGTTCCAGGTCTCGATGACCTGACCATTCTTCACGAACGCCGTGAACCTCTCACCCAGGCCATAAACGCACTCGCCGACTCCCAGTCTTAACTGCTCGTGCAGATACTGGCCTTCGCCATCCACGTCGGCAAGACCGATGCCGCGTGCACCGCTTCGCGTGATGGTGCGACCTTGTGCCTCAAACGCTGCATCCCATCCACCCGATCTCGCAACGCGGACGGACAATCGCCCGCTCGATAGCACGGCGCAGTCCTGATCCATCGCGATTTCCACGGCGGCGGCGCTCTCCGCCAGGAGCGGAAATGCGGCCCCGCGCGGCTCAATGCCGGCGAAATGCTCGATCGTAACACGGATGACATCGGGCATGGGCGACGAATACTGAACCGTGAGCACCGGCCCGTCGAGGGTATCGCCGCGATGTCGAATGGTCCTGGTAGGTGCGATGACGGTGAGGCCGTTCGTAGTCGCCCGAATGTCATGGGCATGCTCCGGGTAGAAGGCACGCACGTCCTTGCGCATCATCCAGTTGCCGTCTGTGAATTTCATTTATGTTTGCCTTCGTGGTCGTCGTGCCGCTGAGGAGGCATTTTGTGAGCGCGTTTCCACGTGCCGGGTGATCGTTATCGCAGCGATTGTAGCCCATTCAGAGCGCAAACGGTAGCGCCCGGTTATGCTAGAATAGGGAACCTCTGCGTCGAAAGGAAGTCCAATGCAGATCGCCGATCTCGCCCTCATCGCAGGCCGAGTCTTTCCGGCCCGGCGCCGCACGCAGAACCTGGTGGGCGGGACGTCTCCGGTCCAGGCCGCTTCCTTCAGCATGGGCTTTGTAACGCTGGAACCGAATGGCGGGCAGGTGCCGTGGCACAACCAGGAGCAGGAGGAGGTCTACTTCGTGCTGGAGGGCGCCGGCGAGATGTGCCTCGCTGACGAGCGACAGACCGTCGGCGAGGGGCAACTGGTCTTCATCCCGCCAGGAGTGTTCCACCAGATGACGAACATGGGCGATTCGCCGATGAAGATGCTCTACTGCTACGGGCCAGCGGGCGACGTGGCGCACTGGCGGCAGGAGCTCGCCGGCACGCTGCTGAAGGCCGGCGTCGATGCTCCGCCTCTCCCCGCCGGCGCGGCCCCGCAGCATACCGCGCCGCCGGGCCATGACTCGGATCGGCGTTAGAAGGGACGCACCAGCCCGGTCGGGCGTCTCCGCGTGGAAGCTCACTGAGCGGATCGAAAACAGAGGAGCAACGATGCCAAATCCCGTCAGAATCGGCATCATCGGCCTTGGTTTCGGGGCCGAGTTCATACCCATCTATCAGAAGCACCCGTATGCCGATATGGCCGCCATCTGTCAGCGTGACCAGGCGAAACTGAACGCGATAGGCGACGCCTTCGGCGTCGGGCGCCGGTACACGGATTGGCGGGAGATGGTGCGCGACCCGGAAATCGACGCGATCCATATCAACTCGCCGATCCCGGATCACGCCGCCATGTCCCTTGCTATCCTGGAAGCCGGCAAGCACTGCGCCTGTACTGTCCCGATGGCGACCAACATCGAAGCGCTGAAAGCCATCTGCAGGGCGCAACGTAACAGCGGCAAGAACTACATGATGATGGAGACCGTGGTCTACTCTCGCGAGTTCTTCTTCGTCGAGGAGCTCCTGAAGAGTGGTGAGATGGGCCGGCTGCAGTTTCTGCGCGGGTCCCATCAGCAGGAGATGGCCGGCTGGCCAGGATACTGGGAAGGACTGCCGCCAATGCACTATTCCACGCACTGCGTCAGCCCGCTGTTAGCCCTCGCCGGCACGCTCGCCGAATCGGTCGTTTGCCACGGCTCAGGGAGGATCGAGGCGTCGCTCGCGATCAATTACGGCAGCCCCTTTGCGGTAGAAACCGCCACGATCAAACTCAGCGATTCTGATGTCGCAGCCGAGGTGACACGTTCGCTGTTTAGCACCGCGCGCCAGTACCGGGAATCTTTTGATGTCTACGCATCGAAAGTATCGTGGGAGTGGTCGCTCGTCGAGGGCGATGGCAACATCCTTCACTATGGCGAAGAGCCGCGACGGGTAACCGTTCCCGATTTCGCTCATCGCCTGCCGGAAGGGATTCGGCAATATACCACGAAGGGCGTTTACGATCCGGCAGAGAACGTGCATCTGTCGTTCAAGCAGGGCTCCGGTCACGGCGGATCGCACCCGCACATGGCGCATGAGTTTGTGATGTCCGTCGTGGAAGAGCGTGATCCATTCCCGAATGCGCTGCAGTCCGCCAACTATACCGCCGTTGGAATCTGCGCGCACGAATCCGCCCTGCGCGGAGGCGACCGATTGGCGATACCCCTCTTCGCCGCCTCCTGACAGGACTTTTGCCGAGGCGCCACACACGATAAAAAATAGTTCTTGACAAAGCACACTTCGCGTGTTATTGTTCGGTGAAGTCGTTGCGCAACCGATTGCGCCAGGAGTGAAACGACAGGTGACCATCCACGAATTTGCGAAAGCCATTGGTGTATCGGCGACAACCGTTTCCCGCGCGATGCACGGGCGCGGGCGTGTAAGTGCAGCCACTCGTCGCATGGTTTTAGAGAGCATGAATGTCCTGGGGTACACACCGAACCTGAATGCGCAACGGCTTTCTCACGGACGAACCTTTCTGGTTGCGCTTGATTTCGGAATCTGGCACGACTACCTGTCCGACATGTTCTTCGTCGAACTCACGCGGGGCGTCCTGGACGTCCTGGAGTTGCATGGTTACGGTGTACTGCTCAGCGGCCCTGGATCAGCGCTGAATCGATGGGTCAAGACTCGTGCCGTGGACGGCGTGATCCTGATGGGAAACCCCGCCGGCAATACGGCCGCGCGGGATATCGCACGGACCGGCACACCGTGTGTCGTCATCGGCAACTCCTCGGTCGAGCGCACGGCTGGCGTTGGCTCGGTGATCGTGGACTTGAAACGGGGTGCGCGCCAGGCGGCGCAACTGCTCGTCGAGCGCGGCCATAGCCGCATCGGCTTTATCGCAACCGACGGTCTGGACGACGTCTACTACGAGTTTCGCGATGAGTTGGCCACGCTTGGAGTTTCAGTGACGAAGTCTGCGCTCGTTGGAGCGGGTCACGCGCCCTCGGATGGTGCAAATGCGCTGTGCGAGCTCCTTGCGCAACGGGACCCGCCGACCGCTGTGTTTGCCCGCACCGATGCAGTAGCCGCGGGAGCGTTGCGCGCTGCCCATCGAATGGGAGTGCGGATACCGGATGACCTCTCCGTTATTGGCCACGACGACGTGTCGTTCGCGGAGTTCACCGAGCCGCCGCTAACGACTGTGAAGGTCGATTGTGTCGAACTCGCTCGCCTGGCCGCCGATACGCTGTTCTCATTAATGGTTGACCCGAGCGCTTGTACAGAGCCAAAGGTTGTGCATACGGAATTGGTGGCACGCGACAGTGTGTCGGCGCCACGTCTGTGGGCTCTAGCGGGCCGTGATTCGTCACGTCTCGTCGCTCACGGAAATGCGGTCCGCCAGGAGCCCGTTTAATGCCTGGCGCTTGTGTAACGGGAAGGGTGCGACACCGTTCCCGGAAAGGATCCAAGCCATGATACACTATGTCTCTCGAAAGCCCTCCCGGCAGGGCTTCACTCTGATCGAGCTGCTCGTCGTGATAGCCATTATCGCGATACTCGCTGCGATCCTCTTCCCCGTATTCGCCCAGGCCCGCGAGATGGCGCGCAAGACAGTTTGTCTCAGCAACATCAAGCAGTTGACACTGGGTCAGCTGATGTATGCCCAGGACTATGATGAGGCGTATGCCATGACGGCACAGTGTTGTGACAGCGGCGGCAGTCAAATCTACTGGCAGGAAATGATCGAGCCGTACATCAAAAGCGGTGGCACCAGTCAGGTCTGGCTCGCTAAGACAAGCATCTTCATCTGCCCGAACTATCTCAAAGTGCCGCCCGCCAAAGATGAGGCGGGTAATTTAGGTGACGATCCTAATCCAGGACAGTATCCACTCGCGTCCTACGCGCCGAATTTCTCGCCGACCACGGCGTGGTGGGCACTCGGGCAGAGTTGGGCCGGTGAGAACGCCTCAGTGGGTACACTGGCTTCCACGGGCAAGCCGTCACAGCAGATCTTCCTCGCGCCCAATCACGACTGCTGTATCGAGACATGGGGCGGCGGTGGCTCCAATAACTGGACCAGGGCCGCGGTTCGCCATGCCGAGGGCGCGAACTATGCCCTTCTGGACGGACACGCGAAATTCTATCGTGGTCCACATCCGCAGTATGGCATAGACACGAATACCGGTGAGGCTTTAGGAACACCGGTAGCAACCAACATTCACAACAAACCTGACGCGTCGGCCTTTTTCTTCCCTCGGTCTGGGGAGTAAGGGCAGTTTGGCGGCCCGTACGGGCCGCCAAACTCGATTGGAGAACTAGTATGCAATTGAAGCCAGCTCAAACAAAGGTGGCCGTTGTCTTCGTCGCGATCTTTGTGGTCGGCCTTGGCTATTTTGTGTGGACCCGCAGCGTCACTCCCGATCCGGTCATCCCCCCCGGGCAATCGCTCAAGAACCCATTGGGCGTGGGTCCCGCTAGCCGGTCGGCCGGTCGGCAGGGCGTCAATGGGGCTCCGGCAGGTATCACCGCCCAGGACAGCAGCGGAACGCGCGTTGACGTCCCCGCTCCGGGGACTGTGGACCCGAAGCGCGGATTTGGCCCATCCAAGGGCGCTCCCATCCCCGACGCACGCTGACGGGCAGCTGGCAATTGGAGTCGATGCGCTGAATGACCTTCCGTCGATCGCTTCTAGCAACGGGGCTTTGCGGCGTACTTGCGCTCGGTCTGTTCCTGGCATGGCGTCGCTCTGGCGGAGATTCGCAAACGCTTGCAACGGGTGCGCCGCTCCAACAGTTCGGCGCTTCTCCTGAGCGGCGCACTCCTACGATCACGTTGGGAGGAGTCGCCTCCGGTCAGAAAACCACAGCGGCTCCCCGGAGCGTGGCGGCGAGGGTCGTGTCGGCGCCGCCTCACTTGACAACAAGCGGTAACGCAGCCATTCGGCAGGGCAGGGTTGCGCTGGACAGCGGGGACTTCCCGTCGGCGACTTTGGCGTTTGCGCGGGCGGTCTCTACCGATCCGGCATCT
>JBBQVV010000115.1:0-17156 GCA_038211235.1 Chthonomonadales bacterium | reverse complement strand
AGACGAGAGTACTACGGCTTGTGTAACATCATGGGTCCCCGGGCCAGCGGTCTCAACGTTACTCAACACTTTGGCCGCCGTGATATCCCACAACCGGCACTTGAGTGCGTTATCGTCGGATCAAACAAATGCCAGAGCCAGGATCTGATTGCAGGTGGAAAGGCTCGGACTGTAGAGCGCATCGATGCCATAACCCTGCAGAGATCGAAGCACTTGCCCGCTGCTGATCTGCCACACAATTGTAACGTCCGCGAGTGCGCTGGTGTTTTCAAGTGACGAACCCGTTACGGCAAGACGCTCTCCATTAGACGAGAAGGCCATTGCGCTCGGATGGATGTTGCCGAGCGGAAACCGGCTTTTCTGCCGTCCTGTGGTGACGTCCGATAGAATCACCGCCCAGTCCTCGCGTTCATAATTGAAACTGCTCCTCGCCAGCATCCTCCCATTCGGCGAGAACAGCAACGGCTCACCGGCTCGCCTCAATCTTCTGACCCTCTTGGCGGACCGTGCATCCCAGACCTGACCGTCGTCCGTAACTATCAAGTGACCGCTCGGAGAGAGAGCGAAACCATTGACAGCACTCTGCAGCCGCAAGAGCCGCCGCATCGTTCCGAGCCGCATGTCCCAGACAATCAATGTCTCGTCGTGGCTCCCGCTGACGAGCGTCGCGCCGTCCGCGGAGAACGCCAACGCTGTCACCGCGTCGTGATGGCCGACAACGACTAGCCCTTTGTCCATGTAATCCATGTAATCTCCGTCGGCCACTGGCACGCGGACATTGAATCGCAGTACATTACATACGGCTGTGTGCAGATCAGAAACGACCGATCCACACCGGTCGTACCCTCAAGTAGCCAATCCTCACGACGAGATGCGGAACACAGTCGCATCAGAGCGCTATTCGACAGTCGAAGAACCACACGCCGGCGCCCCTCCTGCATGTCGCCGAGCAACTTCGGCCTAGCCCAGGCGCTCCCGCAGCAGCTGCTCCATGTGGGCACGGGTTCGAACATCGATCGGGGCTGCCAGAGTCCGCCGGAGCGTCGCCTCGTCAAGGTCGTTCTTGTAGAAGTCACGAAACATTTCGATTGCAGAGATCGTTTCGCCGGAATATGGCTGCACGGTAACCTCAGCTCCCGCCTGTACGATACCCTCCTGAATGACTCGGCAGTAGAGCCCCGGTCGCTCCGCCTGCTGAAACCGACTCGGGAAATGCCGATCACGCATGCGAGCCGCCAGAGTGCCGCACGGTATTCGCGGGGAGGTGACCTCAAGGACCACGTCGGTTATCCGAAACCTATCCCCAACGCGATACTCGGCGCTCTCCAGGCCGGCGAGGGTGAGGTTCTCGCCAAAAGTGCCCGGCTCAAGCGGATGCCCTAGCTCGAGTTCCCACCAGCCATAGTCCTCGACTCCGTAGAGATAGACTGCCTGATCCGCGCCGCCATGATGCCGCGTGTCGCAGATCTCGTCTCCGATCAGTCCCCGAGCCGTGATCCGCACGGGTTCACGTGTCGGCAGTTTGTAGATGCCGGTCTTGCCGGATTTGCCGGCGTTCTCGAGGTCCCAGGCTTTCCCGACGTTTACGCTGAACAGACGCACGTTCTGGTAACCTTTCCATGCAACTCAATCCAAAGCGGGCGATGCGTAGAGGCGGTGATATGGAGCGGTTCACTCGCTCACCGAGCCGGGTTCGTCAGCCTCCTCGGTTCGGAGTCGATTTGGAGCTAAACCGCCGTCACATTTGACACCCAGGCTACCGTATGTTAAGATGCTTTGATACTCTCTTTCCCTGCCTCTCTCTTATAATACTTATATGATCTGCTCCAACTATGGATCTTTCGTGAAAGGAAACTCGACAATGAGTTCTTTTCGCCGCAGTATCCGGCTGCGGTTAGCGTTCGGGTTGCTGCTAGCCGTTCCCAGTCTTGCCGGCGCCCAGACCGTCTTCAACGATAACTTCTCAAGCGCACTGACCATCGCGGGCCCCTCAGGAGCGGTTTCCGGCGGCAACTCCGGCGCCACTTTGGAGGCAGGCGAGCCCAACCATCTCGGCGTCTCCGGCGGCCACTCGGTATGGTATCGCTGGAAGGCGAAGAGCAACGGTATCGTAGCCTTCAGCACGGCGACCAGCAGTTTCGATACCGTGCTGGCGGTCTATACAGGTACACAGGTTTTCAGCCTGACCTTCGTCGCCGGCAACGACGACATCAGTTCGCTCAAGACAAGCTGGGTCTCGTTCAACGCGAAAGCCGGAACGACCTATTCGATCGCCGTGGATGGGCATGGCTCGGCGACCGGCAATATCAGTCTGGCCTGGACACAGGGCGGCAGCGACTTCGACGCGGACGGCCGCTCGGACCTGCTCATCCAGGATCCCGTCCACGGACAGGTCTCGGTAGCGTTCGCGGTCGGCTCGACGTTCCACAACTACCAGCCTCCGCAGCCGATGCCTGCCGGCTCGCAGGCGGTCGGCGCGGGCGACTTCAACGGCGACGGCATGCCGGACGTGGCGCTCGTCAATCCTTTTACTCGCCAGTTGACAATCGGGTTCTACACCGGGCAGGTCCTGACGAGCTTTCAACCGCTGGTCACGCTCCCAACCGGCTGGCGTGTCGCCGGGATCGACGACTTCAACGGCGATGGGCAGCCGGATCTGCTGCTTGAGAACCCCTCCACTCGCGACGTGGCGATCGGGTACGTGACCGCGATGACGCTGACGAAGTACCAGTTCGTTAAGACGCTGCCGCTGGGATGGCAGGTCATTGGCGTCGGCGATTTCAGCGGCGACGGTCAGCCCGACCTCGTGCTCCAGAACCCAGCCACCCGCCAGATTTCCATCGCATACGTCGTCGGATCGGTACTGCAGAGCTATCACGCGCTGGTCACATTGCCGAGCGGTTGGCAGGCGGTAGGAGTGGGCGACTTCAACACCGATGGGCTGCCCGACCTCGTGCTGCTGAACCCGGCGACGCGGGACGTGTCGTTCGCGCTGGTCAGCCCGCAGCTAACGGTCCGCTACGCCGCGTTCACGAAGTTGCCGCTCGGATGGCAGGTCGCAGGGCCGCTGGCGCACCAGATACCCGTACTTTTCGAAGACTTCAACGACAACATTGTGAACGCTCAGTGGTGGAAGACCGTGTCGGTGGCAAACGGCGGCTCAGCTACCGAGCAGAACCATCGTCTCGAGATCGATGTGCCGGCCACTGCGTCCGGACTGCCCGAATTCCTCGCCGCATTCCAGAGCCAATTCAAGCTACGCGGCGATTTCGACATCCAGGTGGACTTCAACCTGCTAACGTGGCCGGCTAACAACGGAATGCGGATGGGAATCGTGCTCTCGAACTCCAATAACCGGTACAGGGCTACGGTGCACCGCATTAGCCAGGCCGGAACTGTGCCGGGCGGCGAGTCGCATACCGCAACCCTGGACACCGGTGAGGCGAGTGAAATTGTTACTCGTGTTGTCACTAATGCAACCATAGGAAGATTTCGGATGGTGCGGAGTGGCTCGACGTTTACGAGCTACTATTGGGATTCGGCCATCAACAAATGGACATCGATTCTCGTGGGTGGTAACAGCACGCTTGACATCAATGTCACGTTGCAGGCATGGAGCAGCGATACGCAGTTCCAGCACATGGCAGAGCTTGTCGCGTTCGACAACTTCATCGTGAATACCGGGACCATCATTCCGTAGCCTGGATTATTCACGAACTTCGGCGTACTCGTCAGCTCAAGCGAGTATTGGCTGAATCACATCGCCGCCGAAATCGGTGAGGCGCTCCCTCAAGCCGTTTTGTAGATAGGATGCCATGCGATGGTCGGGGCCGAGGAGGTGGAGGATGGCGGCTGCGCTGCGAGTGGCGCCAACGACCGAACGTTTTCACTGATGACCGATCCGCAGTCACCTCTTCAACAAGACCACAAACCCTTCCTGTTCAAAGTGGTGATCGTTCGTCAGGATCTCTGTGATCCCATGTGCGCGACAGCACGCCATCGAGATGCAATCCACAAGACTGTAGTGCTTGTCCGGCCGATTTGTGTATAGCTCCCAACCGGACAGGAACGAATCGTGTGTCTGTGGCACTACCGTGATATTCGGATCTGTCAGGAGGGCATCGATCATCAGTTGTGCTGCTCCACGCAGATATCGGTCCGCAGCCATCGCGGAGGCGAATTCGACGAGGACCTCGTCTGTGGTGACGACCGGGCGTTCGCCCAGGCCCAACCGTGCTGTCTGAACGACCCTATGCCATTGATCCCGCGGATTGCACAGACCGTACCAGTAGAACGTATCGGCGAACGCAAAGTTCATGCGGATTTGGCCGAACCGTACAAGTAGTGGTCCATATTATCTCCGAAATCGGAGGAGAAACTTTGCCATGACGAATCGGGGACCGTCTTCCAGATCCGCTTCAGTGCCTCGTCAACTGTAAGTGCCTCCGCGCTGCGAGGCTCCTCGGCAATCCGGACAGTTACATGCAGCCTTTTGCCATCAAAATCGGGAACCTGTTGATTTATCTCGTCCCACGTTCCCTCGAGTTCGAGATTGTGAACGCGCATAAGTGGCTCCTTTTGTCCCTCCGACACATTGTATCCTACCATAGGCTAGACGTTCGGCGCTATGTACCGCTTGTCTAGCACAATACGATCTACGACAGTGCACTTCCTCGTGGATTACAGTCATCAACTTAACCAGGTTCTATTTGCCGTCCGCCGCCGGGGCGCGGTCTTACCGTTGGCACTTCAGCTGCATTGCGAATTGACGCAGCAACTCCCGTATAGTATGATATAAGTGTATCGTTTATGGCCGTTGGTTCCATATTGTCATCTGTAATCGGCTTCATCAATGCTTCCATTGTACAAGGAGATTCGAAGATGGGCAGTATTCGCTGCTGTGTCCGCCTGTGGTTGGTGTTCGCTCTACTGCTCGCCGTCCCTGGGCGCATCCTTGCGCAGTCCCCGCAAAACGACAACTTCTCAAGTGCCCTCAACCTCACTGGACCCTCGGGCGCTATATCCGACGGAAATGCCGGCGCGACGGCCGAAACCGGCGAGCCCAACCATCTCGGGGTCTCCGGCGGCCACTCGGTCTGGTATCGCTGGAAGGCGAAGAGCAACGGTATCGTAGCCTTCAGCACGGCGACCAGCAGTTTCGATACCGTGCTGGCGGTCTATACAGGCACACAGGTTTTCAGCCTGACCTTCGTCGCCGGCAACGACGACATCAGTTCGCTCAAGACAAGCTGGGTCTCGTTCAACGCGAAAGCCGGAACGACCTACTCGATCGCCGTGGACGGTCATGGCGCCGCGACCGGCAGTATCAGTCTGGCCTGGACGCAGGGAGGCAGCGACTTCGACGCGGACGGCCGATCGGATCTGCTCATCCAGAACCCGACGGCCGGGCAGGTATCCGTCGCGTTCGCATTCGGCTCGACCTTTCAGCGCTACCAGCCCGCGCAGACGATGCCGCCCAGGTCGCAGGCGGTCGGCGCAGGCGACTTCAACGGCGACGGCATGCCCGACGCAGTGCTCTACGATCCGGCCACGCGGCAGCTAAGTGGCGGGTTCTATGTCGGACAGGTCCTGACGAGTTTTCAGCAGCTGGCCACGATCCCGTTGGGCTGGCGCGTCGCCGGGATCGCCGACTTCAACGGCGACGGTCAGCCGGATCTGCTGCTTGAGAACCCGTCCACTCGCGATGTCGCGATCGGTTACGTGACCTCGATGGTGCTGACCAAGTATCAGTTCGTCAAGACGCTGCCGGTTGGATGGCAGGTCGTTGGCGTCGGCGATTTCAGCGGGGACGGTCATCCCGACCTGATCTTGCAGAATCCGTCCACTCGGCAGATCTCCATCGCATACGTCGTTGGATCGGTACTGCAGAGCTACCACGCTCTGGTAACCTTGCCGTTCGGTTGGCAGGCGGTCAACGTAGGCGACTACAACACGGACGGGCTGCCCGACCTGGTGCTCCAGAACCCGTCGACGCGCGACGTGGCGTTCGCTCTGGTGGACGCGCAGGCGCACGTCAAATACTCTGCGTTCGTGAAACTGCCGGTCGGATGGCAGGTGGCTGGGCCGCTCGCTCAACTCCCACCGCCCGTTCTCGTCGACGACTTCAACGACAATAGCACGAATGGCCAGTTGTGGTCGATCGTGCAGGTAGCCTCAGGTCCAACGGCAGCGGAGACGAATCAGCGGCTTGAGATCAACGTGCCCGCCTCGTCCTCCGGGCTGCCGGTATTTCTTGCCGGCTATCAGAGCAAATTCAAGCTACGTGGTGACTTCGATGTACAGGTGGACTACAACCTGCTCACCTGGCCGCCGAATAACGGCATGCGGGCAGGTATCGTTCTCTCCGACTCCGGGATGCCCAACCGGGCCCAGGTCATGCGTGTCAGCCAGGCAGGCATCGCGCCGGGCGGCGATGCGTATTCGGGCACGCTCGGCAACGGCTCGGCCAACGAATCGTTCCAACTCGCGACAACCAGCGCTACGATCGGCAAGATGAGGCTTATACGCAAAGGATCTACGTTCACAAGCTACTACTGGGATGCCGCCACTAAGATCTGGACGGCGCTCATCACCGGAGGAAACAGCACGCTCGACACGACAGTGACGCTGCAGGCATGGAGCAGCGACACGCAGTTCCAGCACCAGGCCGAACTTGTCGCGTTCGACAACTTCGTGGTGAATACCGGCACTGTCGTTCCATAACGTGCTGAAGCGGGCCCTTCGATCCCGATGGGCCGGGACAATGCATCGGCCGGGCGTCCACCAACGGAAACGTTGCTCGATGCCCGGCTCTATTCGCTAATTTACCGGCGGAGCGCTCGCCTGTCCGGGCATTCCGGTCTCTCCAATCTGTGAAATCTGCGAGATCCTATACGGGCCGTAGGGCTGTGGACTCTCTTCTCCTCCGCGGAACGCGCCTTCCCACCGAGTTCGTTTCAAATCTCGCCGAATCCCTGCCTCAAGAACTGAACCGAATTAGCTGCCAGCCCGTCGCACGTCGCCCTCACGACCGTATCGAAACGATCTCCCGCTTTCAAGCCAGGATCGGTTGGATCACCTCGCCGCCGAAGTCGGTGAGGCGCTCGAAGCGGCCGTTGTGCAAGTAGGTGAGATTGCGATGGTCGAGCCCGAGCAGATGGAGGATCGTCGCGTGGATGTCGCGCGCATGGACGCGGTTCTCGACGGCGCGGTAACCGATCTCATCCGTTGAACCGTGGACGACACCGCCCTTCACGCCTCCGCCCGCCATCCAGATGGAGAATCCGGCCGGGTTGTGATCGCGGCCCTTGCCGTTCTGCGAGACCGGCGTGCGGCCATATTCGCTGCCCCAGATCACGAGCGTCGAATCCAGCATGCCCCGACGTTTGAGATCCTTCAGCAGGCCCGCGACCGGCTGGTCCGTCGCGCCCGCCATCTTTTCGTGGTTTTCCACCACGTTATCGTGCGCATCCCATTGCCAGCTTACCGGCCCGCCGCCCGAATAGAGCTGCACGAACCGCACGCCTCGCTCGACCAGCCGGCGCGAGAGCAGGCAACGCGTGCCGAAGTCCGAGGTCTCCGGCCGATCCAGCCCGTACAGCGCCTTCGTCTCCGCCGTCTCCTTCGTCAGGTCTACCGCCTCCGGCGCATGCTTCTGCATGTTGTACGCCAACTCGTAAGAGGCAATGCGCGCCGAAAGGTCGTCCGCGTCCGGATCCAACGTGAACTTATTCATCTCGTGCAGATAATCAAGGATCCGGCGCTGCTCCGCGCGGTTCATGCTGCCGTTCGGCTTGAGGTCGAGTATGGGATTTGCGCCGGCCCGTAGC
Source organism: Chthonomonadales bacterium (assembly GCA_038211235.1). Classification (GTDB taxonomy): domain Bacteria; phylum Armatimonadota; class Chthonomonadetes; order Chthonomonadales; family Chthonomonadaceae; genus DATGJU01. The sequence continues at coordinate 9,327 of JBBQVV010000115.1, read as the reverse complement.
ACCGTTCCCTGATTCACCGCTGGCAGATATCCCGCTCCCCACATTGGCGCGCCGCCCTCAGGCAGTCCCTGTGGCTGAGGCATGACGCAGTAGGCCGGCAAGTTTCGGCTCTCACTGCCCAGGCCATAGGTGACCCAGCTTCCGAGCGACGGATGGCCCATCGCGATCCGGCCGTTCATCATCTGGTACATGGCGGGCGCATGGACGAAGCTCTCCGTATAGCACGAACGTATGACCGCGAGATCGTCCGCGCACTCGGCCGCGTGTGGCAGCAGGTCGGAAATCTCGATGCCGGATCTTCCACGCTTACGGAACTCCCACGCGCTGCCGCTGATCGGCGTGCCGCCTTCGGTGAACTGGCTTCGAATGTTTCCGAAAGAGGGCGGACACGGCTTGCCATGCAGCCGTCGCAGCTCCGGCTTGGGATCGAATGTCTCGACGTGACTCGGCCCTCCCACCATGTACAGGAAGATTACAGCATTCGCCTTTGCCGCAAACGCCGGCGGACGAGCACCGGACTCTTCCGCCTTCACGCCCCGACCAGCTGAAGAGGCCTCCTCAGCCAGGATGGAGGAGAGCGCCAACGCCCCAAACCCGGCGCCGGCTCGCATCAAGACATCTCTCCGCGATAAGACGCCAGTGCGGTCTTCGCCGGCAGCGTAGAAGCGGCGTCCCGCCGCTTGGCCCAACCCAAGATCGGCACCATCGTGGAAGCGGCGTCCCGCCGCACGGCGCAACAGGAGATCCCAACCGCCAGCTGGCACGTCCGAAGCCTCAACCGCCGAATGCGGCTTGGGACCGATCGACTTCGACCGTGAGTCACGCATCGTCAGTCACTTTTTTTCCTCACGTTATTCCGAATCATCGTACACATGCGAACTACTTCAGGATGATTCTTTGTGGCCTTTGCGGCTTTGTGTGAAATCTGGATCAGCTTTATCGCACATACGCGAATTCGTTCAAGTTCAGGGTTGCCAGGCAGAGGTCCGTCCACGCCAACACCTCGGCGGTGGAGGTCGGACGCGGAAACCCGTCCGGACGGCGGAGCGTTTCATCACCGCGCATTCGTGACTGTAGAAGAGCTCGCTGACCGCGCAAAAATCTGCCCGTGGTATCCCCTTCACGCGGCAAGGGCTCGCGGCCAAAGCAAAGCAGATAGAGCCTCCGAATGCGAGATTCGTCGTTTCCCGGTGCATCGCGCCATACGCGGGCCGCCAGCGCCTGGCTCTGCTCAGTAATGAACGCACTGTTGAGTAGCGTCAGCGCCTGCAGCGCATGCACGCTCTGGAGCCGCGCGCCGCAGGAGCTCATCATATCCGGCTGGTCAAACAGTGCCAGCATCGGAACCTTGACGTTACGCTTCCGGAGCAGGTAGATGCTTCGCCGAACATGCTGCCTCGGGTCGGGCGTCACCGGCCAGATATTGTCCGGCTCTCCCTCGGTAAAGATGGTGGCGACAACCTCCGGCTCCAGAGGTGCGAGAACGGATGGTCCGCCGCTCTGGCGATTCAGGACGCCGGAAACGGCCAGGATATCGTCTCGCAGGGCCTCCGCATCCAGCCGGCGCCGGTTCATACGCCAGAGGCTCCGGTTCTCGGGGTCGATACGTGCCCGCGCAGGTTCGTACGCGCTGGACTGCCGGTAGACGCTGGAAGTCACGATCAGTTTGATCAGTCGCTTGACGGACCAGCTACAGTTAGTCGTCGCGCCCTCAGCAGTTTTGCGTTGGTCGCTAGTTCCGCCTGCGAAAGTGGCGGCCAGCCAATCGAGCAGTGCCGGATTGGTCGGCGGCTGCCCATTTCGTCCGAAATCGTTCGGAGTTGCCACGATTCCCCGACCGAATAGCCCTTGCCATACGCGATTGACCATGACGCGCGCGGTCAGGGGGTTGTCTGGCTGCGTCAGCCACTTCGCCAGGGCGAGGCGGCGCTGGGCGCCAACCGAGGAGGCGGTGTCTTCTGCTGCTGCGGCATGACGCACCCCGTTATCCGCCGCCGGCGTCGCGCCAATCTGACCCAAAGTGTGCCCCGATGCCGTGATGGGCGCGAGGGCTGCGGGAAAGCCGGGTCCTATTTCCGGTCCCGTGCCATGTGGATCACCTCTCTGGAGCACGAGCGTTGCGGGCGGAGGCGACCGAACCTCCGCGACGCCTGGCGCGGCGGGTGGCGGCTCGGGAGCCTCCTGTTCTATCCGATGGATCCTGCCGCGAATCTCGGCGCGCCGCGCGCGATCGGAGGGGGATAGCGCCGCCAGCAGCTCGTCCCACACGATCTGCCGGATAATTCCTGCCTCTTCGACGAGCTGTTGTTGGCGAGACGTCCGCTTCGCCGAATCGGTCGCCAATGCTTCTCGCTGCTCCGCGGTCAGTCGCGCCTCCTTCTGATCGCGCAGACGCTTACGATAAGGCGCCTCGATCTCGGCTGCCTGCGCCACAAGAGGCTTGATTCTGGCCGCGAGCGCATTGCGTGCCGCCGCGTACGACTTTTTCTGATCGGGCGAAGTGCTGTCGAACTCGTAGTTGTCGGAGCCTGCAAAGAACGCCTGGAGCCGATAGTATTCGGCCTGCGGAATCGGGTCGTATTTGTGATCGTGACAGCGCGCGCACTGAATCGTGAGGCCCAGGATTGCGCTCCCGATTCCAGTCGTCGCTTCGGTCAGCCACTCCTGGCGGTTCACGGCATCGTCCTGGTTGCCGCTCACCACGTGCTGAGGGCCGGCCCGAAGGAAGCCGGTCGCAACTCGCATGTCGAAATCGTTCGGCGCGATCTGATCTCCCGCAACCTGTGCCTGCAGGAACCGATCGTACGGCATATCGGAATTCAGCGCTCGGATGACCCAATCGCGGTAACGCCAGGCCTGGGGCCTGTCGGCGTCAAGCTCGTAGCCGTTGGTCTCGCCGAACCGGACGACATCCAGCCAATGCTGCGCCCACCGCTCGCCGAGGGCCCTAGACGACAACAGGCGCGTTACGATCCGCTCGTACGCGTCCGGAGATCGATCCGACAGGAACCTATCGATGTCGGCCGGTGATGGAGGCAGCCCGGTCAGGTCGAAAGTGACCCTGCGGAGGAGCGTCAGGCGATCGGCCGGCGGCGAGGGCGTCAGACCGCGCTTCCGCAGTCCGTCGAGCACGAAGGCGTCGATCGGCGTCCGCATCCATTTTCGCTCCGTCGCGACTGATATCGTCGGCACTGCCGGACGGACTACAGGCTGAAACGCCCAGTGTGCTTTGGGCGCTGGTCCGTTCGAGGAGAGAGTGGCGGCGACAATCCAGCAGAAAGCACGGGTTATCATCTGCATCTTGCAGGCCTGTCACAGATTTGCGTTGATCGGAACCAGAGACTCGGAGTCTACCTCAAAACGCTTTGGGCGGGTGTAACGCGCGAAACCGGCAACGGCGTTGTTTCCGGTGCGGCGCGACTTACAGGGTTGGTTTCAGCCGGAGGCGGACTCGACTTTATGTACTGCTGCACCCATTCGAAAAACGCGGGCCAGTTTGGCGTGACATCGTGTCCGCCTTCGTGCTGTCGCCAGGCGAGTTCGCCTCCAATCAAGGTCTTCAACGGTGGCATGGTGTCCGTCAGGTAGTCCCCGGGCGTTCCGAGAGCCTTCTTTCCCAGTAACGTATATACTGGACCGGCAAGTACCGCCGCCATAAAGCTGCCATGCGCGTCTACCCACTTGGCATCGCCGTGCTCCACGGTCCCGTAACTGATGAAGCAGGGGCGCGGGGCGCAGAGGGCGATCAGCTCGTGCGAGTCGACTGGAAGGTCGGCGGCAGTCATCGGAGGGTCGGAGGCGCCATACTTGATAAAGTTGCCCGCCATCCAGTAGTATTCTCCGCCCGCAAGGTTCTCGACCGCCTCGCCATACTGGTGGCGGTGAAGCTTGACTCCGCCCTCGCCCGCCGATCCGATCAATCCAACCGCAATTCGCGTGTCAAAAGCCTCCGTCACGATCGCGGCCTTGCCGTAACGGGATAACCCCTCGATCCCTACCTTCCGGGCATCGATCAGAGAGCCGCGATTCGCCTTGAAGTAGTCGATCAAGCGGCTAACACCCCACTGCCAGGCGCGCAACGCTCCCCAGTCGTCCGGCTTTCTGGGCTTGCCCCTGTTGGTTAAGCCAATAATTCCCGTTCTCAACTGGTTGTTGTCCGGCTGAATACTCGTCGGCGTGATCTGGCCGTAACCCCAGCCCTTGGAGATGGCGAGCTGCTTCCAGGCGGGCACGAATCCGGACCGGCCGAAACCAAAGGCAAACTCGATCATGATCGGCACGGGCCTCTTTGTCTCGGCGGGCACGGTGAAGCTCGCCTGGATATCCACGGAAATCTGCGGATAGGCGCTGTTATCAACGTGTCCCACAAGGGACTTTGTAACGGTAGGACTTCCGCCTGCTTCCCCGGGCGTGGTGGCGGATAGCTCCCAGGTCACCTTCGGCACGTTTTTCGGGATGCGTCCGTAGACTTCTCGCTCGAAAGCCTCCACTATCTCTGCGCGGCGTTTCGGCCACTGGCGCGCCCGGGTAATTGTCGATCCATTCTTCATTCGCAGCACGTTCGGCATGCTCTCCTTGTACGGGTTCGCCTTCGCCTCATCGAACGTGGACTGATCATTAGGATTTGGCCCCGGACGGATCGCCTTGACTCCCAATTGCTCCATCATGTTCTGATGGTCATCGTAACTCGTCTGAGCGACTCCTGCCCGCAATGAACCGACTATCAACACGAAAGCGGTTACCAAGGCAAGGGCGGCGTTCCGCTGTCTGCCGATCGTAAGGCAGAAGAGCCTGGGTTGACGAGTTGGGATCATTCTGTCCTCCTGAACCAACGCCGCAGACGCTGTAACGATCGAGTCCGCATGGACCTGCACAAACCGTGGGAGCCAATGCTGCAATGCGAAAGGGCCTGAACGGCGACATATTCACGAGTTAGAAACGGCAATCCTGCAAACGGCTGATTCCTGCCGTCGCTGTGCTCTCCCGCAGGGTCATTCAGTTCTCGGATGACAATGCGCGCGACAGGTCCGTTGGCCCGTACGAGCAAACCAGTTTTGTCGTCGCATGTCCACATCGTGTCATGTGAGGCGCGAATTGATTCGCCGGTCGGTTCCTGACAACTGAACGACGTTGAGGTTCTGGCAGCAGGGCAGGAGTTGCCGGACGGTTCCGCGAATGAACCCAGAATAGAGATTGGGGGAGATACGGTGATAACGCAAACTGACCTGACGGATGCGCAGTGGGAGCAGTATGATCGCGACGGATACCTGCGGCTTGGCAGCCTGCTCGACGCCGCCGATCTAGTCACCCTGCAGCAGCGGATCGACGATATTATGCTGGGTCGGGCGGATGTCCCGTATGATTCGCTCCTGATGCAGTTGGACAGCAAAGACGGGCAATATGAGAATGCCGGACCTCAAAGCAGGGGCTGGAAAGGCGAAACGCTGGAGTATCGCAAAATCCAGGAACTGGAAAACGATCCGCTCTTTCTGGCCTACATGCGGAGGTCGATCTTTCGAGAGATATGTTCACGTGTCTACGGAGAGGAGGCGCCAATCGCCTCGTTCCGCGCGATGTTCATGAACAAACCCGCGCATCACGGGACCCTGCTCCCGTGGCATCAGGACCGGTGGAACTACCTCGACCGCGATCCTCTTGTCACCACCTGGACGGCGCTCGACCCGGCGACCCGCGCGAACGGCTGTGTGCAGGTCATTCCCGGCAGTCATAAATTCGGACTGATCAACCCGGATCATCCCTCCGGTTTCTTGAACGAAGAGCAGGCAGCGCACTTCGGCTCGACGCACGAGATCGTCTATCTGGAGCTGGAGGCGGGCGAAGCAGCGCTGCTCCACAACTGGCTGCTGCACCGCTCCGACACGAATACGACGTCGATCCCGCGCCGCGCGTTTAGCGTCTGCTATCTGGATGGGCGGACCCGCACCACTAATGGCGAAACCTACTACTCCATCTTCTGACCCAGCTTGCCTTCCGTCCCCGAAATATGGATTCCCGGAACGTTCCCTCGCTCCCTCTTCGTGAGCGTTTCGCTGAGAGCGGAATCCTGAGGAGCAAATAGGGAGGCGATGTAGCCGTTATAAACACGTGTATCGAGTTCCAAGAGCTTGCACGCTCGCCCTTCGCCGAACGAATATATCTGGCGAAGAATTCGGTGGTACTTATGACGACGGCTTCTCCAGTGGCGTGAGGAGACGGCGGACTCCGGCGGCGGCACGGTTGAGGATGTCGGCAACGCCATGGTCTTCTGCGGTGTAAGCGCCATCCTTATGCTGCGCTCCTCTTAGATCGCGGCGCGCCGCATCCAGTTCGTCGCCCTCTGCCCCGGATTCCCTCTCCTCAGGAACCAGTCCGCTCTCGATTGCCTGTCGTGCCTGGGCCATCTGCGCGCCGATGCGCTCCAGATCGCTCAAAATGCGAGCTGCGACTTCGCGGTTTTGCCCATAGTGGTTTCGACCAGCTTCGGTCAGGCTAAAGCGCTTCCTGGCGCCTTCCGTCTCAACGGAGGCAAAGCCGATCTCTTCGAAGTAGGTGAGTGCGGGATAGATCATGCCGTGGCTGGGAATATAGAAGCCCTGTGAATGGTCCTCCAATGACTTGATCACCTCATAACCGTGTGCGGGCCGATCTGCCAGCAGCGCCAGGAGGATGAGTTGCAGATCCGACGATGAGAGTTTTCGGGCCGAGTGCAGGCCATGGCTCCCATGACCGTGATGGCGTCGAGGCCCGTGATGCCGTCCGCAGTCAGCGGGGTTGTGTTCCGCGTCATGAGGCCACCGGCGGCCCCCGTGCCCTTCCGCTGAGGAATAGCCATGTCTCCTACAATGCATATAGTTCTGACCTTTCTTCGATCCGTCGAATGCTCAGTGGGAATCCACTGCCCGGAAGTCAAGCACTAGCGTCACCTTTACCTAAGACGCATGCGCGCTGAGCCAATCACGCGGGGAATTCGCCGAAGGATTTATCGTCCGAGAGTTCGGTAGGCACGCCAGGAATGACCATGTGAACCATAGAGGAATTGGCCGAAGGCCTTGAGGCGGGTGGTGGCCGCCTCTCCCGATACGAAGGCAGTAGATCGAAGATACTCTGCCTACTCGAATCTGAGCGCGTCGATCGGGTTAATCTTTGCAGCCTTGCTCGCCGGATAGATGCCGAAGAAGATACCGACGCCGGCGGAAACGACCACGGCTGCGATAATGGCCGTCGCGTTCACGATTGTGTTCCATCCTGCGATGGCAGAAAGAAGCCACGAGCCACCGACGCCAATCGCGATGCCAATCAGTCCCCCCAGCAACGAAATGATCGCTGCCTCGATCAGGAACTGCATCAGAATGTCGTTGGGCGTTGCGCCGATCGCCTTACGGATACCTATCTCGCGAGTGCGTTCCGTCACGGAAACCAGCATGATGTTCATGATGCCGATTCCGCCGACAACCAGCGAAATGACCGCGACCAGACTTAGCAGCATCGTCATCGTGCCGGTTACGCTCTCCTGTGTTGCCAGAAGGTCGGTCTGGCTGCGGATGCGGAAGTCGTCATTATCCGGATATGGAGGTGGAATATGGTGGCGGTTGCGTAGAAAACTCGAGATCTGTTCCTGTGCTAGCGGCATCATTTGCGGCGTGGTGCATCGGACCAAAGCGTCGTCGATATTCTGCCGATTGAGCACGCGCCGCAGTGCAGTCGTCACCGGAACCAGAACCACGTCGTCCTGATCCTGTCCAAATGAGGTGGCGCCTCTGGCGACCAATGTGCCAACGATCGTGAAGCTTTGCCGATTGATGGCAATATTGGATCCGACCATGTCGGTGTGTGAGTCACCGGTAAGTTTTTGAATGACCGTCGGTCCGACGACGCACACTTTCAAACTACCGTCCACCTCGTCCTGTGTGAAGAAGCGGCCCGAAGCCACTTCGACGTTCTTCACGTATGGGTAATCCGTGTTGGTTCCGATCAACTGAGTGTTCGCATCTACATTACCAGTCCGGATTTGAACATTAGAGTCAGCCTGTGGCGCCACGGCTTCAACCGTCTTCGTGAAGTTAGCAGCGATCTTCTTCGCGTCGTCGAGCGTCAGATATGTTGACGCGTTGTTGGTGGAGACCGTGGTGCTCGTGGCCGAAGCCGCGTGGGAAGTTGCAGCGTTCAATAGCACGCGATTGCGGTTGGCGGAAACCGTCAGTAAATTGGTGCCCAGCGAATTGACGGTATCCTCTATCCGCTTTGACGCGCCTTCGCCGATCGCAACCACGAGAATGACGACGCCAACGCCGATGATGATGCCGAGCATGGTGAGTGAGGTTCGCATCTTGTTGTTCGTTAGCCCGCGCAACGCGACGCGGAACGATTCAATTACGTTCAATGTATCGGCACCCTATCTGGACCGGATGTGGAGCATTCGTCCTGACTTGACCTCGTCGCTCATAATGTTCGGTACGGCTCTATGGCTAACTCGTAGACGTAAGATACGCAGGACCGAGTTGCTTGTGACCGTAACTTGCGCTTCGAACAGAAGAGAAGTCAAGCCTGCGCCGAGCGGAAGCTTGACTTCTTGCAGATAGGAATAATGTGGCCAATCAAAAATTGCCACGCAAAGTCGGTTTATAATGAGCGGCCCGTCCGAAAGCCGGGGTGGTGGATACGCAGGGGCACCTGTGGATCGCCAAGTTTGGGCTTCTTGCTCGAGCCCGAGGGATGGGGGCTCTCGCCGGTCTACGATATGAACCCCGATCCCTATGCGGATGATCTCAAACTCAATATCTCCGATGTGGACAACGCGCTGGAGATGGACCTCGCACTGGAGATCGCCCCGTACTTTCGGGTTAAAGACAGTAGGGCACGGAGCGTCACAGCGGAAGTGGTTTCGGCCGTGAAGCAGTGGCGGCCCCTCGCCGAGACCCTCAAAATATCTCGCGAGGAAATCGAGTGCATGGAACCTGCGTTTCGTGTTGCCGATGCCCTTTGAATGTGAGTTCAAACACTCGCATTTGAGATTGTATCGTAATAATTACTGTGAAGTTATCGAAGCGAAGGCGGGAGACGGCAGGTTGGCGACGGGCTTGCGCGTGCCGATGCAGTCCACGGCGCAACGCGCGAACAGAGGGTCGGAGTGGGAGGAGCGCGATTTCTGTGTCAAAAGTGGCGGGCAACATGAGCACGCCGGAAACCGTTGCCCCGTCTTCGACTTCCCGACTCTGGCATCTGGCGCGTGAGTACGCGGAGCAGTTTCAGGATCAGAGCGTCGTGGATGTCTACCATCTGCGCCCATACTACCCGGACGAGACATTCTTGATCCTCGCAGGATTGTGT
>JBBQVV010000114.1:0-17221 GCA_038211235.1 Chthonomonadales bacterium | reverse complement strand
GTCCACCAATTTCCGGGGCAGCCGGACTGGTTTAGCTCGGGAAGAAGCGCGTCGAAATCGAGCGCTCCGTCGCCGAACGGTGTGTGGGTGGAGGTTTCGTGATCGTGAAGCGAGCCATCCGAATCGATCAGATGGATATGGCCTATCTTGCCGCGCAGCCTGCGCGCAAGCTCCAAAGCGCCGCCGGGCAGCGTCTCTCGCTCGCCCGGCTGCCTTGCGCCTATCGCGGCGCACATGTGCGCGTGGCAGGTGTCGAAAAGTACGGCAAGATTGGGGTCGCCGATCTCCTCAAGAATGCCCACGATGTCCGTCGGTTTGTTGAAGGCGAAGCCCGGTTCGAACTCCCAGACGATGCGAATGCCGAGATTCGCGGCGTCGCGTGCCGCGGTTTGCCATGTCTTTACGAGCCTCTCGCGAGCGAGCGGCTCTGGAACCTCCGCGAATATTGTTGGCGCCTGCACTGTGTCGATACGAATGCAGTCCACGCCGAGATCGGCGGCAAACTTCAAGTTCTTGCGGAACGCATCGAGATAATCGGCGGCGTCGTCAGTGTCGAGAAGATGCTGGCTCCACAAATCCGGCGCGAGCGCGGCGATCGACATTCCACATTCGGCAATTTGCAACTTAAGGTCGCGACGCGATTCAAGACTTGGAAAAGCGTCCGGGGTCGGATGAGGCGCAAAGCTCCCGAGGTCGATGCCGTCGAAGCCCAGCGCCGATAAGTTGCCGATCACCTCGTCGAAGGGCACCGGGTGCGCGGCGTAGGGCCCAATGGAGTAGGCCCAGGTTCCGATCGAGATACGTTTCATCGCAAGCGGGTCCTTTGGAGCGCACTAAGATCAACGGCGGATTGAGGATTCGCCGCCGGATGCTCGAGGTCCTTCGCACGAGTCTCGGCGAGACTGGCGTTAGCGGGCAGAACTGGCGACGGCTGGTCGCGATTCACACATCGGACCTGGGAATCGGTTTGGCAGTCTGTCGGCTCGCCGGAGTCGCCATGGGCCGAACTTTCTTTTCGCCGGCCGAACAAGGATCCACTATGCGCGCCCGTCGAATGCCGAAATGAGAGAATTCGGAGCCGTGCAGCGCCAGGCGTCCGTAATCAGTTCGGCGAGCTCGTCCACTTCAATCGCCGACAGCCGCACCAGAATGGCCGGAAAGCCGTTATAATGGGGTTCCGTGAAAAACTTCCGGCTGTCCGCCGCCAACAACAGCTGCTTTTCCGCCTCGTTAGCAACCCGGAGCGCAACCACATCGGGATTCGCAATCTTTGGTTTTTTAGGCTCGACACGCTCGTTCCAGGCCCAAGCGAAGCCCTTCCGCTTAACTCGATTTGCTACAGAGAATGCGAAATGGCTATCGTCCTCCGCGGTCTCAGGTAACGAGAGCGCAATGCGACGAACGTCGGCCTGATCGGCCATGCGATCCTCCTACTCGGCAATCCCACCGCAGGCACCGCCGTTTTGGCTCACCTCGCGGACGATCATGACATCGTGACATCGGAGAACCGTCCACGTATCATTGCTTTGAACCTGGCAAGACACGAGGAAACGGAGGTGTCGTGTATGGAGTCGAAGTAAACAGCGGCCAGACTTCGCCGCCGGAGTCGATTCCGGTAACAGTATTACCCTTCCAATGGATCGTAACCGTCTTGCCGGCCCGGTTCATCGTCTGGTCGAACGCCTGCAGTGGATACGTTACCGTCAGCTCTTCTCCCCTCTTCGCGCTGGAGAATAGAACGTAGTCCCCTGCCCAGGAGACCGTTTTACCTTTGCGCCCGTTGCGCCACATCTGAACGCGATCTCGCGGAGCGGATCCCGGAACGCGCACATAGACCGGCCCGTTCGCCTTCGGGGTTATAGACAGGCGCCCCAGGGCCGGAAGAAAGCTGACGACCGTCGCCTCGGCACACTCGCGATTGATCGCCAGATTGACAAACAGTCCGCTCTCGGTCTTCCGGACCGCCTCCTTCCACGCAAGATATAACGCCGTCATCCCCGTTGGCGGGCAGCAGCCTTCGAGACTGATGGGACCCTCCTGAGCATCCGGCAGCGCCCACCGATCCGTAGGCGTCGTTCGGCACAGGAATCCGCCCTCCAGGCGGCGCAGCAGAGCCATCTGCCTATCGCGGTCGGTATAGCGCTGTTTGCGCCAGACCTCCAGGAATACGGGATCGTCTATGAAGAACTGTGCCCTCGGCAGATAGTTACGCAGGGCGCGCTCGACCAGGTCGTATCGTGAAGTTCGTCCGGCGCGGCCCAGATAGACACAGACGTGCATCAAGTCCGACACTGCACAGGTTTCCGAAGCCTGATAGTTTCCCGCCGCCTCGAACCATCCGTAGTCTGTCATCCGCGGGGCCCAGGTGCTGAGTTGCGTCTCTATCCAATCCAGGTACCTGCTGTCTCCCGTGACCGCGCCCAGGTGGGCGATACCAATCAACGCGTGCCAATACGAGTGAGTGTGCCCGGAATCATGCCCGACCCCGTATCCCGCCAGGCGACCGTCGACCAGCCCTTTCGCGATCTGCAGCATCTCCGTGTCCCCGGTCACTTCGTAGTAGCGCACGAAAGCCTCGACGATGCAAAAGTCCAGCGTCGGACGGTAAGCAAACCGTATCGCTTTGCCGTCCAAAGCAAGCTGCTCCGGCGGCGCGAGGCGCAGAAGTCCAGTTCCGTTGGATTCAACCGCGTGCTCGCGGACCGCCAGGAGCGCTCGCCGGGCGCGTCGTATCGCATCCTGATTTGCGGTAGTGGCGAACTGCTCGATCAGCGCGCGGGTCATCCACGCCGTTGCCCAGAGAACGTCCGTGTCCCCGTGGCTAGGCGGATTGAAGAGGCCGCACGGGAGTTGATATGCAAGGATCCGGTCCAAGAGGCCCGCCTGCACGTCCGCACCGAAATCGATTCCGCTCATTTCGCGCATCAATACGAATGCCAGAGCGTTGCGTACCTCGCTGTCTCCGATGGCGATCTTGTCTCCGCCAATCTGGTATGGCGGCATCCTGAGCGGCCAGTTTCCGTAGCTGGAGGCATATCCGTTCTCCGCTGTGATGGTTCCCGTCAAATAGTTCAGGGACCACTTTGCCATCAGTACCGGGTCAAAGGCGTCCCGGGGGCTGCTCGTTCGCGCGACGAGCGGCGCCTTCGCTGTAGCAGATTCGGGCTCGAGCTGCGCTCCAGTAATCGGGAATAGGAAGCCGGGAAGCGTACGCGAATCCGCACCGCCTGCCGGATGGATCGTTCCTGACAGGAGCCATATCGATCCCAGGAGGACTGCACAAAGTTTTCTGATTTCAATTCCTCCAGTGACGATGATGGTGTTTTCGCGATCCCTCCCTTTGATGCAACGGCTCAAAGGATTTCGCTGCCGTAATGAGGAACGGGCAGCCAGATTGTGCAGGACATGCTCGATTGATCGGAATGACAGTGGGAGATGTTTTTGTAGGTCGGTCACGCCATTCTCTGTCGACAATCTCCAATCCGGAGCCCTGGCGGTGGTGCGCGACCGCGGGCAGACTCACATCGAATGAGAGGATGATCCATGGATCTGCACGGCAGGAATGACCTCGAAATTGAAGCATTCGCTCAAACCCGCCTGTTCGGCGATGCAGCCGTAACGATCATCTGCGAGGCGTACGCGCCGTGGGCGCCACAGTTACAGGTTGCAGAGGATCGGTGGCGGCGTGCGATGCCTGAAGCGGATCAGGACGGCGCGATTCCCCTCGACTTCGTAATGGCGTGCGTCAGGATTGGATCTTCGATCGTACTGATCGATCCAGGCTTCGAGAAGCCTTCTTCGCCGTGGGAACGGCAGCGCGCTATGGACTGGAAGGGCCTCGTGCGTACGCCCGGGCTCTTCGCCTGGATGGACTCGCACGGTATCCGTACGGATCAGGTCACGCACGTCCTTATCACCCACATCCACCACGACCATTACGCCGGCATCGCCACCAGGAATGAAGAAGGACGACATGTTCTAAGGTTCCCGAATGCAAGACATTTCTTGGGAAGGCGTGATTGGGACGAGAGCGCCGAGCGGCACGATCCCAGTTCCGAGTTCTCAGTGCGGCTGGGCGCCGTGGATCGTGCGGGCCTGCTCGAACGGGTGGATTCGGACACTTGTATCCTCCCGGAAATCACGATGATGCCGGCTCCCGGTGAGACGCCTGGCCACTGCATCGTGAAAGTCCGATCACGGAACTCTAGCTTCTACTATTTAAGCGACCTGTTTCATCACTCGTGCGAGGTAGAGCACCCCGATTGGGTTTCCATTGGGCGCGATCCCGTCGCGATGCGAGAATCCCGCGATCGCCTATTCGAGGCATCCATCGCGGAGGATGCAACGCTGGTCTATGCGCATCACCCGTTCCCCGGATGGGGTCGCATTGGGCGAACAGAGACCGGTTTCGTCTGGGAGCGCCTGCCATAGCCCACCCGATTCATGTATCGACTCAATCACAAGCGATTGAATCGCGGGCAATCGCCAGGGATTGCCCCTACAAACCGTGAGATTGCGCATAATCCGAGTCCGGACCGATCGCTTCGAGTACAGTGCAGGCTAGACCCTCCAATCCGGAACCGCGGCAGCTTCTTCAGGCCTGCAGTCGTTCGACCCACGCGTGCACCTTCGCGGTCTCTTCGGCGGTCAGGGAGCCGCGTTGTTCCGCTTCGAGGTTTGCGTTTACCCATGCGGCCTTTCGCTTCGAGACGAAGACGTTATCCACGATCTCCTGAGAGGTGACCCACCGCAGCAGAAGTTCCGCCGTAGTCCGCTTGTCGCCACCGATCTTATCGAGATTCCAGCCTCGTATGAAGGGCGACATCGCGATGGTGCTCATACCACGCGCCTTCGCAGCCCAAAACATCTCCACAGCCTGAGTATTGAACGCGTTATAAGGGCAAAGGACGTGGGAGAACGGATGGTGTTCCGGCAGGCTATCGAGATGGTCGCATCTGCCCATGCCGAGGCCCACGTGCTTCACGTGGCCCTCCGCACGCCACTGTTCGGCAAGGTCACACTCTTTCCGCAGCAGCGCAAGGTCGTCGTGCGCGTGAATGACGAGAAGATCGATGAAGTCGGTTCGCAGCTCGGACAGTTGACACTGAAGGTGGTTGCGATCGTAGGGAGTTGGCCCAACAAGCGGACCCCGATGGTCGCCATGCCTGAAGAAATTCCAGGCCGTGATTCGGGCTTCGGTGCGTCGACCCAGGCACTCCAGCACGCGGCCGAGGGCGACGCGCTCCTGGTAGTACGTGGTATCAATCCAGGATATTCCGGCATCCAGGCAGGCCGTCACAATGGCGCACTGTTCCTCAAAACCGGCTCCTGGATCGTTTCCCAACTCCTCAATGAAGGAGTGTCCGCCCAGGCCCAGCTTGGTGTTAAACGGCATAGGACTCATCCCGACGAAACCCAGTTGACTGATGCGACGCACGCCTTGGTTTCTTCACTCTCGATTGCGTTAGGTTCGCCTTCCACACCAGGAATCCTTGTCAGCGCGAACATGGCGCAGTGCTATCCGCTTTGATGGGGTCTGGACCGCCATGAAAGCATGAATGAAGTTCATCAACCGAACAGGTAGAATGTGACGGAGCGCCACTCAGTGAGCCACCCGGTGATTCATCATAGTAGTCTCAAATGGCGTGCGTTCACAAGTTGTCGGAGCGGGCACCATAATGGCAGTGCGAATAGGGCTCAATCGCGTCAAGTCAATAACAGAGCTGCTATATGACAACCGAGTACCTGTCCAGGATGAGATACTAGATACCCTGAGGCAGAGCCACGGACCAGGCGGCAACAAACAGACCGACGTCACAGTTATCGATGACGGCAAACTCACGTCAGCCCCCTGAAGCGCTCACGCCTTATCGCGCGGCGCCGGCCATCGCAGCCGGGCTAGTATTCGTCGTCCTGATTGCCTTTCTTATCCGCCATACCGAGCTGGTTAAGGGACAGTATGTGAGTACGGGTGTTCCGCCGCTGCCCGCGTTCGGCGTACTCATTGCGCTGAGCCTGGCTCGCCCGCTGCTGATCCGGTTCGCTCCGCGTTTCGCCCCTTCCCGCCAGCAAATACTCTTGATCTACGCCATGATGACCGTGTCCGTCGTCTTGAGCGGCCTCTATCACGTGCGAGGTTTCCTGCCCGAACTGGTCGCACTGCAGTACTGGGGACGTCCGGGCAGTCCGCTTGCGCAGCACCTCGCCGGGTTCGCGGCGTACTTGCCATCGTGGTACGCGCCGCACGATCCGGAGGCCATTCGACGCTACTATGAGGGCGGCCTGGATAAGAGCATTCCATGGCAGGCCTGGCTCGTGCCGCTTGCCTGCTGGAGTCTCTTCTTCGTCGCGATGTTCCTGGGTGTCTTCTCGATGGTGACTCTGGTTCAGCGCCAGTGGATCCGCGACGAGAAGCTCTCCTTTCCCCTGCTCACTCTGCCGCTGGCAATCACATCCGACGACTGGTCGGCCTACGGCAACTTGCGCAGCCGGCGGACGCTGTTTCTTATAGGATTTGGTATCGCCGCCGTCTTCAACGGCATCAACATCCTTCACACATTTCAGCCCGCGGTTCCCAGCCTTGGCTTCGAGCTCGGACTGGGCGGGCTCTTCCCGAACCGCCCCTGGACTCCGATGCAGTCCGTACGCCTCTACTTCATGATCGAAACCATTGGCCTGGGGTACTTTGTTCCTCTCGACTTCTCGTTTTCCGTCTGGTTCTTCTATCTATTCAATCGGGCGTTTGCAGTGGTGGGAACCGCAGCCGGCATCGATGAGCCGGGCTTTCCCTTCACGCAGGAGCAGTGCGCCGGTGGCTATCTGGCCGTCGCGCTGTTTCTTGTATGGGGGCTCCGGCGGACGCTTGGCGTGAGCCTGCGCGGCGCCTTCCGGCAGGGACCGCGCGATGCCGAAGCCGTGCGAGAAAGGCTCGCCTGGATAGGGCTGATCGCTACTGGAGTATTCATTCTGGGCTTCTGTTGGACTGCAGACCTCTCGCTCTGGCTCGCCGTGCCGTTTTTCGGCGTGCTCGCGATGTTCACGCTGGTCTATGCGCGCATCCGCGCGGAGACCGGAGTTCCGTTTCAGTTCATATATCCCTATGGTCTGCCGAAGGAGCTCGTACTGAACACCCTATCGGTCCCGCAGGCGGTGGCGTCGAGCGGCGCCGGATCGTTCGTCATGTTCTCAAGCTTCTCGTGGCTTTCCAATCACCACCACACGATGGAGCAGGCCGCGTACCAGCTCGACAATGTGAAGTTAACTCAGGAGGCGCGTATTCCCTATAAGACGCTGTTCATCGCGCTTCTGCTGGCCTTCATCGTGGGGCTGTTTGCGGCCTACTGGGCGCACCTCGGGGCTTACTACGCACAGGGATCCAACTTGATTCCGTCAGCCGGTGGGATTGGCGAGTACCGCGAGACGCAGGCGCGCCAGGACTACATGCTTATGGCGTCGCAACTCGCCTCGCCGCCGCACCGAAACCTGTCGCGTCTGCTGGCTGTCTTCGGCGGCGCATGCTTTGCCGGAGCGCTGGCACTGGTGCGCCAGGTGTGGGTGGGAAGTCCGTTTCACCCTCTGGGGTTTCTGGTCGCCACCGCTTCGGGCGACACCTCTACGAGCTGGTTCCCGATGTTGATGGCCTGGATGGCGAAGGCAACGATCTTGAGACTGGGTGGCCTGCCGCTTTATCGACGCGGGATGCCCTTCTTCCTGGGACTCGCCATCGGCCACTTTCTGATTGGCGGCCTGCTGTGGCCCTGCATCACCCTGTTCCTCACAAAAGAGGCCGCTAACGCGTATCATCTGCTGTTCGGGGAGTAGTTGTGAGATGGGACAATTTTCCAATGGCTCAAAGTTCGCCGGCTATTTGGATGCTTCAGCCGATTCGCGCTTGTAGCTGATCAGAATCTGGCCGCTGCCGTTTGTGGAGGCAAACTCGCTCGGCCTGGGCTGACCCGGCGAGCGGCGACAGATCGTGAGCAGGCCGTCCTCAATCCTGAAGATGCCCAGCGTCGATCGGCCCTTGCTGACGCCTTCGGTGTATGAGACGTCGAAAGTCATTGGATCCTGAGTAGGGTCGACTGCGGACGCGCCGGCTAGAAACACCTTGCCGTCGATGAGGCTCGTCGTCTTGCCCTCAACGTCAATAATGAGCTTAATCTTCTTCAGCTCCTCGGCGGATGCACTGCTCCCGTCCCGCTCGAACGAAACGGCAAGCCACGTCGCGGCAAGCTCCTTGCGGCAGACTTCGACGAAGGCCTCCTTCGCGCTCTGCCTTTCACGCTTCAGCACCTGCAGCATGACGCCGCTTCCCGGCGCGCTCATGATCTTCGCTGGGCGCTCCTTCCCTCTCAGATTGCCGCAATATCTGTACGAATTGTCGTTCAGCTCATAGATCGCCGAATAGGTTTTGCCCTTCGCAGGCCCGTCGGTGATCGTGGTATCGAAGTGCTTCGGGGTCGTCGTTGCATCGGCAAGTCGTTTCTGGCGGGCGGGCTTGTCAACTGGTTCTTCGACTGCTTCGATCCTGGGATCTGCATCACCACCGCGCCGAATGCTCCGCAGGTTCGCGACATTCTTTGGAAGGAGGTTCGGGTGCAGAGGCCTGCGGATGTGCGCGGAGCGCTTCAGCCGCGGGCGCCTCGCATGGAGAGCAGCCCGGACCATTTTGCGGTGGGATATACGTCGCGTGACGGAAGCGGTTTTCAGGGGCGGCATGAGGAGAACGTGCTGATCGTGTTTGACGAGTGCGTAGGAGTGGCGAGCGACTTCTGGGATGCGGCCGAAGGGATGATGACGGGCGAGAGCTGTTACTTCCTGGCGCTGTGCAACCCGACGGACACGGGCAGCAGGGCTTATATCGAGTGCCAGAACGTGGAGAAGTGGCACGTGATCGAGATCAGCGCTCTGGAGCATCCCAATATCGCGGCGGATCTGGCCGGGAAGCCGGCTCCCTACCCGAAGGCGGTGCGGCTGGGCTGGGTGCGGGAGAAGCTGCGCGAGTGGTGCGGGGAGGTTTGTCCGCCCTCTCCCCCGACCCCTCTCCCCGACCCCCGTACGGGTTCAGGCCTGCTGCCAGGATTCCCTCGCAAGCCCGGCCCTCTCCCCGACCCTCTCCCCGCCATACGGCCCGTCGGGGAGTTCCCTCGCAAGCCCATACGGGTCTAGGGCCATACGGCACGTACGTGACTCGGCGGGAGAGGGAGGAAAAGCTGGTGATATTGAGTTTCCGCTGGGTAGTGGGAGCTGGTACCGGCCGGGGACTTTGTTTGAGAGCCGGGTGCTGGGGCGGTGGCCTTCGCAGGGGAGCAGCGCGGGTTGGACGGAGGCGGTATGGGCGGAGGCGATGCTTCGGCGGCCGGTCGACGAGGGACATCCTCCCAATACGGGTCCTAACGGATTGATCATTGGGTGCGATGTCGCTCGGTTTGGGGACGATTTTACGAGCGTGGTGGTGCGGCGAGGAGGCGCGGTGCTGCACCATGAGACGCACAATGGGTGGAGCACGGCTCGGACGGCCGGGCGGCTGAAACAGCTGGCGGCGGAGTTTGGAGCGCCTGGCGAGGATGCACGACTGGTCGAGATTCTCATTGACGACGACGGCGTGGGTGGAGGGGTTGTGGACCAGGCGGACGGCTATTGCTTCCTTCCGGTATCCGGCGCTGAGAGGGCGATTGCGCGGGACGCCTATCCGAACCGGAGGTCGGAGCTGTGGTTCGCGGCGGCGGAGCGCGCGGCGGACGGGCGGTTGGACGTCTCGCGGCTTTCGGCGGGCTCTCAGCGGCTGATCCAGCGCCAGGTGATGGCTCCGACCTGGAAGCTGGACAGCCAGGGACGGCGCGTGGTGGAGGCGAAGGCGGAGACGAAGCGCCGGATCGGGAGGTCGCCGGACGATGCGGACGCTCTGAATCTGGCCTTTGCAGCGGTAGCGCGGTTGGTGGTGGATCGGGAGATGCATGTTGTGTTTTGGGGAGACAGAGGGGATTCTTTGACGGGATTAGAGTCTTAGGCAGTGGCGGGAGCTGCCTGGGTGATCGGAGGCCAGGCTGGCCGGAGGTTGAAAGCCCCCGGCTGGGCAGATACTGCAGGCGAAATCGATTTGTCCGGCCGCCGGATGTTGAAAACACCCGGCAACAAAGTACAAGCGTCCTACGGACGCGCGTGAAGCTCCCTTGGACGCGGGAGCAGTGGATTTGCTTGAGAGGAGGCTGGTCGTGGGAGTGACGTGTTTTGAGAATGGGATCTGGGAGGACGTTCGGCTGCGGGCGTTGCCCGCGAGCCTGCGCGCGGCGTTTCCGGTAGTGGTTGCGCTGCTGGCGGCGTACGGAGACGGGGTAGTTTCAGATGGAGAGCTGGGAGTTGGATTACTGGGGGCAGGCGGGTTCGCGCAGCTTGTTGAGGCACTGATGTCTTGGGGCTGGCTTAAGCGCGGTGCGTCTGGCCGCCTCTGCCGCGCGGGGATGCTGGCGCCGGTCAGCGCGGCGGCGCAGCGGATGCGTGAGCGCCGGAGATCGGGTGGTGGTCGGTCGGCGGAAAATCGCACCGCGTCCCCCAAGTCCCGTACGGGTCGGATGACTGGGGGAGATGGTGCGCCAACGCATCGCCCCCCGACTCCCAATTCCCATACGGGTCGGATGACTGGGGGAGATTGCGGCGTGAATGCAGCGCAGCCAACGTCGCGGCGTATGGGGCGGGTTCGACCTGCGGAAGTTCTTCCCCCGGCCCCCAACTCCCATACGGGTCGGATGACTGGGGGAGTGTGCGCGCCAACGGAGCGCCCCCCGGCCCTCGGTTCCGAGAGTGCGGATTCTCATGAAAAGTGTGCCGTTCGCCCCCCGGCCCCCAACTCCCATACGGATCGGATGATTGGGGGAGAGTGCAAGGCAACCGCCACGCCTGTGAGACGACAGCCGTCGGCTGACCATCGTGGGCGAGACTGGGGTGGGAATGCGGGCGGCGCAGCGCTGTGCTTGGTGGCGGCAGCGGATGGTGCTGGGGCGAAAAGGGAGAACGCAGGGCGAACAGATTGCGAACGATCGGAGAACAGGGCTATTGGTGGGGTGAGATCTGATTCGGAGTCTGATTCTGATTCGGATTCTAAATCTGATTCCGATTCGGGAATCGGATCGGATTCGGAGTCCCTGACGGATCGGACTAAAGATCTGACGGGTCAGACGGATGCGATGCAACGGAACGCGGACCGTGCGCTTGATGGACCGGCCTCTGGAGATCGGACGAGGCAGGCGGGATTGGTTGGACGCGATGGGACGGTTGTGTTTGTGCCGAAGAATGCGGTGTTCGAGCGGCTGCGGGCCGAGGGTTATCCGGATGCAATTCTGGCGGAAGCAGCGAGGCGGGTCGGCGCGGAGAGTTACTGGAAGGTGAAGTATATCAGGGCGATCGTGATGAATTTGATGGCGGAGAGGCCTGCGCGTCCGGTGGCGGCGGTTCGGCCTCCGGCGCCAGTGCGCCGTGGGCCGGCGGTTTTGGTGGCGCCGGAGTGTGTGCCGATGCCAGCTGAGGTGCGGGATAGACTTGCGGAGATGGGGCTGGGGATAAAGTGTGATCCGGGAAGTCACAAATAGCTGCGGACGGTGCCTGCGCTACTGACGGCAGGTTGGTCGGGCCGTGCATCGCTGCGAGTGAGTATTCCCTGCGTTGGACAGATCACGATCGCCAATGCGATGGGCGTGCCGGTTCGAGGCGAGAATGGCCCGAAGACTGTGGCGCAGTACTCGGTGATCGAGCTGGAGATGCGGCGGAGTGAGAGGTGGGTGGTGACGTGTGAGGCAGCGGTGTAGGTTGTCGAGCTAATGATATGGTTCAACTTACGCGAGATCTTCGATTGCTTGCTCCATCGCGCCAATGGCAGGGCTTGCCGTGCTCCCTATGAGGTACACTTGCCGAGGGTGCGCGACGGGCTGTTACTCAACCCCGTAGCTCGTGAAGCCTCTCGCCGTGAGCGCACTCCATGAGTTAACTTGTGTAGGAGGTCGGCAAATGCAAGGAATAGTCTGCGGCTGTATTCGGACCATGGCCGTCAGTATCGCGTTGTGCGGCGCTGTTTCCTTAACAGGGTGCGGATCCGGCGGTAGCTTTCCCTCAGGAGTTCTGGGTATTGGCGGCGGTTCACAAACCTTCTACTTTGGCACTCTCCACGCATCGCCTTCCAACGCGGTCAACTTCAATGGTTCAACGACCGATATTCCGGCCAGTTCGATCGCGAGTTATGGCGTGTCCGGCGGTTCGCTGGGAGTCGGAGCAGGGTCGTCTCAGGCAGCTATCGGCGTCAGTATACACGACACATCCATTACCGTTGGTAAGACGTACACGCTAAGCACCGCTCCCGGATCCCAGGCGTCTCTATTTGTAACGGAACCCAATAACTCTGCGGCCCCGTACAAGAACTGGGCGGCGTCGAGCGGCACGCTCGTGATCGACGCCGTTTTTGCTACGGATGGTTCGTCCGGCCGCAGGACATACCCCACCTTCCATGTTACGAACGCGCAAATGGTTGCGTCGGCGATCGTTTATGCACCCGCCGGTCAGAGAGCAACGGGAACGTTCGTCCTTGACATAACGGTGACACATCCATAAAGGGTCTGCACTTGCTCTGCGCGGATTGTGACGCCCATTCATGTGGCTGCCGCTGAAAAGTCACCGCAGCAATGTCGGAGTCGGAGCTGTTACAAAGAGCTGGCTCGGTGTCATCCCGTGGCGGTGCGCTGCAGCGAAATTGCTTCCACCAAGCTTCGGTCCGGCGCCGCGCACTCAAGACGTTGGATAATCAATGGCCAATTGTTCTCATAGGGCGCAATGTCGGCGATTGTGTATCGGCACTCGAAGCAGGCTCGGCGACGACGTTCACGGTGCCGACGGTGCTGGTTGCGGGTTGGCCGGTAGGCGCGACTCTGCGAGTTTATCAGGCCGGCGTCGGGCAGATCACGATCGCTGGGGCGGCCGGCGCGACGCTGCGAGGGGCGAACGGGCTGAAGGCGGCGGCACAGTATTCGGTGTTTGAGCTGGAGATTCGGCGGGGCGATGAGTGGGTGGTGACGGGGGATGCGGCAGTGTGAAAGGGGCGAGGGCCCGGGAATCGCGTCAACTGAAGTGCTGATTATTGGTGTAGGCGACTCTCGTGATCGCGGTCTATGTGGGCGGCCTTCTGACCCAGATGAGTCGCGATTGCTTCGAAAGCATTACGGCCACATGGTGAGCGTCGTTTGAGAATTCGTCGCTGTCTCGGTCCACTGAACCGTAGGGCGTGTTGGGGATCACGGCATGTCCCGGCGCGGCCCGCTCCTGAAGCACATCGAGAGGCGCACCGGAGACACGTGTAGCTCGGATTGAGCCAGAATGGTGCGTGGCTACACCGTGGACCCTGGTTAGGCCACAGTTCTCCGGCTCCACGTAGTCGTCGACACCGGCGAATTCGCTTGCGACTCCGAAGGAAAGGCCATCTATGTCTGGTGGCCGCCTCTCAAAGGCGGTTGGATGGAGCGCGCGGTTAACTCTGTCAACCATGGTGCTTCCGCGCGCGGCACGGTAGACGATGCTTTCGCAGGGAAGCGGTTCATATTGTGGCGGAGTGGGTTCCTCGGGCATTCCTTGCTAGCCAGTTCAATCGCGAGAACAGAAGATCTACGTTCGTGAGTTCGTCGCTACCGTACCTTGTGATTGCGTCCCAGTACAAGACGGACTTCTTCTGATCGGACGCGGGCACGATCAGGTGGACGCAGCGCTCGGGCCCGTTCCAATAGATTTGGATGCCGCCCGAAACCGAAACGGATTCAGCTAGGTCGGGCAACCGATCGCCGAATTCCATCAGCGCCGCATAGACCCACGGGAGGGCTTCTACGAATGCGTGCGGTGTCGGACGGTCGTCCTCATCCTCCTCCTGCATCAACGCAGTGAGTACGGAGATACCACGCGTAACTGCGTCGGCGCTGAACGCCACAAGCGTTTCGTCCGGTGACCAGAACGACGTTGGTTCCGTTTTGCCACGACGGTCCAGGTTTGCGGCGCCAACCAGACAGGCGATGGAGTCGCGCGCGGCCTGAGAAGATGGTAACGTGGGCGGTGCGTCAGCCACGTGCTGGTATCGCCAATCGCGGTCCGTTTGGGCCCGAGTAGATTGTGCGCGAGCAGGTGGAGCAGAGGTAAGCAGTAGTAGCCAGAGTGCAAGGCTTTGCGGCACCTGTGCCGCAACGGACGTGGCAAGGGTTGATGATGTGGTATGGGTTTCCTGGTCCATCGCTGCTACTCCGGAAAGGCCGAATTGAGTGTCTCGAGTATCCTGGCGTTAGCTTCCGCGAAAAACCGCTGCGTCTGCTTGACGCATAGGAACTCCGGGTCCTCGACCGTGTTGATGTCCTGTTCTACCAGTATCCCCTTTGTGCTTGTTGTGATGATCATCGCGCACTTTATCCGGACCCGGTGATTAACGCTCTGCTGCGCCGCCAACTCCGGTATGATCGTATGTTTGTGTACCTCAAGATCGCCCGTTGTCTCATCTACCTCGCTGATCGCTTGTTCGCTGAAGAACATTCGCGCGATGAGATCCACCGGCGCTGGTTCAGGCACAAAATGGGACGTGACGAGAGCCAGCCGGTTTACCCGGACGTGCCCGGCGGTAATATAGTCAAGGACGATTGACGCCGCGCTATCGATTATACTGTTGTCGGGTTGCAACACTCCGTCTCGGCCCGTCCAGCTAGATTGGATTGACGCTAGAGTGGCGTTTAGCGACCACATCTTGTCCTTGCTACTAAGGACGACCGCGGCAGCTCCGGCGGCGCCAGCGGAGGCAGGGGCAGGGACTGCACCTGGCCATTGAATACGTCCAGATGCCGGCCAAGAATTCTGGTCAATACGGTGGCCGGTTCGAATGCCGTGGTGTCTGGGGAGAACGCGACCGCGCTAACGCTATTGACCTGGAACGCTGACGCGTGCACCATTGTATCGCTACCCTTGGGCCACCGAAGATGTGCGGAATCGAGTGTTACGCTAGGCCGGAGCGCACAGCGTGTATATACCATAGATACGGTAGAAATCGAGTAGTTATGCAGCGCGTTTGGAGTTTCTGGCCTACCCTCCTCGACCGAGGGCGGAAATTACTTTTGCCGTGTATGCGCGGGATGTCAGGTTGTGGTGGTGCTAGTGGCCAAGAGAGGTGCGCAGTGGACCTCGATTGTGACGGGAGCGTCATCTTCCAGTTGGAAGGCGGCTTGGAGGTTGACGGATGCGAATAGTTCTACGCACTGCTTTTGGTCGTCTGGTCTTTGCGGTACGACAGGTCGCCTGATGAGCACGTCGATTGTGACGCTATTTGCCGTGGCGGTTCCTCTGTAATAGTGGTAACCCTCGCGTCTGTTAAGCAGCGGTCGCCATTCAGGATTTTGGGAGGCGGCATACAATAGCGTGGGCGATTCGCGGAACAACGGCGGGCACACGTCGAGGCTCAAGAATTCGGCGCGAGTGACGATGACGTTGCAGCTTCCAGGCTCCAGTACATTCTCGACCATATGGCGCCTGATCAGTTCTGCGTGCTCCGGACATGCGGATTGGATTGCTCGCTCACCGAGCGGATGCTTAGACGGGTCGAACTCTAGACGGCTCGACCTTTGTGAATACTTGCCGGTCAATGCCAGGTTCATGCATTGGTCCCCGCGGAGCGCTCCAGGTTCAGGGCTAGCAGTCTGCCGAGGATCATATCGTCTGTAAGCTCATGCGGCCAGCCATAGGCGTCGAAGACGGCTTCGTCGAGGCGGCGGTGGGCACGGTCGAGCCAGGCCGGGCGCTCATTGTAGAGCCCGGTCAGAGTGCGGCGTGCAAGGCTCTGTGCGGCCGCGGCGTCTTTCGGGACGATGCGAGGATAGCACACGGTGCCGATGCCTCGCGAATCGGGATCGTGTACATAGCGCGCCCATGGACCGTCGATGGCGCCGGGAAACGTCAGGATTTCCTCTCGTGTCCACTCGGGCGGGTTCAGCCACGCATTGCGTTGGGTGTCCAGGTCGGCAGCCGCCGCCCCTATCGCCGTCGATTGTCCCACCGTCGGAGTTGGAAACGGGAAGGTTTCGAAGCAGGTTGTCGGGGTGTATCTAGGGCGCGTTTCCAATCGGGTTCCCATGATCAACGCCCAC
The DNA here is from genome assembly GCA_038211235.1 of Chthonomonadales bacterium. GTDB lineage: Bacteria > Armatimonadota > Chthonomonadetes > Chthonomonadales > Chthonomonadaceae > DATGJU01. Next base: position 1,076 of record JBBQVV010000114.1, on the reverse strand, counting down.
ACCTCATGAATCTTGGAATGGAGTACCCCATACGTGTATTCTTCGGCTGTCGCAAAGACAATGAGCTGATGGTCGGGAAGTATAGGATGCTCAATCCAAGCGAACACTCGATGTTTCGAAGTTGTGGTGGTTACTAGAAACCGGCCGAGGCTCTGGATACTCTGGCGCATGAGCGGCCGCATTCTCTGAGGTCGCCACCAGTTATCGCGCAGCCACTTATCACGATTGATTGCGCGGAGCGGTTTGACGCGTTGCTCGAGTACAGCAAATGGCTTTTCGTAATTGGCCGCCGCCTCAAGGTCAAGCTCGGCGGTATCAATGATCCATCGGCGGCCGGATCGACGCGTTAGGTCCGCGCTGTTGAGTACAGGTCGGACGAGGTCACTGTTTGGGCGGCCGTTGACGTTTCCCTCTGCCAGTAGGAGGGTCAGGGCCTCTGGCTCAGCTACGTCAAATGGTCCGCCTTTGCAGCTTCCCAGGAACGATATGTCCCGATTTGCGGCAAGGACATGAGCTTGCTTCGTATCGGACGCGGACGAAAGGTCGGCATTAATCCGCTCCACCATCAACCCGTCCAGGCAGTGCTCCTGGTCAGCTCCGCTGTCAAATCCGACCATGGACACATGTACATTTGCACTCTCCAGTATCCAATCCCGATCGCTAACGGCAAAGAATATGTCGCCAGTCTCCTTTATCCGATTGAGGGTTTCGCGATTGGAACCGCCCCGTATTCCCTGTGTGGCCAGGAGTCCGGCTCGCGTGCAATGACCCCCGTCGATCTGAGCGCGCGCCTTTTCGAACCAGTAGCAGCAGAGGTCTGAGCGCCCGGGCAATCTACCGGCGTAGAGGCGTCGAAGTTCTTCAACGTATTCATTACCCAACGATGTGCGCATAAGCTTGTCGCCGAGGAACGGCGGGTTGCCGACGATGAACTCGACGGTTGGCCATTCCGGTTCGGTGGACGCCGTCGCGTCCGTGAGGTCGATGAACGCGTCGCGGCACTGGATGTTCTCGGTCGAGCGGAGAACGGGATTGTCGGTTACCAGGTAGCCGTGATCGTGCAGCCACTGGAGGTA
>JBBQVV010000113.1:0-17267 GCA_038211235.1 Chthonomonadales bacterium | reverse complement strand
GATTGCCATTGGCTCATACCAGACAAAAATATACATAATACAGCGCGTTACACCACTAACGGCCATCGCCCTCGAAAGGCGGCGGCGTCCCCGCCAAAGGACGCACGCATGCGAGTGCATGAGTGCCAGGGGCGACGACCTTCGGCAAGTTCGTCTGAATCGATGGTTGACCATGAAGTGGCGGCGCGGCCACGAAGGCGCGAGGTTCCCATGCACTACCCGGTGACTCTGACGACTAACTGCGCGACATTCACGAGCATTCATTGCGTGGTTCCCGCTCAACTCGCGGCGGCTCCTCATGGCCGCATGTCACCCGCGTCGCGCTTCGGGGCGACCCGCGCAATGGCCGAAGCCTCCGGCATGCGGGCCGGAATGACCCGCGAGGAGGCGGAAGATGCCGTCTCCGAATGTATCGTCCGGCTTCTCGAACATCACTTCCAGGAGCCGGCCCAGCTATTCGAAGCGTCGCCTGCCTGGCTCATGGCCTGCGCGAAGAACTTCCTGATCGACGTCCGGCGGCGCCAGAGCCGCGTGGACGCCCTGTTGGCGGCAGCGGCGGAGCGCGTCGATCTCGCAGCCGCTCGCTCGCCGGAACAGACCCTCTTCAGCCTGGAACTTGGCGAGCAGATCCTCGATGCGGCCGAGAGCCTTTCCGAACGCTATCACGCGCTGTTCCTGGCGCGATTCGTCGAGGAGCGAGCGATAGCCGAGATTGCCGAGGCGGCCGGATGCGGTAACGGCGCCGCCCGCCAGGCTGTTTCGCAGATGTTGAAGCGGCTGCGAGCCGAGTTAGAGCGGCGTGGTATGGCGCCCCGTCATCCAGCGGCAACCACTGGAACTGCCGGGCGACGATCCGTGGTCACGGATAAGCGTTCAGACGAGTAGTCCACATCCCCAGGCTCCATCCCCGACCGAGACTGCAGAAAATCGCTCCAAGACTACCTGACACATGTCTACTGAGATTCGTTATCTCAGTAGAAGGCGCGCGACACTCCCGGCGCATCCGACGGGTGGGTCGCAATCGACCCACAGAGGAGCTCTGCAGCCGGAACGTCCCAACGAACACGCAGCTCACGGCCGGCGCAACGGCCCCCGCGGGGACGGCCGGCGCTCCCGCCGACGCCGCACGGCGATGCAGGGAGCGCTCGCGCCTTTCCCGGAAACGGATGCGGGTGGATGGTGGTTCGTGGACCGTGATCCATGGCTCGTGCAATTTCGCGCGGTTCGTGGAGATTGCATGTACAGCGACCTCGCACAGGAGCATATCGCCAACCCGCGCAATCCCGGCCCGCTTCCCGGCGCAACCCATCAGGGCACGGCGGGCGAACCGGGCGAGGGGCCGTACATGACGCTTTGGTTTCTGGTCCAGGACGGCGTCATCCGGCGAGCCGCCTTCCAGACCTACGGCTGCGCTGCCGCGACGGCGGCGGGCAGCATCACCACCGTCCTGCTCACCGGCAGGACTATCGAACAGGCCCTTCTGCTGACCGCGCGAGACATCGACCTGGTGCTCGGCGGCCTTCCCGAGGGCCAGGCCCACTGCCCGCGACTGGCCGCGGAGGCCATCAAGCGGGCTTTTGAGAGAGGAGAAGAGAGATGAATCCAAACGTTCTGCCATTTCGCCCGACAGATTCCGGCGAGTGGGACCCGTCCGTCGTGTTCGGCTGTGGCGCGTCACAGACGTCACCCTGCGGCATCTGCCGGCCCGGATCATCGGGTGAACTTCCCGTACCAGGACCCTGGGTAGGGACCTATCCCGGCAGCGGCGACATCACCGGCAACCTGACAGAGGAGTATCTCGCGAGTGCCAGAACGACATATGTCTACGACAACGAGAACCGCCTAACCAACGTCCGCTTCTCCGGCGGCACACGCTCGACATACACATTCGACGGCGACGGCCTGCGCCGAAGCGCCTTCGAGGCGGGCGGCGTTCTGACGACGACGATCTGGGACAGCACCGACTACCTGATGGAGAAGAGCTGACCCGCGCCCGGGCCGCTCGGCCATGAGCGGCAGCGGCCCGGGACCGAACCGTGCGAAAAGGCCGGCAAATTTGTGCCCGCAAGGAGGATGTTTGAAATGGGAACCGTAAGATATACCGTCATTGATGGCGAGATCATCGCGGAGAAGCGCGCGGGAGTTCGCAGCCTGTACGTGCCTGATCCGTTAGGTTCGACTGTCGCGTTGCTGGGCACGAGCCAGACACAGACGGACACGTTCAGCTTCTGGCCATATGGTGAAAACAACGCGCGCACGGGGACGACGGCGACACCATTCCAGTTCGTGGGTACGGCTGGATATCATCGAGATAGCGCGAACCGGACCTACGTTCGTGCGAGAACGCTGCGAACTGATCAGGGACGTTGGATAACACAGGATCCAATCCGATTCCGGAGCGGATCGGTAAATTGGTTCGCCTATTGCGGGAACGGTCCGGTTAGGTTCAGAGACCCGAGAGGACTCGACTTCTGGACCTGGGGGCCATCCGACCATCCTTGGCTTGACTTTCACTTCAGTAAGTCAGATTGGATCGAGATATCACGCGGTATCGATCGCATCGCAGATTGGGAGATCGGAATTGGCACGGCGGTTGTCATTCCAGGCACGATCCTGTCGCGAATCGGTATCGGCGGCGGCTCTCTGCCAAACGACTTCATAGGGCCAGATCCGTGGCAGGGCCTGCGCCGCGGGTCCACGGGAATAACCTTCAGCAGCAAGCAGGCGAACCCTGCCGGCGTTGCAGCTGCAGTTGGCGGCGGCTTCGTTGCAGGAGGCTGGGGGGCTAAGATCGTTGCGGCGACAATCCGATGGCTCGCAAGATGACGTACGAAGGGCCGCGTTTGGTTGTCGACAAGCTTGAAAGTGCTCAGCCGACCAGATTAGAAGGGAAATCTGATGTGAAGCCAATTCTTACTCGGGGAGTCAAAGTCGCCCTAGCTCTCTTGGCGATAGGCGGAATGCTGCTCATTGGCGGCGGACTCTTCATGACCCGTGAATCTATGCCACGAGGTATCGTCTGCTCGCTCGTTGGCATCTACCTTCTCTACCTCACCTACGCAGTACCGACAGGGCGTACGAGATGGCTGGACACTCTCGAGAAGGGCAACTCCTCAGGCGACCACGCGGACAAGCAATAAAGGAGGGAGTACTGGCGGTCGGAGTTGGGCAATCGCTCGGTTGTCCAAGTCCGGCCGATGCCGGACCCGGCCACAGGAGAGCTGCTGGTCGATCCCGATATCAAGCTGATCGCTCAGAAGTTCAACCTGTCGATCGACTTCTACTACAGCTCGCACAATACCGATAACGCGGAGTACGGCCGCTCTCGCTCGGCGAGCGTCGCGGCGAAGGTGCTCTCCTCCACCAGCGGAGGGCCGGTCACCATCCAACGAGGCGAGTTTATCGCCTTTCCCTACACCGGCATCGGAGCCTCCGGCGGCATCATAGCTTACGCAGCTCAAACTGGCGTCGCGGCACTGTCAACGCTGAGTTTCGATGGCACCGCGTTTACCGAGTATCTGAACGACGGCACGCAGCTTGTCTACCAGAACCAGGTCGCGGGCGGCGATCCGGTGGTGCATTCTCTCATCCGCGTGCAAGTCACTTCCGGAAACCGTCACAGCTACTCGTACGGAACCAGCGGCGAGGTCCGGTACGGATCCGTATCGATAGGGTTGCTCATGGCAATCCATGCGCCCGCCGGCAATCTCGTCACCTTCCTATGTGCAAGCGGCCCCCCCGACATCCGTGCGCTGCGCCTCGTTTCGACCTTCTCCCTCCAGACGTTTCCAATAATCTGGTAGTTTTGCTTGCCAAGAAACATGCGGATTCCTGTCTTAGTATAGTAGACTAATAATGACGTATATAAAATGACTAGTCGACGCAAGGGCGACCGCAGCGATTGACGTCGGATGGCAGCTCCGCAAGCGAAGAAACCCGGAGGGGGAGCGATATGGGAGAAGCCTATTGGATGGTAACTGAGCAGATCCTCGGACTGCTCGACTTCTGTTACTCGGAAGAGCACCGGCCAACGCTCGAGATCGCCGCGATCGAGCGCAGCCTCAGTTTCGAACAGCTCGTATGCGCGGCTATCATGGGCAGACTCGCCGAGCAGTACAAGTTCGTCCGCAAGGCGCCTCGGCCTGCGCGTCGCGCGGCCGGCCGTCGAACATCGGCCGTCGGGAGCGCACGTCCATGACGACTGCACACTGCACACCGGTGGATTGCGCCGTTCCCATCGCGCCCAAACATAGTCCAGCGCAATCGCAGCCCGATAGGGCGCACACCCACAAACTACAGGAGACCGGGCAAATGTCCTCGATCGCCGTATGTTATATCCTACATGACGACGCATACTACCTCGCCGGGTCGATCGACTCCACCCGTGCGGCCGGCGAAGTATTCACCTTCATCAGCCGCGTCCCGTGGCACGACCATCCAGGAGATTGGCAGGCGGCCGCCGAGATCGCGCGGGCGGGCGGCGCGGAGGTCGTTCTCGGCGAATGGACCACCGAGCTTGCGCACAGGCAGGCCGCGATCGAGACGCTGAAGGAGCGCGGATACACACACGCGCTCATCCCCGATGGCGACGAGATCATGGAGCCTGGACTGCTCCGATCGCTCACCGAAATCGCACAGACCGGCATGGCGGACCGGGTCTACGTCGAGTGGGACACCTACTGGAAGAGCCCGGAGTACGTCATCCGGCCGCGCGAGCGGTTCCGGCCCTGCATGTTGATCGATCTCAATGCAGCCGTGCCCGTGGGAGGCCGCAACTTCGAAGGAGGACGCCCGCTACGCCTCTCGGCCGAATACGGTATCGTCCACCACCTCTCCTACGCCGGCCCGGACGAGCGCATCCGGCGCAAGATTTCAACCTGGGGCCATCGAGACGAGGTGCTGCCCGGCTGGTTCGAGCGCGTCTGGCTCGCGTGGGACAGCGACAAGCTCATGCGAAATCTGCATCCGACGCATCCGGGGGCGTACGGATTCGCCGAGCGCATCCACGTTCCCGGCGTCCTGGAGGCGGCGATGCGGACCCCCGCAAAGCCGTACGGCCCGTATGGGACGCAAACGGACGAAGGGGAAGAGGCTCGCGCAAAGCCGCAAAGGCGCAAAGAAGAGAATGAAGAACATAGAATCGGAAACAAGAACAAGATCGCGTCACCTTGTAGAGCTTCGGTATCCGTCGTCATCCCGCTCCACGGCAGGCGCGACGACCTCCGCCTCTGCCTCGACAGCCTCGATCGCTGCGCCGACCTGATCCACGAAGTCATTGTAATAGACAACGCCTCCCCCGATGACGCAGCCGACGAGGTGCGCGAGCGCATCGCCACCAAAGAGTACGTCGACGTCGGCGACTCGCTCCCCTCTCCTAGCGAGGGACGAGCGCTCAGGAGAGGGGCCGGGGGTGAGGTGAACCTAATCCCTAATCCCTCTAACGTGGGCTTTGCAGCCGCCTGCAATCAGGGCATTGCCGCCTCGTCCGGCGAGATCATCCTGTTCCTCAACAGCGACACGGTCGTTCCACGCGCCGGCCTGGTGCGCCTGATGGAAGCCCTGACGGCCTCCGGCTCCATCGCCGCCGCCGGTCCGTTCACCAACTACGCAGGGCACGGCCAGCGGATCGATCCGACGTACACCAGTCTCGACACGATGGAGCTGTTCGCGGAGGACTTCGCCGCCCGAGGCCGCGAAGATATCGAGACCGACATGCTCGTCGGCTTCTGCCTGGCCGTCCGCCGCAGCGTCCTCAACGAGATCGGCGGCTTCGACGAGCGCTTCGGCCTCGGCACCTTCGAGGACAACGACCTCTGCTACCGCATCCGCCGCGCCGGCTACCGCCTCGTCATCGCCGCCAACAGCTTCGTCCACCACAGCGGCTCCAAGACTATGGGAAGAATGGAGGGGAAACCTTATCCGCAGCCCTACGGCCCGTATGGGATTTCGCAGATTTCGAACATTTTGGATATGGAAGATAACAACACGAAACCTCCGAATCCTCAAGCCAAACGGCCCGAACGAAAATTGGGGATCGGGGGGCGCGATTCAAAAGAACCGACGGCGAGCACGCCCACTCCCCCAAAGTTGGGGGCCGGGGGGCGAAACGGCGAAACGGCCGGGCGGTGCGCTGCGATAGTACCGCCATTCGATCCCGTTGCCCTCCTCCGGCGTAACGAACTGCTCTACCGCGAGAAGTGGCGGGACGATATTGAGAGCGGCTATGCTTCCCACTTGTCAGGGCTTGCTGGCGAGCGAATCGTCTTCCGGCCGGATCGCCACCCGGACGTGCGGATGCGGCGCATCCTCAAGGACGCGCGGCGGGCCGACACTTCGCTCTGCATGATCGTTCGGGACGAGGAGCGCGTGCTCGGCGACTGCTTGCGCAGCGCGAAGCCCTTCTTCCGCGAAATGATCGTGATTGATACAGGCTCTACCGACCGGACGAAGGAGATCGCGAAAGAGATGGGCGCTCGCGTCTACGACTTTCCGTGGACGAACAGCTTCTCGGAGGCACGCAACGAATCGCTGAAGTACGCGAAGGGACGCTGGATCTTCTGGCTGGATGCAGACGATACCCTCCCGCTCTCGTCTGGGGAGGCAATTCTGGACGCCGCCCTCAACGCTCCGCCGGCCGTGGTCGGTTTCGTGGTTCCCGTCCAGTTCGTGGAGGAGGGCGAGGGAGCGGGCACCCGCGTCGACCACGTCAAGCTGTTCCGGAACCTGCCTGGCGTCAAATTCGAGGGCCGCATCCATGAACAGATCCTCCCCTCGCTGCGAGAGGCGTGCAGCGATCGGCGCGGGACCGTAGACGCGGCGTCTCGCCGCGTAAAGGCCGGCCCGGAGGTCGGCGACCCGCATTCCCTCCCCGACGACGAAGTAAGCAGCGTGAGGGGGACAGAAAAGCCCGGCCAGATCGCTCGCATCGACGCGGTCGTGCTCCACTCCGGTTACGACACCTCGCCGGAGGGACAGGCGAAGAAGCGGGAGCGCGACGCCCTGCTGCTCAAGCTCGATCTCGAAGAGCGGCCGGATCATCCCTTCGTGCTCTTCAATCTCGGCATGACCGACCACTACGGAGGAGAGCTGGAGGGAGCGGTCGCCTGGCTCAAGCGCTGCCTGGAGGTCTCGCCTCCCACGGACTCGCATGTGCGCAAAGCGTACGCGCTGCTCGCCCTATCGCAGCGCCAGACCGGCGACATTGACGGCTGCTTGGCAACCCTCAGGCAGGGACTGACCGTCACGCCCGGTGATCCGGAGCTCCACTTCCACCTCGGCCATACGCTGACGGACAGTGGCGATCTGAAGGAGGCAAAGGCGCACTACGAGCAGGCGCTGCAGTCCAGGATCGAGGAGCACTTCTCGAGCGTGGACATCGGCATCCTCGGCTTCAAGACCTACCACAACCTGGGCAGCGTCTGCCGGCTGATGGAGGATTACAAGGGCGCGCGGGAGTGGTGGAGCAAGGCGATCGAGGCGGCGCCTCACTTCCTGCCGAGCATCCTTGCCCTCTTCGATACAGCAGTCGCGGCCGGAGACTTCGCCACCGCGAAGAGAATGGTCGAGGCCGCGTTCCGAGCCGAGGGTCCGGGCGAGAATTGGCTTCGTTTGGTAATTTTGCATTCGGAAGCGCTGGCAGGGAAAGACGCCGCGCACGACTGTCTCCAGCAGGCGCTCGCGCAGTATCCCCGCTCGCCCGCGGTCGGCATGGCCTGGTCGCGGCATCTGCTGCAGTCAAGCCGGGAACAGGAGGCGATCCCGCACCTTCACGCCCTGGCCAGAGCCGGAGTCGCCGAGGCCGCTTACTTCCTGGGCGTCTCCGCCATCCGCTCGGGCCAACTGGAGGATGCGCTCGACTGGATGCGCCGCGCGCACGAACTAAATCCCAACCACGAGGATACGACCCGCCAGATCACGGCTCTCGAGGGCGCTTTGGGAGAGCAGAGCGTGCCATCGGGTCCCGTCCTTACTTTGGCCGATGCCGTAACCCAGGTAGCGGCCGACCTTGGCCTGGATCGTGACGCTCTCTGGAGCTACACCAAGGAAGACACCATCGGCGGCTACTACCTGTCTCCCGCTCTCCCCGTCTCCCCGCCGCCCGACCCTAGCCCCCATAACCTAAAACCTATCCCCTGCAATTGGCCGGGCGGCTCCGTCTGGGAGGACGAAGGCCGGCTGCTCTACGGCCTCGTCCGGGCGCTCAAGCCGGAGCGGATCGTGGAGGTCGGCTCGCTGGTCGGCTGCTCCACGTCGCACCTGGCGCTCGCCTGCAAGCAGAATGGAAGCGGTACGGTCTACGCGGTCGATCCGGCGCTTGAGTTCTCGCGGGTTGACAAGACGCTCCTCGACCACATCGTGCCGGTCCCGGAGGACGTCTTTGCCTGGCAGCCGCCGGAAGGGCAGGTCTCATTTCTGTTCGAGGACGGCTCGCATTTGCCCGGCTTCACCGGAGCAACGCTGACGAAGCTCCGCCCGCACCTTGCGCCCGGCGCGGTGGTGATCTCGCACGACTACCTGCACGCCCGGCTCGGCAAACACGTTGCGGCGGAGTTCAATGAAGTGCTTGGCGAGTGCCCCGGCGCCACCGTTGGCTCCGTTCGGATCGCGCCCTCCGACTGCGGGTTGGGTTACGCGCGCCTGGGCGTGGCTGCCGGATAGGCCGGATCGAGTCCCCGAATTGGCCGGCGCCATGAGGGATCGGCCCGGCGACGCCGGCTCGGCAGCGGCAGCGGTAAGCGGTCGAATACGCAATGCCGCATGAGAGACAGAGGAGAACTGGCCCGGGAACCGCAAGAAAGACGTTCATCGACATCGTCGCCGCAGCGAACTGGGCTGCGCCATCCTCTCGCCGGCCAAGACCTTACGGCAAGTTTACCACCTTCGGCCCAATGCACAAGAAAATATTTCCCGGAATGCTGTAACAAAGTGACTACAAACTGCGTCACAATATTTGACTACAAAATCCGTCAGGAGACTGCATGAATCATAAACGCTATTTCAGCCCGGCGGAGTGGCAGATTCTTGAATTTGTCACCGCACACGGCTCGGTCACCGTGCGCGAGGCGGCGGAGCACTTTGCGGCATCCGATGGCTGGGCGCGAACCACCGTGATGACCATGATCGAACGGCTGCGCACAAAGGGCTACCTGACGCGTGATGAATCGGGAGCGATTCACCGCTATGCACCGTCGCGACCGCGCAGTGACCTGATGCAGAGCCTGGTGCGCGACTTCGTGGAAAAGGCGCTGGGCGGATCGATCTCGCCCTTTGTCGCCTACTTAGGCGACAAGACCGACCTGACGGCCGATGAGTTGGCTGCTCTGCGCAGGATCGTAGACAGTCTGGATACGCAGGACAGCCAGGCGAACGCCAAGAGTGCAGAAGCCGAAGAGGAGGACGAGGATGCCTGACGGAGCCCGATTGTTCTCTCACTTCGTCGAATGGCTCTCAGGTGCATTGATTCGGGCCAGTCTGCTGGGAACCGCGGCAATTCTGTGCGCATGGATCGTATGCCGCCTGCTGACTCGGTCCTCGCCAATCGTGCACTGCTGGGCGTGGAGACTGGCATATATTAAGCTCATTGCCGCGCTCATACTGGCTTCGCCTGTGATGCTGCCTATCCTTCCGGCCGCTCCAGTCACGCGACTGCCCATTCAGGCAATGGACGAACGGTCGGACGCTGAGATCACGAGGCCACGTGCAGCGTCAGGCGCCAGGCAACCGCCCGAACAAATCCCGCTCACTTCGATTGTTGTAGCCTTGTGGCTGATCGGCGTCTCATGGAACCTGGCGCGCGTGTGGCGCGAGAGACGGGAAGCGACAATCCTGCGAGCGGCGTGTCGACCGGCAACCGACCTCGTGCTAATGGAGGAATGTGCGCGGATCAGCTCCGCGGTGGCCTTGCGACGAACGCCGGATGTCCTGCTGTCGCGAGCTGGCGTCCCTATGGTCCACGGTATCGCCGCCCCGGCGCTCCTGCTGCCCGAGCCTCTGATGGATTCGCTCACGGAGACTCAGCGCCGGATGGTGCTGGCCCACGAGATCGCACATGTCAGACGTCGAGACCTGCTTTGGATCTGGCTGCCGACCATCGCACGTTGTCTCTTCTACTTCCTGCCGTCCGTCTGGCTCGCGGAGCGGGAATGGCAGCAGTCGCAGGAGCTGGCCTGCGATCAGCTCGCCCTGCTGCAGTCTGCGGGCTCGCGCTCTGAATACGGGGCTCTTCTACTGCGGCTCGCCCAGCTGCAATCCGGGCCGGCGCCCGCACTCGCTGCTATCCGGGCTGCCGGCTCATTTCAATCCGTTCGAAGGAGACTATTAGCCATGAAACACCTCACGAATCGTCCACGTCCATCGCTCGCGGCTGCTGTCGCGCTCGGCGCCGCCGCGATTGCTGGCATTGCGCCCTGGAAGGTCTGCGCGCAAGATTCCGCCGACCTTGCGAAGCGGAATGCAGAAGCCGTCGCGATTTCCGGCTCGCCATACTCAAAGAAGCTCGCAGCCGCCTTAAACCTTACTGAAACGCAGCAGCTGGAACTGCAGGCGATCCGGGACGAAACGCAGCGGCGAGTCGGGCAGGTGTTGACGCCGGAACAGCGCCGGCAGCTGCAGGAGGTCGGCGATCCGAAGCGGGCGGCGATGAATGAAGTGTTCGCTAAGATCGGTATTACACAGCAGCAGGAGCGGGCCATAGAGGCGCTCGAGGCGGAAGACGACCGCCGGCTGGGCGCCCTGAAACAGGATCAGAATCTGTCGGTTGAGCGGCGAGAAGCTAACATGAAGGAGATCCAACGGGCCCACCAGGCGGGCATCATGAAGCTCCTGACCGCGGATCAGGTGACAAGGCTGAAGTCCGTACAGTCCGTGGAGGTCGCGGAGGGAAACTCTCTTGAGCTGACTGCCGAACAGCAGTCGATGGTGCAACGCATCAAGAAGGATGCCGCGGAACAGCTTCGGAAGCTAGATGCGGACACCTCGCTGCCGAAAGATCAGCTCAAGGTGCAAGAGGAGTTGATCGAACGTGCCACACAGGAGGCATTTCGCCAACTCTTCATACCGGAACAGCGGGCCAAATATGAGGTCCGCGGCAAGATGGAGAGATCGGAAAGGGCAGATGGTACGTTCGGTTGGACTGCTATTCGGTCGCTCAATGGTTTGACGCAGGACCAGCAGGATCGACTGAAGCAACTCTACGAGGCGGAGGACAAGCGAGTGCAGCAGGTCATGACGGCCGAGCAGAGATCACGCTTCAAGGAGCTCCGCTTCAGCGGCAGCGCGAAGTGATGGATTAAAGACGTCCTTAGCGCAGACAGAGTGCGACCCCCGGATACATCCTGAGTAGTCGGGGGTCGCATTTCGTTCGGACTTGAGAGATTCTTATGTTTTCGAGGCGCGCTGGGCGTCCTAACTTGAAGTCTTCGATCGCGCGCATTCGCCGCGCATTGCGTCTCGCGTCAACAAGCCGGAAAGTGACCGGGATCAACGACCGGGTTACCGCAACAGCTCTTCAGACTTCACGTCAGCGCCGGACCTCGGCCAAACTACCAGGTGGCGTCATCCTACTAGATCCTTTCGAATAGGTCTCCACGACTTGTGGTCATACATGTAAGGCTTGTTCGTGGCTCCTACCTCCTTGTTTCAGATTAGTCTCTCCGCCGCTCTGCTGCGCCTGCGGGATATTGCGGCGGACGGGCCTAGCTTATACTTCCATGTGGTAACTCTATTATGGTCTACTCGATGCGCCGTGTCAAGGCAAAAAAAGGTCCGGAGGGAGGGCCATTCGTAACCAGACGGTTGTACGGTAGAAATTTGTTCGATCACGACTCGTCTTCCGGGCTCGGTCATGTGTCATTTCCCAGATACACGCGCTTCCCACGCACGAGCACTCGCTTCGGGTTCTCCATCCCGGCAAGCTCGTCTACGCTGTGATAGCCGACGGTCATGCTAATGCGGGTCCCGGTCGTCTTGTTCGGACCCGGCGAGTGCATGATCAGGCTGTCGATCGCCAGCAGTCCGCCCGCCGGCATCGGCACGGGCACGGCCTGATCGAGAACGCCCGACCGCAACACCGCCTCCTCGTCGGCAAGTGTCGTCCCGGCTACTCCTGGCAGCAGGTGGCTGCCCGGCACGACCCAGGTGCATCCATTCTCCAGATTTGTCTCTTCGAGGTAGAAGAGGATCGTGACGATGGAGCGCGACCACTGCAGCACGTCGCGATGGAAGTAGTTGCCGGGGTCCTCGGCAAGACGAAGTGTCCCGTGATTGTGGCGGTTGAGTATAAGCTCTATATTGGGACCGAGGAGAGCCTCCAGCGGGTCGAGCACCTCCGTGCACGCGAGGACCTCGTTAAAGATCGGCGCGCGGTTCCAGAGGTTGGATATCCGCGTAACTCGGCCCTGCCGATCACGAACGATCGGCGCTCTCTCGTCCCGGATATGAGAGTGGATCGTCTCCTTCAGACAGTCGACGGTCTCCGGCGGCAGCGAAGCAGGAAGCTTGGCGAACCCATTGTGACGGAACAGATGCACCTGATCGGATGTAAGGCCCATACTGACCCTCCTTATTGAGCGTGTAGGAAGCGATTGAAGAAGGCGTAGATGTCCGAGTTCGACTCCTCGGTCGGCCGATGGTTCGGACGGTTTGTCATCGCGACGCGGTCGCGAGACCGGAGCAGCTCGTTGACCCTTATCAGATGGTTCAGCGCGATCCAGCGTGACGACGGATCTTCCGAACCACCGGAGACTAGAAACGGCCGCGGCGAGAGCAGCGCATGCATCTCGTGCAGGTCTCGGCCCTCCTCAATCATCTTCTTGTAGGCTCCGGTACGAGGATTGTCCGCGGTGGGCACTCCGGGTTTTCGACTGTGGAGCGGGTCCAGCCCGAGGTACCATGGCTCCCAGTAGTTGACGTTCGGGCGCGTCTCGTCGAACACGATGCCGGGATCGCTCACCACTGCGCAGGCGAACGGCTCCCATAGCGCCGCGGCAAACAGGGCCCATTTTCCGCCATAGCTGTGCCCAACGACACCAATCCGCTTTGAGTCGACCTCCGTCCGGTTTGCCAGGGCGTACCAGCAGTTCGCCGCAACATAGGCGTGATACGAAAGGGGCTGACAGCCGGCGCCGCCGATCTCGGGCTTCCATGCGTCGCCGCCGGGAGTTCCGATGCTGAGCGTCACGAATCCGCGCCGCGCAAGCTGCAGGCCGAAGTCGCAGGAGGGATTCTTGGGATTCAGGCCGACGCTGGTCTCCGGCTCGTAGAAAACGACCAGAACCGCCGGAAATGGCCCCACGCCTGACGGAACGAGCAGCCATCCGTCGCCGGTCTGGCCCGGACCGATCTCCAGACGAACACGCTCGTGTCTGATTCCGCCGGTTGCGTGCACGGCCAGGATCTCGACCTTTGGATGTTCGACGGCCTGCGGCCAGGGACCCATAAGGCGACGCCACGACTCGAGCAGCTCGCGCCGCCGAGCTGGCCACTCCGCGGACGATTTCACCTCGCGGCCCTCGAGGAACCGAAGCGGCGATCGATACTCACCGAACTTATGCGCAAACTTCGCCGGCGGTCCAAAATGGAGTGTCATCGTTGTGTTCTCATTACCGGCTGCAGTCCGAGGATCGAATCCCATTCGTCGAGGTCGAGGCCATCGACGTAGCGGCAATGGAACTGTTCGAGGAACACCTGGTCCCAAAGCGGCACGATCGTCTTGATCTCCTCCGGCAGCGATTGAATGAGCTCCGCGTACGCGTGTTCCAGTATGCGATAACCGGATGTCGGCGTCCCGGTGAACTTCGGATGCGGCCGAATCAGTCCGTCGGCGACCATTGTCTCGTCGAGAATATCCGCGATACGATCCAGCAGCGCCAGTTTTGCCTCCCACGGCGTGGAGAGCCGCACGGCCTCGTCTACCAGTGGAAAGAGAGGACTATAAAGGCGCGGAAGCCTCGCAAACTCGGCCATGAGCCACTTGTCGTACGGGAAGAACCTTCTGTCAAGTAAGAAGGCGAGCTGTACCGAGAGTCGAATGGCGACGGCAAACCCCGTCGTGGCGTAGTACTCATTCTCTCTCAGTATCGCGCGCCTGAGCGCATAGGCGCCCATGCCGGATACATAGCGGCACCAGTGTGCGATACGGCGCCTCCGTACCGGCTCCGGATAGTGATTTCGAAATGCGTAGCGGATCGCCGTGAATCGCCCGGAGGGATCGTGCCACACCTCGCCGTTGATGACGTGGATGATGTCTTCTTCAGGGAGTCCCAGCCACTCATTGTGCGTCTGAGGCGGATGATCGATGCCCAGGGTGCGAATCAGGAAGGCGGGCAGACTGTCCGGTGCGATTCCGGCACCCTCCAAGTGCCCTTTTCGAAGAGCATGACCGTGAAACGTGGCCGGCACGCCATTGCGAACCGCCGCGACAAGCGCGGCGCGACGCGCGTGAAATAGCTCATCCGGCATCAGTGCGTCGATGCGCAGGCCCCAATGATGGTCGCGCGAGAAGGAGTCGTCCGTTCCGTAGGCTTCCGAGCCGTAACCGAACAGGCCGAACGCCGTCTCCGAGACAATGTCGGGAACCTCGCGTTCCAGGAGTGGGAGCAGCACTTCCTCGAACAGCCGGCGACTGATGTCGGCAATCGACTCGCGCATCGGGTCCTCACCTGCGGCCGGATCGGCGGGACAACACTAAGATGACGCCGTGCCGTCCGCCGTCCGTCGTCTCGCATCTGCAGCCGATTGGTCTTAGCATACCGTATATGCACCTCAAGAGGCATTGTCGGCTGCTATCGAGCGTTCTCCTCCTGGTCTATCCGCACATCCGCAACCTCCAGGGCGAGGATCGTTTTCGCCGCCGGATTGGTAACCTCCACTCGCGTCGGGAGCCACACTCCGGGCGCGACCTCCGCCGGCTTGCGATAGGTGGATGTAGCCTTCAACTTGCCGGAGCGGTCATAGGTGGACCGTTTTACGAGGATGCGCCTGCCGGGATCGATCCAGGCGCGCTGATATGCGCCGCCCGCGCCTCGCCAGAAGGTCAGGTCATATACCACCGCATCGACATGGTCGACCGTCTCTCTGCGCACGAATCTCGCCCGCATGAAGTTGAACATCTCCGGAGTCAGCACACCGCAGAGATCCAACAGCGTAAGCCGCCGGTCTGGAGCAACGGACAGGTCCTGAACGGCGACCTTGTCGTTATCTCCTGCCGAATACCGCTGCATCTCCTCGCTTGCCAGCAGCGTAACCTTCACCTGCGCCGGCGTTGTTGCCGTGAGGGTCAGCCGATTGGGTTTTGTGTAGCTAAGTGCCAGTTCGTGCCATGTAAGTATGCGTGCAAAGTCGGCGTTGAGACTCGCCACCTGTTTCTCGTCCACATCCGAGAATTTCAGCGTTGCGTGGAGCGCGCCAATGGGACGGACCAGCGTGGTGAACTTCTCCTCCGGCGCGGGTTTTTCGGATAGCTCGCTGGATTCATCCGCCTGCGTCAGGGCCGCCAGGATACGCTGCGCCTTAAGCCACGGCTCCAGCGCCCTCGCGGTCGCAACCGCCACTGCCGTCTGCTCCTGCGGTGTGACGGAACCCGGAAGGACGAGCGGCAAAGGATTTAGCGAGAGCACGCTCGTAACGGTGTTATAGATGTTCTTCTGTTCCGTGCTGTCCGCGACGACATTGCGTGCGTCGAGTACAAGCTGCCTTGTGCTCATATCCAGGACGAGCACATCGACGGTACACATCGACTTGACGCGGTTCGATATTCCAATCCAGACGTTCCTCGTACTCCACTGCGCCCTCCCCGCGAGGACATAACGGGTCTGCAGCCGATCACCAATCGCGATCATCTGATCGACGGTTGGAAGCGTATAGGGGGCATCCGACTGGTTGGTGACGGTCTGGCCGATCAGCGCCCTGCCGTCGCGCAGCAGCTGCTCGAACTGGGCCGACGTCTTGCGCACACCCGTCCCGGGCATGGGCGGCGGCATGGCTCCGGTCGGCGACTTTGTCAGGAAGACATTAAATCCGGTCTCCAGCAACAGCTGGTTGCACTCCGCGCGCGCAAACTGAAGTGCGGCCTCTTTTCCGCTGCGGTAGCACCACGGCAGCAGCGCCACGGTATCGCCGAGCTCGCGCAGGCGAGCGGATGATATTCCCTCACCCCCGTCCCCTCTCGCGAAGGGCGAGGGGGGTTCCGCCATATCGCGGCTTCTGACTTGGGTTGATATTCCCGCCGCGGGAGGCTGCGCCGCGATAGGCAGGCAAAGGGCCATGAGCACGGCCGGAAGAGTCAACGGCATTGCGCGCCGTCTCAGGCGAGTGAAACTGGTCTTCATGTGAACCTGTCCGTTCCTGGTTGAATAGATCGAGGGCTCGGCTGCGCAACCGCGCTAGTAGTACAAGTGAGCCGAATCGAAGCGGTCTAACCAAGAATTACGCAGGGTCTTCGATTACGTGCCGAACGCCATGCATGGCACATGGTGGACGACAGCATTACACGTTATGCATCGTAGTGCTTTTGCAACTGGAAGCGCTATTATGCCGACAAGTCTGGACGCGCTGATCGTGGATTGAGTACGAAGAGCATTGTTGACGTGTAGACTCTCACGTCTTGAGGCGGCATGGTGCGCCCGTCTATTTTAGAAAATCGCGTATCGCAGCGTCCACCAAATCGGGGTATTCGTGCACGACCCAGTGACTTCCGTCCGGTAACCGCTTGATCGTCAGATGGGAAACGTATTTATCGAGGCCATCCAGATTGCCGGTTAGCAGCGCAGTATCCTTCTCGCCCCAGATCACCAGTGTTGGAACGGAAATCACCGGCAGATCCGGCAGCTGCACGTGCGTCTTTACGCCATTTGTCCCTTGTGGTAGAGGCCCAAGCTGGGACGCGCGATAGTAGTTGAGACCACCGGTGAGCGCTCCGGGCTGCGACCACGCGTTGACGTACGCCTTGCGATCCTCCGCCGTGAAAGATTCCGGCTTCGTCGATCCACCGAACACGGCGCCGGCCAGGGCCGCATAGTTGTTGGCGCTCAACAGGTTCTCAGCATTTCGGCTTCGGAAGAGGTTCATGTATCCGCTTGCCGCCTGCTGCGCTGGATTGGACTGCAGTTCTCGCGAAAAGACGGTGGGGTGAGGCGCGTTAATTATGATCAGCCTGTCCACCATGTCTCCATGTTGCGCGGCAAAGACCCAGGCCAGTGCGCCGCCCCAATCGTGCGCTACGATAACGGCCTTCCTGCCCGGGCTCACCGCTTCGAGAAATGCCCTGATGT
>JBBQVV010000112.1:0-17327 GCA_038211235.1 Chthonomonadales bacterium | reverse complement strand
AGAAGTCAAGCACTACGATCTTGCCCTTGTAGTCGGCAAGGTGCAGGGATCCACCGCCCCATGCCTCCGCCTCGAAGTCGGGAGCAGTTGTTCCGGCCGCGAGCAGAGGTTTAGCTTCCGGCTCCTTGGCGACTTCCGGCGGCTTGCGCTTCGTCGGGGCGAGGCGCAGCCTGGAGCCGTCAGGGGCAAGCTTAGCGACGAACAGCTTGCCGCCGAACTTGAACGGACTCCGGATGTCGATCGGGGCATCCCACTTGCCGTCGTCCTTACTGTCGATCATCAGCCAGACTGGCCGGGTCGGCTCGCCGGCGACCGGCTTGCCGTCGTCCTTTAGCGGCTTGGAGTAGATCCCGTCCGCATCATTCTCGACGAGCATGGCCTTATGGGACTTTCCATCGACTGTAACGGATCCCAGGCGGGCAGCCTCGCGGTACATAAATATCACGTCACGGCCGACGAAGCGATAGAAGCTCAGGCCATAGCTACCGGACGAGGTCTCATTATGCGCGCTGCCCCACGATCCTCGCACCGTGTAGGAGTTGACGCCATACATCTCGCGACCTGGAGTCGTATTGTGCTTGGACCAGGCGCCGTCGCCTCCCGTGGTAAGATCACCGTCTCCGCTGAGGTCGACATAGATCTTCCACGTGCCCTTTTCCGGCTCATCCAGCGCCAGGTAGTGAACCGACTTCGGCCCATTTCCCAGGCGAAACTCGCCGTACTTCGGCACTGCCACGTATGCCGGCTCTTTCCTCACGCCTGTCGGCTTCGTCGCCATCAACTTTACTGGAACGGGGAAGTAGCCCAGCCTTGCCGCCTTCGTGCCCTGGGGGTCGAGTTTGAACGCACTAGCGGTCTGGGCTAGGACGGAAGTCGAGGAGACGACCACAGCACCAATGCCAACGGCTATGAGCATGGCGCTCCTGAAGCGCTCTGATGCAGTTGGTAGATCGAACATGGAAGATTCCCTTCTTGGGGTTTCGACCCCACGGATACGACCGATAGGTAATGGCTCGGAACCGACCGCCACTATGGCGTGTTGGCAGCGGCATAGCTGGACGGCGGAACGTCGAGGCTGAAGAACTCCAGCACCTCATCCAGCCGGTGCGACTCCTTGACGCAGAGGTCCGTCTCGCCGGAGACCTTCTGCTGTGCCGCTTCAATGGATCTGCGTGTCTCCGCGATCTGCTCTTGAAGCAGTGCGATCTTTTGCTGCGAAAGCGAAATATATTCGTTTGTGGTCGCCGCGAGGTGATCGGTGTATGCCGTGAGCGCCGCCAGCTTGCGGGATGCGTCCGCCACAATATTCTCCGGCGTTGCGCCGATCGATCTGCCCATCGCATTGATGGCGACGTTGATCATCTGTCGCCGGTTCTGCAGCGGCAGGTCCGCGGGAAGCTCAGCAAACATCTCCATGATCTGTTCCGAGGAGAAGGGCACGGCCGGGAGGTTGGCGGACTCGTAGATCGCGGAGAATCTGGCGGCGCCGTCCGGCTGGATGAGGGCCACTTCACCATTGCCGCCCACCTTGATCTGATCGAGATTCGGTCCGTCCACGTCTCGAACGATCTGATCCACGGTGCGGGCCGGCTGCGCGGCGCCCTGCTTCTGGCTCGCCTTCTCAAGGTCCGCCCACAGAGCATCCGTCGCCGAGCCTGATGGACGCGCCGAGCTGGCCGCATGCGGCCCAGGCTCTTCGCGAGGCTCAGTCTCGGGAGGAAGCTCGACGAGAAGCCCCGCCGCCTTTCGCAGAGCCTGCCTTAAGCTCATTCGATCGTTCCTTTCAACATCTGGTCAGCTTCCTGTACGAGCAACCATCTGCTCGTACGGGGCAATCTCTTCCAATGTCGTGGACATGCTGTCCGTGGCGACCACTACCTCGTCGATATCCGCCAGGATCTGTTCGGGCGACCGCGCCCGGATCTCGTCGTTTATGAGGCCAAACGTGTCTTCGACAAGCTCAAGCTGATGATTGATATTTCCCAGGATCTTACCGATTTTGGCCGCGTACTCGGCGCGCCTATTGAGAACGTCGACCCGTTTCGTGAGAACAGCCCGGTTGGCATCGTCCTGGTCGGACTGGATCTGCGACTCCAGTTCCACGCATTCGCCGGAATAGTAGCCCTGAATCTCCTCGACGGTGCGCTGCGTCCATCCATCGTCGCCGCTGCTGGACGGACGATACCCAGACTCCGCGTCGACCAGGCGGAGAGACCGATTGGGAACTTCGTCCAGGCGGCGCTGCTCCCGGCGCGACACGGACCGGGACTCCGGTCGGCGGTCTCGCACTTCGACATCCCACCCGGGACCATGCAGTTCGGCTCTAAGGCGAGAGAGATAGCTCTTAAACTGGGCCTCCTTCGCGCCAAACAAAAGAAATTTATCGAGCAGGTAGTCAAGTTTAAGCACTATCTCGGCGTACCAGGACTTGTCGTCCTGCGCGCTGATCTGGCCACGCATCTCCTCGAGACGCGCAAAGCGCGCCTGGACGTCGGCGCGAAGGGTGGGCAGAATCTGAGCCTTGAGCTTCTGGCGCTCCGCCTCCGCTTCCGCCTTACCGCGCTGAGTCAGCCGAGACTGATACCATTTTGTGTCCGGTACGATCAGCAGGTAGGCCGCCTCCGCGACGATTCCGACCAGAAGCGGGAGCGGGTTTAGTGTCGCCACGGAGATCGCGGCGACTGTCGCAAGGCCGATCCCGTTGTAGCTCTCTTTTAGCGCCGCTGCGTAACGGTTCATCGTGCTCCCAACATGCAACGTATGATTGAAAAGTCTAGCCCAAATAATTCTTGACGGGCACGGAGGCCCATCCGTACGGACAAGCCATACGGCCCGTAGGGGTTACGGGCAAGTCCGACGCTACGTTCGTCACTCGGAGCGGTTCGTGAACAAACCATGCTGTTGAACGGTCGGATTCGATCGGACTCGACCGGCCGGCGATATCATAGGCGGGTGAACTGCGCTCGAATCTCGCGCAGCAGCGCCGCGAACTCCGGCATGTCGGTGATGTTCGGCTGCCAGGCGATCCCACGGTCTACTAGATTGAACTCCGCCTGTATCCGAGCGCCTGGTATAACGTTGCCGGCCGTATCCCGATCGCGACCCAGAAGCCAGATCGTGTCCGCGACCGAGCAAGCCGCGCGAACGTCGTGCGTAACCAGAATAAAGGTCTTCAGCTCGTCTGAGCGCGCCATCTCCCGGATGAATTCACATGCGTTCTCCTGAGCGATCAGGTCCAGTCCGGAGAACGGCTCATCCATCAGGAGCAAATGCTCGCTGCACATAAACTGCTGCGCTATCGCTACACGCTGCCGCTGCCCGCCCGAGAGCTGGCAGGGGTACTTTGACGCGTGTGGTGCGAGGCCGAACCGCGACAGCAGCAGCTTCGCCTTATCAGCAATCTGTGGGCGGCTGAGACCGGTATGGTGGCCGGCAACGATCAGGTTGCCGAGAACGGTCCGGTTCGCGAACAGCGGATAGCTCTGCGCTACGACGCCGACCATCCCCTTATGAACAGGGATTCCCTCTTTTTCGACAAGCACTGTGCCGCTTGACGGCGCGTCGAGTCCGGCCAGGACCCGGAACAGCGTCGTCTTGCCCATTCCGGAGGGGCCAAGCAGTCCGACCACCTGCCCCTGGCTCATTCCGGGCCGGACCAGGTCCTTGATCTCAAGGTTGACGTCGCGCAGGACGGGCTCGGTTCCGAATGCTACCGTCACGTCCCGGACCTTGAGAAGGGTCTCTCTATATTCGTACGGCAGCGCGGCCACTATTTGCGCTCCAACGTCAGGTCCGCGTAGGGACATACTAACTGGCGCGCGAGTCCGATCCCGTAGTCCTGGACGAGACCGACGAACAGAATGACCAGTTGGATCGCGAATACGTGATCGAGACGAAGGTATTTATTCTGGTTGATAAGCGCGGCGCCAACCCCGCCTTCCACACGAACGATCCCTTCCACCATCGTAAGCATCATCCACCCTATGGCGGCGTTCTGCCGCAGCACCTCGAAGGCGCGGTCGGCCGTGCCAAGAACGACAACCTCCCACACGACGCGCCACTCGCTCATCCTTAGCGTACGGGCATGATCGAACGCCTCCTTCGGTACCGCGGCGACGACCGCGGCCATGGAGGTCACGTAGAAAACGGTCACGGCGAACACGAGCAGCGCCACCTTTAGCTCGTGGCCCCCATGGAGCATAAGCGTAAAGACGAAAGTGAAGCCCACCAGGCTGAGAAACCGCCCCTTCGAGACGGCCGCCACCAGGGGTCGAAAGATGGGAACCACCGTCAGATACGCCAGCCCGAGAGAGATGAGTGTGGACCAGGCGAGCGCCTCGATATTTAGCGCGAAGCTGACCCAGATATCCTGTCCGAGGCCCTGCGTCGTCCAAAGTTCGCGCAGAGCGCCAACGACCTCCATGGGGCGCGGAAGTACTTTGAACGGAGAGTTGATCCAGATGACGAGCGCAATCAGTGCCTCGATCAGCGCGAGGAGCTGCATCGTCCTTGGCGAGATCAGGCGGTTCGGGCCAAACAGGCCGAGGAGCGCCTGAAGGGCGTTGGACGGCTTCGTCTGCTGCCGCTTGCCACGATCTCCGACGTGCAGCGCTTCGGAACCGGTGGGAATGACCGGAGCCGGAACTTCGCATTTCGGCGACTCGCCGGCCGACGTTGCGGGCGCCGTCCCCTGTCCCGGCGGGTCAACCATTCACGCTACCCGGTGTCTCAAGTGGCAATATCAACTCGCGCCGCCCCTCGCAACTTGGTTTCTGCTCTCCAGATTGGCGGTCCGCCTCACGGTGAAATGCGACCAGTCTCGCCAAGTCGCATCAACCGGATGTCGTGCCGAGTACGACTTCCACGCGACGATTCTCCGCGCGACCCTGCGAAGTCGAGTTCGGCGCGAGTGGATTCTCGGCGCCATGCTCGTAAATGCGGACACGCCCCTTCGGGAAGTTGACGGGAGCCGCCTTTTCCAGCCACTTCTCGACCGCGAAAGCGCGTGCCTCGGAAAGGCTCATATTACCGCGCGGGTCGCCCTGATTGTCGGTGTATCCATGGATCTGGACCGCGGTGCCGCTGGCGACGAGCAGATCGCGCCGAAGCTGCTCCAACTGGCGTGCCGCTCCCTGCGAGAAATTCGCCCGGCCGGTATCGAAGTTGATATGCCAGACCTTACGGCTGACGACGGCGGTGACCGGTTTATTGGTAAAAACCGGTTTCACTGCCGCCACGGCCGCAGGCTGCACCTTTCGCGAAATGTCCTGGAGATAAGAGGTGTCCGAAATCTGGTCGACCGGATAGTATCCCTTCAGCAGTTCCGGATACTGTGTCGCTACGATGTCGCCGAACACACGGTAGGTGGCTCCGAACAGGTTTGCAGATCCCGGCACCAGCCCGAACGTGAGCAGCATGTCGGCGAGATTGTTCACGGAGGAGCCCCCAAGGTCGACGGTCACTCCCGTCTTGTCCTGTTCCCGGGCCCCCTTGTAGTACCGCTCCCAGAAGCTCGCATCCGTGCCGTTTTCATGATAGACCTGCGAGCTTACTTCCGAAGCCCGCTGCAGTGCCGCGGGGCTGGACTTGACCGCATCGCCGCCTTCGGAGATCGCCATGAGCATTCCCTCGACCGTCGCGCGATTCGCCCGCATCCATTTGTCGATCCCGATGATCACGCACGGCATCTGCGAGTTGTACTCCTGCGTCGAGACGATCGAGACGAGGCCGCCCTTCTTTTCCGCCACGGTCACGTCGCCGGGGGTCCACGTGACGACCGCGTTGACCGTCAGGTCCTTCGTTTCGCCGGTACGCTTGCCGTTGCGTACGACGGGACGTGACTCGCGATAGCCGGCGACATACTTCTGGGCCGCGTCGATATAATCACTGGCGTTTACCCAGTTCACCGCATCGGGATCGTAAGTCTTTTCGTCCGTATTGGTCCTTAGCCCGTTGTCCGCGAGCCACTTCTGTGCGATATTCCAGTCCCCATCACGAAGAACGCCGGCGACGAGCGATCCGCGAGATGACGATGGATCGGTCTTCCAAGCGGCAGGGCCCATGAGCTTGTCCTCGCCGTGCGAGTAGCCGCAGGAGCCGACCACTTTGGCCATATATTCGGGCCCGAGCCGTCGAAGCGTGTCGTTGAGCGGCTTGAGGAAGGCCGCGCCGCCATCGCCCATGATCGTCACGAAGTGCGCGCCCTTGTCCGGATTGGCACTGCCCTGGCTCAGCTGCGTCGCGAACGCGGTGAGCGCCTCCTGCATCTTACCGTTATCGTCCTGACGGATGAACTTCAGGTTCACGCCGTGGCCGCACATCAGGCTCCCGCGCGTGGCCTGCGGACCGCCGTTTGCGAAGTGCATCCCCATCTGAGCGTTCCAGGCGTATCCCAGCAGGCGGACCTCGGGCTTATCGGTGCAGCCTGCGCCTTCGCCCGGCAGCGATACGTTCGCGCCTGAGCCAGCCGCCGTGGTCTTTTCCGGCAGCGAACCGGCGGTTGGAACGACCGAGGCCTTGTCGACTGCCGGGGGTCCCAGCAGATTGAAATACTTCACGACCCCGAAAATAATGCCGATCACCAGGATGAAAATCGCAGCTTTACCCGCCGGCTTGATACGCATCTTATCACCTCATTCGAACGTCGCACAGATGACTTGCCCAAAGAGAGTAGACGTAGCGCGGCCTGGCGCCGTTTCGGGTGGCATGTGCTATTGCTTTGTATTCGCCTGAGTGGTCGGCATCTCCTGCCGTCGCTTTCATCGCGAATAGGTCGCTTACCGTCTAAAGCATTATCGGTTGCCGCGGCGCGCAGCCTTCGCGGCGGCGCGGGACGATGACGATGTTCGGCGTGTAACGGTGACAAGGATCGGCGCGGGACGGAGCCCGCGCCCTACGGTGGTGATTGATGACATGGCGAGTGATGCGGGCCAGCCGGAGCGAAGGAAGTCGGTGTATTGTGGTGGAATTCGGTCACGATAGACTGCCGTCCACTGGAGGTATCGTGACGCCAAGCGAGTTCATGGTCGAATATGCCCGCTGCACAAACATTCACGATTTCGATGTCGTGGAGCCAATGATCGCCGAAGACGCGGTGTACTGGTTCAACGACGGCTCGTACCGAGGCAGGGAGCAGATCCGAGCGGCATTCGAGCGGACGTGGGAATGGATCGCTGATGAGGTGTACTCCCTGGAAGATATGAGCTGGATCGAGTCGGACCAGGTCGCGGTCTGCCTGTATCGGTTCCGCTGGAAGGGAATGGTGAATGGCATATCGCATAGCGGTTCCGGACGCGGCACGACTGTTCTGGGCACGAGAGGGGGCCGATGGCTGGTGATGCACGAGCATCTCAGCGCGGAACCTTCAGCAGCACAATAGCGAGGGCGGATACACGCAGGAGGTTGCCATGGCGCAACAGTGTCTTGTGATATGGACGGTTCCGTTTGGCTTGGTCCGTCCGAACCGGGCTCGCGAAGTCTATACGTCGTGGCTGGCGCCGTTGGCG
This sequence comes from Chthonomonadales bacterium, assembly GCA_038211235.1. Lineage (GTDB taxonomy): Bacteria > Armatimonadota > Chthonomonadetes > Chthonomonadales > Chthonomonadaceae > DATGJU01. The sequence goes on along the minus strand of JBBQVV010000112.1, from coordinate 9,822 downwards.
CTGGCAGTACTGACCTGTCCAGGCGTCTTCGGCGGAGTGGCCCTCGCTCAGGGAGTCAGGATAGCGCCCGACCGAACGGCTCGGCAAGAGTCCGCGCTTCTTTCCGCCATCCGCAAGCAGGACATCCCCTCGGTCAAGGCGCTCCTTGACAGGGGCGAGAAGCTGAATGCGGCCGCAGACTTTGGCCGGCACACGCCACTGGCTGCCGCGGCGCAGACCGGCAATCTCGAACTCGTGCGGCTCCTCCTTCACCGTGGCGCCGACCCGAACTTCGCCGACCGCGACGGCCAGACGGCATTGATGATCGCGGCCGGCCGTGCCGATCTGCCGCTGGTACGGCTCCTTCTCGCCGCCCACGCCGACGTGAACGCGGCGGAACGCTCCGATGTTCCGCCGGAGCTCACTCGCGGGGTCCGGGGACGGACGGTGCTGATGTGGGGCGTCGGCGGAGGCAGCCTGACGGTCGTGCGCGCGCTGCTGGCACGGCACGCGGACGTCAACGTGCGCGACGACAATGGCTGGACGGCCGCAATCTGGGCCGCCAACCGCGGGAAGCCGGTGATGTTCGGTCTGCTGACTGCGAATGGCGCGAAGTTGGATCCCGGGCGCCACGATGAGTTCCAGGCGCTCGACGAGGCGGTCCGCGCCAATCGGCTGGAGATGCTTCGCCTTCTAGTCAATATGCGGATAGAGATAGATGCGACGAACGAGAGCGGCTTTACCCCGTGCATTGACAGCGCCATACTTGGCAATAGAGATGCCTTGAAGCTGCTTCTGGACCACGGCGCCGCAGTGGACGGTCGCACGCGTAACCGCGAGACGGCGCTTATGCTCGCCGCGCTCAACGGCAGGACCGAAAGTGTCCGCCTTCTGCTAACGCGGCACGCCGATGTCGATCTTACCAATGACCACGGCGAGACGGCGCTGTTCATGGCCGCCCAGCAGGACCACGCCGACGTGCTTGCACTGCTCCTCGGCGCCGGCGCTCAGGCAGATCACCGGGACAGGTTTGGCATGTCTGCGCTCACGCACGCCGCTGTCCAGGGTCACGTCGCCTGCGTGCGAACGCTATTGGCTCACAAGGCCGATCCGAATGTTACCACGACCTCAGGGCTGCCGGTGCTGACGGCGATGGCAGAGGGCAGCGGCCCGGTCAAGATCGCTCAGATGCTGATAGACAGCGGCGCAAGGGTGAATGCTGGCGATCGTTCGGGAATGACGGCTTTGATGGTGGCCGTCGAACGCGGCAATATCGGGCTCGCCAGGCTATTGATCTCCAAAGGGGCCGATGTCGCCGCCCGGGACAGGGACGGCACGACGGCGCTCATGATCGCGAAGCAGAAGAATCGCTCCGAGATGGCGAACGCTCTTATCGCCGCGGGGGAGAAGCAGTGAGGGCAGGACGTTTCCAGGATCAGGCGCTTCAGCGTATGCCGTCGACTTTAGGCTAGCTCCGGGGCGGAGGCGGCGCGGGTCATGATCATCCAGTGGTGGCCGTAGGGGTCGATGAGCTTGCCGTTTCGGAGGTCATCGCCGGCAACCGCGCGCGTTTGGGTGGCGCCCGCCGCGACGGCCCTTGAGAAGACCGCGTCCACGTCGCTCACCTCGAGCAGCAGCATTACCGGAGAGCCGCCGATCGACTGGGGACTGAGCACGGCGATCTCGGGAAATTCGTCCGCGACCATGATCGCGGCGCCGCCAATGCGGAGCTCGGAGTGAGTCACTTTCGTCCCGTCGGAGAGGCGCAGCGTCTCCTCCGCGCCGAGCGCGACAGTGTACCATTCGATCGCTTTAGCCGCATCTCGGCAGCAGAGCATCGGCGTGATGACGTTCACGAAGTCGGCGGCAGAGTCTGTCACTTGAAGAGCCTTTCGTGGATCGCCTTGATGCTTTGAGGATCGACCTTCGGCTTACGGTCGTAGGTAAGCAGTCCGTTGATCTCCTGCTCGATGTCGGTCAGCTGTGTATAGCAGAACCCGGAGACGAAGGTGAGGTCGGCGAGGCCCTCCATGAGGTCGGCGTATTTGGCAAGAAGGTCCGCGCTGTCGCGGCAGGAGCCGTTCGCGTTATAGAGGGCGTCCCATTTCTCCTGCGGAAGGTCGGGAATCATGAGAAACCCTCCCACTTCGGTGAACATGATCGGCTGTCCGTGGTGACGTGAGCCGCGGGCGAAGTGCCGGATTGGACGTCGCGCCCAGGTCAACTCCGGCAGCGTGCCGCTCTTCAGCGTCTCCGCGTACCGCTGTCTCAGGCCGTCGCCGGTAGCGGTGTAGTCGTGAATGGCCACGATGTCGGTTACGTCGGTGTGCTCCCATCCGTCGTTGTCGATCACCGGGCGATCCGGATCGAGTCGCCTCGTCAGCGCGACGACCCGCTCGAGAAAGGCGTACTGGCCGGGATGGTCGGCGTTAAGGTCGGGCACGCCCCACGACTCGTTTACCGGGACCCAGGCGATGATGCAGGGCGCGTTGTAGTCGCGGCGAACGGCGCGCTCCCACTCCGCCAGGAACATCTCCTCGGAGCGCGGCGACCATGCGCGGGCATTCGGCATCTCGGCCCAGACGAGCAGCCCGAGCCGGTCGCACCAGTAGAGCCAGCGCGGGTCCTCGACCTTCTGGTGCTTCCGGGCGCCGTTGAACCCGAAGGCCTTGCAGAACTCGACGTCTGCCCTGAGCGCTTCGTCGGACGGCGCCGTCATCCCGGACCCCGGCCAATAGCCCTGATCGAGCACCATCTTCAGATAGGTCGGCTCGCCGTTAAGCAGAAGGTGGCCGCCTCGCACCTTCACGTCCCGGAGTCCGAAATAGGAGGTAACCTCGTCGACGAGCTCGCCGACGCGCCGCAGCCGCACCGTTAGATTGTACAGATGCGGCGAGTCCGGCGTCCAGCGCTTCGGGTTCGCGATCCGGAGCAGCAGACGCGACATGGAGCCGGCATCGGTTACCGCCACGCGGGCAACGGACCGATCGCCGTCCATGGCCTCCGCCTCGACCTCCCAGCCGATCGATGGCGCATGCAGCAGGACGCGAACCTCGACGGCGTCGCTGTCTCCCACGTTGAGAAGGGGCTTGAGGAAGAGCTCCTGGATGCGCATCGGCGGCGCCGGCTCGAGCCAGACGGTCTGCCAGATTCCGGTCGTGCAGAAGTAGTCGCAGCTCACGGGGCGGCCGCTTACCGACTGTTTACCGCGCGGCTGGTAACCGTCCTGCGCGTCCTCCACCCGGACGGTCAAGCGGTTCCTGCCCGGCTTGAGGTACGGTGCGATGTCGAAGGAGAACGGAACGTGTCCGCCCTGGTTGTTGCCGACCTCGTAGCCGTTGATCCAGACCGTGGCTTTGTAGTCGACCGCGCCGAAGTGCAGGAGGATATCGCGGCCCTGCCATTCGGCGGGAGTCTCGATGTCGCGGGCGTACCAGGCGCAGAGGTGAATCTGCTGATCGTCGATGCCGGAGAGTCTGGTCTGAAACGCGAACGGCACCTGGATGCGGCGCGCCAGCTCGCGGCCGTCGCTCCATCCGCGCCGGAGCCCCTGATCGTAGCTGTCCGGCATGAACTCCCACTCGCCGTTAAGGTTGAGCCACTCTTTTCGAATGAACTGCGGCCGTGGATATTCCGGCCGCGGACTTGCTTCCATCTGGTAACTCCGCCGGATTATGGTGCGCCGGGCCGATGGGCGACGCCGGGTTGAAGCCCGGGTCTAAGTTTGCAAAACCCGACGTTTCGGGTTCGGGTTCCTTTGCGCTATATGGGCGCGGGACAGCGCGTCTTCATCAGTTCGTGGTTTGACTTCGTTGTTGTCGCTTCTGGCTGGTGACGATGGCGTCGACGTACCAGTCGAGCCAGGCGTCCATGTGCGGGTTGATCAGGACGGTACAGTTCGGCGGGCCGTCCGTGATCACCGTCATGCCGTCGTCCATCACGGAGACGTGTTGCTGCTCCTCATCGCAGCGCGCCTCGCCCAGGGCGTAGGCGACGGCCACCGGGTCGAACAGGGTCGGTACCGGGCTGCCCCATAAGTGCGTGAGCGCGGACAGGGCGTCGGTCAGCGGCGTGCCGCAGGCGTAGATCTTGTTCTGGCGCGCTAGGTCGATCTTCATCATGGTGGTGACTTCGAGGCCGGCCATGACGAGAGGCACGCCGCTGGAGTAGACGGCCCGCGCCGCTACGGGATCGCACTTGATGTTCCATTCGGCGACGATGGGCGCCTGGTTGTTGTATCCGACGTGGACGCAGCCGCCCATGATGATGATGCGCCGGATCTTCGATTTGACTTCCGGATAGCGGGTAACCAGGTCACCGATATTGACTAGCGGGCCGACGGCGACGATGGTTATCTCGCCGGGATGCTGTTCGATGGAGCGCTTCAGGAACGTGACGGCATCATCGCTCTTGATGTTATGGCCGGCGTAGTCCCTCGCCCACTCGTACTGCGCCCGGATCTGAAAATCGCCGCGGCGCCCCACGTGCACGGGCACGTCGGCGCGCCCGATGACGCTGAGAAACTTGGCGGCGAGCTGCGCGCGCTCGCGGGTGTGGCCCCACGCCGTGGTGACACCGAGGAGCTGGACGTTCGGCCGGGTGACGGCAAGGGCGAGGGCATAGACGTCGTCGATGTCGTCGCCGATATCGGTATCGAGAATGATTTTCATTCTATTGGGTTCCCTTGGAAGCTGGCGTGTCCAAGCTATTGACGGAATCGATCCGATTGCGGCAAGGATCAGCAGCATCGGTGTCAAAGAGTTGCGCATACGGTGTCTCCGGCGTGGCTAAGATAGGCGCCTCGGGTGCGATTCGAGATTGAGGGTGAAAGTTCCTTGTGCTCGGAGTCGAAGGGAGAAGAGATCACGCCAAGACGCAAAGGTCGCAAAGAAGAGGGAGTGGAGGTAAGAAGAGGCATCACACGATGTCACACCCGTGCGGTCCTTGCGGCAAAGGCATGAAGAAGAGAGAAGGGGGAAGAGGGGGCGGGAGTGCGGGAAACAGGCTGCGGGAAGGAGGGTGTGCGATGAGGATTACGGATATCAGGTGCTATGTGCTGGAGAGCCCGGCGCCTGTGCCGGCGTTTCGATGGCGGACGGGGCTGCCTGGCGCGGGGGATGGCACGCCGGTGGGTGAGCCTGTGGCGACGGCGGTGCTGAAGGTCGAGACCGACGAAGGCATTGTCGGGATGGCCGGCGCGAGTGACGCGTACTCTGTCGCCAGCCTTACACGGCGCCGCCTGAAGGCGTTCATCGGGGAGGACCCGCTGCTTACGGAGCGACTCTGGCACAGGATATGGGAGGTCGATCGGATCGAGGAGCTGCACCTGAGCCATCTCGGACTGCTGGACACGGCCTGCTGGGACATCAAGGCGCGGAAGGCCGGCCTGCCGCTCTACAAGCTGCTGGGCGGAAACTGCAGCCGCGTTCCCGCATATGCATCCACGGTCACCTGGGAGACGATGGACGAGTACGAACGCCACATAAAGGAGTGCCTGGATCAGGGGTTCACCGCGTTCAAACTGCACGCGTGGGGCGACGCGAAGGACGACCTGCGCCTGTGCCGCAACCTGCGAAAGTGGACCGGGGACGATGCTGACCTGATGTTCGACGGATCGGCGGGCTGGGACTATGCGACGGCGCTCAAGTTCGGGCGCGGCCTGGAGGGTCTCGATTTTCTCTGGTATGAGGAGCCGATGCGGGAGTTCGACCTGCCCTCGTACACCGAACTGTGCCGCAGCCTGGATATCCCCGTGCTGGCCGCGGAGACTTCGGACGGCTGCCACTGGAACGCGGCGACGTGGATTCAGTCGCGCGCTCTCGACATGATGCGGACCAGCGTCCACTACAAGGGCGGCATCACCGGCGCGATCAAGGTGGCGCACCTGGCAGAGTCGTTCGGGATGCGGGCGCAGGTGCATGGTGGCGGCTATGCGAACGCACAGATCTGCGCGGCCATCCCCAACAACGACTACTTTGAGGAGCTTGTGATCAGCTCCGAGCAGATTCGCGGGCTGAAATCCAAGGGACCGTTGAGCGTGGTCGAGGGCTGGATCACGGTTCCGGATGAGCCGGGCATCGCGCCGCATCCCGATTGGTCGGATGTGGAGGCCAGGGCCGTGATGGTGGTGTGAAGGTGAGGGTTGGTGGTGGGTGCGCGACGGGGCACGAGATGGTGTCGGCGCGCGACGGGGCACGCGCCCTACGAGAAGTGCGAAAATTGACCTAAGCCTCCGGTATCGGCGGCATTTTCACGGCGGGTTGGATGCGCCCTCTCCCCTGGCCCCTCTCCCCGGATTCCCTCGCAAGCTCGGCGGGAGAGGTGGATGGACGCGGGGTTGAAACCACCGGTCTAAGTCTACGAAACCCGACGGCTCGGGTTGGAATTCGAATTCGGCGCGGGACCCTTTACCCGTCCGCGCCGATTGATTGCTAGGTGAGGCGAACGAGGCGGATGATGGAGGTCGTGCCGGCTACGGGTGGGTGCGTCCGTAGGACGGCATTCCTGTTCTTTCCCGGCCGATAGTGGGGGTTTGGGCTGAAATGTCAGGAAATAAGGCGGTTTTGGCCGTCAATGTTGCAGCTTCTGAATGACGTCTTCGGTTTCGTCGCGACTTTCGTGGAGCGTTGGACGCTCGTTCTTTAGCTCCGCGCGAGACTCGATGACACCTGCGGTTTCGTCGATTTGTGAGTCTTGGGTATGGAGCGATCGCGGAGCCAGAATGGGCTCTTCCGTGGCAGGCTCGACGGCGCGAAGCAGTGTTTCGGATGTGGTCCGCGTTGCGCGTGGTTCGACCGGCCTGAGCAGGGTTGCGGACGAGACCGGCATCGAGGCGCCGCGAAGGAGCGAACGGGACGCGAGAAATTCGTCTGGCTCGTAGAGATCGTCGTTGTTAATGTTGATGTGCGGGCGGATGGAGTGCGCTTCGGCCATTCTCCGCACCGTCTCCGGCGTGGAGCCAAACTCGACCGCCAACTCGTCAGCCGTTTTCAGGCGAGCCAGATTCCGGCGCGTTTTCCGCAGCCACAGGCCAATAGTGCTGAATAGGACGCCATGAATTCCGCCGATCAGGGCGAGTAGACCCAGAGGAGAGCCGGTCGGCCCAAGGCGCATGAATATCGCGGCCATCGCGATCAAGCCTACCAGGCACGCCGCGATGCCGTACCCAATCATGCCGTTGCACATTCGTTCCGTCGGGCCCTTCGGCGCGCCGATCCAGCGATTGACTCCCTGTTTCGTCCGGCCGATCCAGTTGAACTGATACGGCCTCAGACGGGTCGTCAGCGAGCCAAGCAAGTTCCGCGGTCCCTTCTTGGTTTCCATTGCGTTGTCCTCGTGCGCCTATCTGTGTTTGCCGTCGCTTCTGATCGGATCGGATAGCATATCCACAGATTTCACAGATTTCACAGAACAGATTCGTTCCCTGCCCGCAGGGTAAACGCTGCGTTCCGCCTTCGACCGTATGCCTTCTTCCGGCTCGCCGCGAGGCCCGCTATTGGATGCTGCTCGATGGTTTCGCGCCCCGGTCGCACCTTCTGGCAACCAGGTCGGAGGAGCAGGAATCTGCCATTCCGCAGCACTCCTTCATCAAGGCATGCAGCGTAAGCGTAGCTTGGGAAGCATGTTGGACCGGGTCCGGGAAATCGATCACACCGCGCAACCCCGCCTCGACGTGCCCCTTAGACTCTTGACCACGCAGGGATACGGCAGGTTTCGCCTTGCGAACCAGGTCGTCAGGGAGCTCTTCGGTCGGCTTCATAGACGCATATTACCGTATCCAGGCACCTGCGGTGGATTCCGGCAGGGCGCGGGCGATCACCCGATAGTCCGCAATTCCACCACATCCTTTCATCCCAGGTCATTCTCACGGCTAACGGTCGGTCGGCGGCCCAGTACCCGTACCCGTACGGGGCGCGAATTCACCTGGTTTCATGAACCGAGGGCAACCACAAGGGAGTGAGGGCAACCACAAGGGATTGCCCCTACTGGAACCTGTTCGTGAATGATCCGGGTTCATTCGCAGGTAACACGACAGATGCTTCCGATTTGTAGAACTGAATGACCCTGCACTTCATCAATATTTGCAGGTTCCTATCGCTCCTTTGGTGAACCAACAGTCGGACAATGAATGACTACAATGAAACCTCTAAATGAAACAAACTGAAAGGAACCGAAGTCTGCATCGAGGCTGCGAGCCGGCGCGCGAACGCCCGACACGACCTATCGCATTCATTAGAACGATTGCAAGGAGGAAGCGGCATGAACAATCCACAGCAGAAGCCGTGGGCGATTTTACTCTGCAAGTACCGTGACGACCCGGACGATCCTTCTGTTACTCGCATCGCCGACCTCTGGAAACAGTGGGGAGCGATCGCGATTACATGGGTACCGGCCCAGTCCGCAAACGACTTTCGGACAATTCTCGACGTGTGCAAGTGGTTCTTTACACCGACGGGGGCGGGCACGCTGAATGCGGTCCGCTATTAGGACGATGTGTCGCACGGTACCATCGATGTTAGTGGGACGACCGTCTTCGCTTGCACCTTGGATCGCACGATCGCGGAAGCTGCGGCATTAGCTCAATCTCCGGGAGGAGCCGCCTACCAAAACGATACATTCAAGAGGGCAAAGGAGGCGCTGACGAAGCATTACGGCGTGGACTGGAACTCCTACTACGGGGTCGCGGTCTCCTTTCAAAGCCCGGATTTTGGTGCGCAGGGCGGATGGTATGACGGCGGACCAGGCGTTTTCATGGATCTTCGATATCTGCTCTCCAGTGGAACCGCGGCCTGGGGACAGGAGATGGGCCACGCTTTCGGCCTCGATCACTCGCGGGCCGATGGCGTAGTCGATGCCAACGGAGTCGGTATCGACTATCAGGACCCCTGGGACGTGATGAGCACACGCAACGCCTACTCCATACCAGATGGGAACTACGGGATGGCTGGACCTGGATTGAACGCCTGGAACATGCGCGGCCGAGCCTGGCTGGACGAGAGCCGTATTTGGAAAGACACATCGGGCAACGACTTCAGCCAGCTTGTTTCGCACCGGCCGCTGCACCATAGGAACTTGAACGGGTACCTGGGCGCGGAGCTGCCCGGGATCGGGGGCCACAGCCCTTACCTCGTGGAGTTTCGCGTCGCCACCGAATGGGACTCCGCCATCCCATCGCCTGCCGTTCTTGTGCATCGCTTTGAAGGACCGGCGGGGCAGTTCCTGGGGACCCATTCCTATATCATGAAGGGAACAAAGGGCCAGAAGTCGCTCGCTGTCGGTGACGTCTTCGAATCGGGCGCCGGGCCCTATTCACGGGTCCGAGTCCTATCGATCGACACGACCAGCCAGACGGCGATGGTCCAGTTGTGCTACTCGTCCGCCCCCAAGGTCGTACCGACCGTCAAGATCGGCGCCCCGCAGGCGATCGACCCGTGCACGGTAGCAACTGCCGAGGGTTCGATCTACAAGGCCGGCTTTTCGCTGAGCAACGTCCCGTGTTCCCCCGCGTATACGATCCTTTGGAGCGTATCGGGCGCCAACTCCATTCCGGGCCAGCTCATCGACGGCCCCTTCTTCTCGATCGTTCTGCCTGACCACACGGTACCGGTGGCGCTGTCCGTCACCATCACATTCGACGATGGGACGATCGTTACCGATTCCGACCAGATAAAGGTTGTAAGCCAGGCGGAGGCAAGCTGGCGGTACTTCCTCTGTTCCCTCTTGCAGCGAGAGCGGTTCCGGCCAATTCCGTGGTGGCAGTGGGAACCGCGGCAGATCGGAGACCTCCTTCAAAACTACTCCCAACAAGAGCTGGCAGACGTCGAGCAGCACCTGGACGGTGTG
>JBBQVV010000111.1:0-17335 GCA_038211235.1 Chthonomonadales bacterium | reverse complement strand
CAGGTGCGCCACATTGATGGTGACGCCGCGAGCCTTCTCTTCCGGAGCGCTGTCGATCTCATCGTAGCTCATGGCCTTGCTGCCGTTGTAGGTAGCGAGCATGCGCGTGATTGCCGCCGTAAGGCTGGTCTTGCCGTGGTCGACGTGGCCGATCGTGCCGATGTTCACGTGCGGCTTGTTCCGCTCGAACTTTGCTTTTCCCATAACAATACATCCTCTCGGTTGGTTTCGATCCTCGATCGATCGACGGAGCGACCGGCGCGGGTTCGATGCAATAAACGTCTGGGCGCGGAACGGCAACGAATGGCGCGCGCCCGTACGGGCGCCGCGCCATTCTGCCTAAGTTGCGTAACCGTCTCCCCTGCCCCGGAACCGGGGCGGTTGGATGTCGGCGAAGCCTAGGCTCTGACCGGCTGCTTGCCCTGCGTCTTCGCGGCGATCTCCTCCGCGACATTGCGCGGAACCTCCTCGTAGTGAGAAGGCGTCATGGTGAACGACGCGCGTCCCTGCGTGAATCCGCGCAGCTCGCTGACGTAACCAAACATCTCCGATAGGGGCACCCGGGCGTTGATGACCATCTTGCCACCCGGTTCCGGCTCGGAACCCTCAAGCTGGCCGCGGCGGCGGTTGAGGTCACCGATCACGTCGCCCATGTTTGCTTCCGGTGTCGACACCTCAACAGCCATGATAGGCTCTTTCAGATAGGGGCGACCCTTGCGAAGAGCCTCTTTCATGGTCTGCACCGCAGCGACCTTGAACGCGATCTCCGATGAGTCGACCGCATGGAACGAACCGTCCACGACGGAAACCTTGATGTCGACGACCGGATAGCCGGCCACGACCCCACTTTCGAGAGCCTCCTTGACGCCTTTCTCGATGGCGGGAATGTATTCCTTCGGCACGGTGCCGCCGACAGTCTTGTTGGCGAACTGGAATCCTTGCCCCGCCTCAAGTGGCTCGACCTCCACCTCACAGTCGCCATACTGGCCGGAGCCGCCGGTCTGGCGCTTGAACGGTACGCGAGCGAGCGCTTTCTGATGGATGCTCTCGCGATAGGCGACCTGCGGTGCGCCGAAGTTTGCATCTACGCCGTAGGTACGCTTCAGGATATCGACCTTGATATCGAGGTGGAGCTCGCCCATTCCTGCAAGAATCGTCTGTGCCGTTTCGGGGTCAGTCGAGACGCGGAATGTCGGGTCCTCACTCGCGAGCTTCTGGAGAGCGTCCGCCAGTTTATCCTGGTCGCTCTTGGTCTTTGGCTCGATCGAGATCGAGATGACAGGCTCAGGGAAGGAGATGCTCTCGAGCACGATAGGCGACTTTTCGTCACATAGTGTGTCGCCTGTCCGCGTATCTTTCAGTCCTACGCTGGCTGCGATATCGCCGGCATAGACGGTATCGATGTCTTTGCGACTGTTGGCGTGCATCTCAACGATGCGCCCAATGCGCTCTCTGCGGCCCCGCGTTGCGTTCAGAACCGTCATACCGGTTGTCAGGACGCCTGAATAGACACGAAAGAACGTGAGCACGCCGTACTTGTCCGTCGCGATCTTGAACGCGAGCGCGCTAAACGTTGCCTTGTCATCCGGTTGGCGTGTCTCCTCGACGTTGGTGTCGGGATTGATGCCCGGAATGCTTTCAACATCTCGCGGCGATGGCAGGTAGTAGATGACGGCGTCGAGAAGCGGCTGAACCCCCTTGTTTTTATAGGCAGAACCGCACACCACGGGCACAACCGTGTTCGCAATCGTGCCCATTCGCAGCGCCGCACGGATCTCGTCGACGGAGATCGGCTCGCCTTCGAGGTACTTCTCGATCAGCGATTCGTCCGCTTCCGCGACCGCTTCGATGAGCTTCGTGTGAAACTCGTTCGCCCTGTCGATCATGTCCGCCGGGATGGGAACCTCTTCAAACGTCTGTCCAACGTCGTCCAAGTACTTGACAGCCGTCATTGTTACCAGATCCACGACGCCGATAAAGCCGGATTCCGCCCCTACCGGCAGCTGGATGGGTACCGCGTTCGCGCCAAGGCGCTCACGCATCTTTTCGACCACGGAATAGAAGTTTGCTCCCATGCGGTCCATCTTATTGATGAACGCGATGCGGGGAACCTTATACTTGTTTGCCTGCCGCCAGACCGTCTCCGACTGCGGCTGTACGCCGCCGACAGCGCAGAAGACCGCGACGACCCCATCCAGAACGCGCATGGACCTCTCGACTTCAACCGTGAAGTCCACGTGTCCCGGAGTGTCGATGATATTGATGCGATGCGTGCGGGTACGTAGAGCCGTGACCGGATCCGTTTGCAGGCCCCAGAAGCAGGTGGTTGCAGCGGACGTGATCGTGATGCCGCGTTCCTTCTCCTGGTCCATCCAATCCATGGTCGCGGCGCCTTCGTGGACCTCACCAATGCGATGAGACTTTCCGGTGTAGAAGAGAACTCGTTCCGTACACGTGGTCTTGCCGGCGTCGATATGCGCGGCAATTCCGATGTTTCGTGTTTTATCTAAAGCGTACTCGCGTGCCATTTTGTTTTACCGATATTGCCTACCAACGATAGTGAGCGAACGCCTTGTTGGCATCCGCCATGCGATGAATGTCTTCTTTTTTCTTGACCGAAGACCCGGTGTTGTTCGCTGCATCATAAAGTTCACCGGTCAACTTATCGATCATTGTCCGCCCGGCGCGCTTCCGTGCGTTGGTGACCATCCAACGAAGGGCGAGCGCATACTTGCGCTCGGGGCGGACCTCTACGGGAACCTGGTATGTCGAACCGCCGACGCGTCGCGGGCGGACTTCGATTACCGGCATGACGTTTCGCACCGCCTGCTCGAATACCTCGAGCGCCGGCCGTCGTGAGCGCGTTTCAAGCAGCTCCATCGCAGCATAAAAGATTCGCTCGGCGACGCTCTTCTTGCCGTCCAGCATAAGCCGATTGATGAACCGCTGTACGAGAATGCTGCTATACACGGGGTCCGCAATGATCGGACGCGGACGAATCGGGCCTTTTCTCGGCATCTCGAACTCTCCTCTTACTTGGGCTTCTTCGTACCGTATTTCGATCTGCTGGATTTCCTATCTCGCGTTCCGGCCGTATCGAGCGTGCCTCGGACGATGTGGTATCGCACGCCCGGCAGGTCCTTAACGCGACCGCCGCGGATCATCACGACCGAGTGCTCCTGCAGGTTGTGTCCAATACCGGGTATGTAGGCCGTCACTTCCATCTTGTTGGTCAGGCGCACGCGCGCGATTTTGCGAAGTGCGGAGTTCGGCTTCTTCGGCGTCGTCGTTCGCACCACCAGGCAGACTCCGCGCATTTGCGGGTTGCCCTTGAGGGCAGGGGCCTTCGTTTTCTTGATTAGTCGCTTGCGGCCTTTGCGTACCAACTGATTGATCGTGGGCATACTGGTTCAGTCCTCTGTATCGAAATGGAGGCGGGATGCCGGCGCGACCGGAATCGGTCGCAGATAAACTATGTCGTGAAAGCGGATCATGCCAAGCCAGAATTGTATGCGAACACTTAGCTCAATGGTTCCAGGCGTTAAAAAAGCCCCTTCACTCGCGGGAACGGGCAGGCAGGCACAGACGGGATTTATGAGAATTCCTCAGAGCAACACCAGAAGAAAGGGAATACCCTTCAGGGCCGCCTCCTTATGCGAAATCGCCTAATCCTGTCACGCCAACCAACCTGCGCAAACCTCGATATTCTACTGCATGCCGAAAGAAAAAGTCAACCCCCGTGCAGATTCTCAGGGTGAGATCGCGATATTTTCGGCTTGACGCACTCCTTCACTTTCACGCGACCGATATATCAGCGCTCGGACCGTCCTAGCAACTCAGGTCAATCCATTGAACTCCGACCTTATCCACAGTGTGAACCAGATTATACCCTGATCCGAACGAATTGATGTCGGACAACCGGTTTCCGGGAACAGATCGATTCCATGGACGTCTTTCGTGAAGTATGCGGTGAGCGCGACGCGCTCCTAGAGGGGATTACGTCGTTGACCAAGAGGTTGGCTGTTGAAAAAGGGGTCGATTCAGCAAGGACCCGAGCGGCCGTCGACCAGGCGGTCGACGAGGTCAGGCGCGCTGTGCGTCCCGAACGACGGAATCCAGCCAGAATGCTTTCGTGGCTTGTCGCCTTGACCGCCGGGGCAGCGGTTACCTGGAAGAGTCTTCGGGCAGCGAATGGTGCAACCGCGGCGCCGCTGACCAACGATTTGGGCGATGCGCCGGATTCCAGGAGGGTGAAAGCGTCGGACACCCAGGCCCGCCGAAAGGTCGCAGGCGCGGGAAAACGATCTCGCGAACTATCCCGCTCAGACGCGAAGGGGCGGAGCGCCAGCGCCGGTACGGACGAGTGTCCGACGATCGCGACCGGACCGGTCCCGCTTATCAAGGAACTCTGGTGCCGGTTTCAGTCGATCGAGTGCATGACACGCGCTCAGGCTCTCGCGTTTGTCGGAGTACTTTCGCTCGGCCCTGTACTGCTGTTTGCGCTTGCGGCGCTCGGATTTGTCATTCACGGTCCGGCACAGGTAGAGTACTTCGTTCATCATCTCGTCGGCCAGCTCCTCCCGGGTCGACAGGCGTCCGAGGCTGCTAACAATCTGATCGCACAGACACATATTCTTGAATCTGCCCAAACTCTTATGAAGGGCAAATGGTGGGCCGTTTCGATTGCGCTTCTCTCATTGCTCTGGGCGGCTGTCGGGCTATTTGTCGGGGCGTCGGACCCGATGAACGCGGCGTGGAGCGTTCGCGAGTCACGCAGCTTCGTGAAACTTCGCCTCGTCTGCTTGGCCGTGTTTGTTGGCGCCGGAGTCCTCTTCCTACTGTCACTGATTCCGTCTTCGCTGCCAAGCCTGGTTGGTCGAATCCGGCTGCCCCTGATAGGATCGCTGCCGCCCGGAGCATGGTGGCTGGAACTCGCGGCATGGGTTCTCGCCGTCATCGTCGATACAGCGATGTTCTCGGTAATCTATCGGTTCCTCCCGAATGCCAGGGTCTTGTGGAAACCGTCGATTGCGGGAGGCGCCGTGGCAGGCGTTCTATGGGAGCTGTTCAAGAAGGGCTTTGCAGTCTATCTCGCCCATTTCGGAAACTACGATAAGCTTTACGGCGCGCTCGGCGGTGCCGTCCTACTCGTTACCTGGATATGGTACTCGTGCGTGCTGTTGCTCCTGGGTGCGATTGTCAGTAGGATGTACAACGAGCACGCGGAGGACGGCGGCGTCGTGCAAACCAGCGCCGATAGCCATCGCGCCATGTAGCGCCTTAGGGTCCAGTCGACCAGCGATACGAGTGGGACGCCGCGGTAGTCAACGAAGTTCCGAACGAGTTGATTGCGGGGAAGACTCTTCCCGGGGCCGACATCGAGCATGTCCGCTCGTTGAGGTTTTTGCCGCCGCCGGACGGGCACGGCACGAAAGGACATGGTACGATCCAATACTATCCGTCGTCGGGCAGTGTAGGCGCCGGGATCGGGTCGATGTCAGTTTAAGCGAACAGCGAGTAGAATACAGTTGCAAGCGGCGGGCGCATTGCCCGCCGCTTACTCGTATCAGGTCCGGCAACTTTAAGCGTGGTTGGCGATTTCCGCCTCGCGGATCGTGCAGCATTCAAGGCAGACGGTGTTAACAATAGGTCGCCGCCAATTGAAAGGCGTCCGCAGGCAAGGAGAGTAGATTGTGGGGCCAGTTCAGGCGAGCGGCGCTGGCATCCTGGTTGGCGGGCAGAGTCGTCGCATGGGGCGAGACAAGGCTCTGCTTGAGCTTGGCGGGCAGACGCTTCTCGCTCGATGCATCGCCGCGCTAAGTCCCATCGTCGACCCTATTCTCCTGGTCGGGGGAAGTCCTCTCCAGAGCGCGATCTCCGGATGCCGAGTAATCGACGATCTGTATCCTGGCACAGGCCCCGTCGGGGGAATTGTCTCGGCGCTGCGCGCGCTAGGCCCAGGTACTCACTTGATCGTAGCATGTGACATGCCGTTCATCGCCAGTGCCGTCGTGCATCTGCTGCTCGACATGTCAACCGACGAATTCGATGCTGTGGCGCCGCGATTGGACGGTCGACCCGAGCCGCTCTGCGCGGTATACAATCACTCGGGTCTGCAGCCACTTGAGAGCTTTCTCCTGCATGGAGGCCGCAGAGCCGGCCTGGCATTGAAGGAGATCCGCACGCGATTCGTGGACGAATCCGAGCTGCGGCGCGCCGACCCCGAGCTCCAGAGCTTTGTCAACCTGAATACGCCGGACGACGTGCTCCGATGGCAGCCGAGTTAACGATGGAAATGCCTCACCCGGTGGACGAAGACATTGGCGCCGCAGGTCTAGTCGAGGTTCAGACCTACACATTCGCTTCCGCGCTCGATCCGTTCGTCTTTGAGAACGGGCAGAAGTTATCGTCGGTCACGACTGCTTACGAGGTGTACGGGAAGTTGAACGCGGCCCGTGACAACGTGATACTGGTTGAGCACGGGCTCACGGGAAGTAGCCATGCCGCAGGACGGTATTCGTGGGAGAATCGGCGCGCCGGCTATTGGGACAGGCTTATCGGCCCTGGCCGATTGTTCGATACCGAGCGTTACTGCGTCCTGGCGCCTAACGCGCTTGGCGGCTGCAGGGGCTCTACGGGTCCGGCCAGTGGGGATCCCCTCACAGGCCAGCCATTTGGGATGACCTTCCCGCTCGTTACCGTTCGCGACATGGTCCGGGCGCAGAAGCGGTTGATCGACCACCTGGGCATTCAGCGGATCCATCTCGTGGTTGGCGGCTCAATGGGAGGAATGCAGGCGTTTGAATGGGCTGTGACATACCCTGATATCGTGCGAGCCATCGCCCCAATCGCTTCTTCTGCCAGAACGACGGCTCAGGCCATCGCCTTCAATGAGTGCATGCGCCGGGCGATCATGCTGGATCCCAATTGGCGGCGTGGAGAGTATTACGACGGTCAACCTCCAGTGAACGGGTTGGCGCTTGCGCGGATGATTGGAACGATCACGTATCTTTCCGATCACGTGATGGAGGAGATGTTCGGAAGAAAACCAGACGCCGAAGCGAACGCGTTAGAACACAGTCTGAATATGCGGTTTGATGTCGAGCGCTATCTGCACGACGAAGGGGAGAAGCTGGTGAAACGGTTTGACGCGAACTCCTACCTCTACGTAAGTCGCGCGATTGACCTGCACGATATTAGCCGCGGATACCGGTCACTTGAAGACGCGTACGGTAGAATATCCGCGCGGGTTCTACTCATCGGCATCCAGTCGGACATTCTCTTCTATCCGACGCGAGTACGCCGGCTTAACGAGCATCTGCAGCGCGCCGGAGTGCGATCGGTCTATGCGGAGATCGAATCCGAGTACGGACACGACGCGTTTCTAGTTGAGCAGGAGAAGCTCGTCCCGCCGCTCGAGAGCTTCCTCGCTACTCTTCCAGAAGCTTCTTGATTGCGGGCTCTATGTCTCGTGAGGGGTCGTATCCGGCCAGTTCGCCTGCAATGCGTCCCTTCCTGTCCACCACGTACAGCTGAGGGATTCCAGAAAACTGAAACTTGGTCCGGATGTCAGGGATGTCGTTCGCCATGACAACCGGATAGGTCATCCCAAGCTGTTTGACCGCCTCCGGAACCGGCGCAGGGCTGCCGTCCACCGAGATCCCTACGACTTCGAGACCCTGCGAATGGTATTTCACGTAGAGCTTTTGAAGATCCGGGATCGACTGCCTACACGGTCCGCACCAGGTCGCCCAGAAGTCAAGGATGATCACCTTCCCCTTCAGGGCAGACAGTGGCACACCGGGCTTGCCCGTTTCAAGGGCGAGGCTCATCTCGGGAGCCGCGCGCCTGTCTGGCGAAGTCGATGCCGCTTCGGTGGCCGCGGCGGGCTTGTCAAGCGTGGTGTTGATCGCTGGCTTGACTATTGCGGACTTGATCACAAGTATCGCCAGCAGCGTCACCAGAATGGCGACGTATATGCGTCCTCTCGGCATCTTCAGGAGTCTCCTTGGTCTGAACGGTACGGCTACTCACCGTCGACTATCGCAACAAGCAATATTGCAGGTGCGCACGCTGGACCCGCCGACTGCTGTCGATCAATGTCCGGGTCGTCAAACCTATTATAGCCCACGGCAGCCGGGTTATGCAGAGGCCTGGCGGTCAGCCCGGCACCGAACTTCTCCACCAATCGTATTCTATCGTAGGAAGTTTTAGTTTCCACTTCGAGGCTGATGGTTCGAGCGAAGGAGGATCGCATGGAGTGGTTATTCGGATCGTTTGCCGTGATATTTGCACTGCTTCTGCTCTCCAGCACGATCAAGGTGCTCTCAAACTGGGAGCGGGCGGTGATTCTACGGTTGGGGCGATACAATCGCACTACTGGACCTGGATTGATATTTCTGCTTCCCTGGATCGATCGCGCCTACCGAGTCGATACGCGCATTGTTACGCTTGATGTTCCTCGGCAGGAGATGATGACCAAGGACAACGTGCCGGTGACTGTCGATGCCATCCTGCTTTTCAACGTCGTCGATCCAAACACGGCGATATTGAAGATCGAAAACTTTGCGCGAACTACCTCTCTGATCGCGCAGACGACGCTTCGTAGTACGATAGGGCAGGCGGAGCTGGACGAGCTCCTCTCACAGCGGGAGCGGATCAACGCGCATCTCAAGGCCGTGATCGATGAGCAGACGGAGCCGTACGGTGTGAAAGTGACGGCCGTGGAGGTGCGTGACGTCTCGCTGCCGGAGACGATGAAGCGCGCAATGGCCGCCCAGGCCGAAGCCGAGCGAGAAAAGCGTGCGAAGATCATTAACTCCGAAGGCGAGTTCCTGGCGGCCGAGAGGCTCGTTCAGGCCGCCGCGATGATGTCGAAGGAGCCGGCGGCTCTCCAGCTGCGCTACTTGCAGTCGATGCGAGAGATTGCCTCTGAGCGGAGCACGATGACGATCCTGCCCATACCGATCGACCTGGTATCGCCGTTCATCGAGATGATGAAGCGGAATAACCGGCGCGCCGATGCGGAAGACAACGCGAGCGAAGTAGCGGACGCCGCCAGGATAGATGCCGCCGCGGTGCAGTCTCCGATCGCCGCCGGAGCGCCGGCTTCTGCGCTCGCTTCGTACCCGGAGGGGACTCGCGCCATTAACTCTCTCACGCCGATCGCCAGTCGAACCGAGTGAGACGGCGCTCACTTACGAGCCGGTGTAGTCCAGCGTTGCGTGGCCCTGTACGGCGCCGCGCCGATCGCAATGGAACGTAATACGATTCGGCGATCCACACCAAGGACAGTCGGCAATCGTCGCATCCAGTAAATCCTCGTCCGGCTCGGGAAGCGTAATCGGATCATGGCAGCAAGCGCATGGAAGGCTAACGGTGGGCGGGCGCGACCGCCTCGAAGTGGGCGGTCGCTCGGGACGCTCATGGCGGAAGTATACGAATAGGCGGCCCCAGTTGTCGCTATCCTTGTCCAGTCGCTGGTATCGGGCTTTCACCTCGGGACGGTCGAGAAACCGCAGTACGGACTTCTTCAACGCTCCGGATCCCTTGCCTGGAATAATCTCTATTTCGGTTGCACGCTTGGCGACCGCCTCGTCAATGATCGCCTGAAGAGCCTGTTCGATGCGGAGAGAGTCGCTGTATATCGGGTGCAGGTCGAGTTTTAGTTTCATGAGATACCTTACCGACAACGCTCGGATTGCGTCGACTGGCAGGAAAGATCCGCTGCGCAAGAGGGCCGGGGATCTGGAGCGAATCCTTACGGAGTCGCATGGATCGTAAACTTGTCGGCCGACTCCGGCTGGCGTCTACATACTTCTGGCAAGGTGCTCGCTGCAGCGAAACGAGAGCGCCATAATTGTCAGCACCGGGTTGAATCCTCCGTTCGTAACGTGCAGTGACGCATCCATACAGTAGAGGTTATCGTGGCCGTGCACGCGACCCCACTTATCCGTTACCGATGATTTCGGGTCGTCACCCATTCGGCAGGTGCCGGCCTGGTGCTGCCCACCGCTCATTCCGAGGACGGGCGCCGAGCTCCAGATCTTCACCGCTCCGCTAGCCTCCAGCCACTCGACGGCTCGCTGCCGCATGAACTCCGCCGTCTTCACGGTCTCGGGATGCGTGGTGCCGGAGAGGCGAGCGACCGGAATGCCATAACGATCCCGTATGGCAGAGTCGATGGTGGTCCTGCACTCCGGGTTTGGGATGTCCTGGACGGGACCCATCACCTGTATCGATCGCCCATAGCCTTCGCGCATCCAGTCCTTGTTCTTCTGGCCCCATCTGGGTATGTCGCCGGGATTACAACGGTACCAGAAGATAATCGGCAGCTTTATAAACTCGTCGGCGAGCATACCTCCGCCGATTATACCGGGGTTGCCATGATTGAACTGGCAGGTCGAGATCGATACTCCGGGACCCTGTCCATCATAGAGGTTGCGATCGAACATCCCTTGCGCCCCGGGATAGTAGTGCCCCTGAAGGTTGCGGCCCACGATGTCGTATTCGTTCCCGAGGCCGCGCGGGTGCATGTCCGCGGCCGAATTCAACAGAAGCCGGGCGGACTCGATGGCGCCTGCGGATGAGATCACCGCGTGCGCGGTCGCCGATCGGCGAATCGTTTGCCCGTTCTCCTCAGCAAAATAGGTTACGCCCGTAACGTTGCCGCGCGCGTCGGTATCGATTCGCTCCGCCATGGAGTGCACGACCAGGTCGCATAGACGTGTCTCAAGCGCCCGAGGGATCATCGTGTTCTGCGTGCCGTTCTTAGCATTCGAAGGGCAGGCGAATCCGACGCAGTGGTCGCACTGTATGCACGCAGCCCGGCCACCCCGCGGCGCCGTGTTGATCGCCAGCGGTGTCGGAAAAGTATTCCAGCCCAGCGCTTCCGCGCCTTGTTTCAACGCGTGATGCGTCGTCGTCGGCGGAACAGGCGGCATGGGATATCCTCGTCGTCGAGGCGCTTGAAAGCGGTTGGCCTCGCCGTCGCCCGCGATGCCGATCTCCCATTCCGCGCGCTCATAGTAAGGTTCGAGCTCCTCGTAAGTGATCGGCCAGTCGGCGAGCGAGCTTCCGTCCGGGACGCCGTAGGAAGTTGCCATCCGGAAATCTTTCTCCATGAATCGCCAGGACTGTGCCCCATACACGGTTGTGCCGCCACCGACGGCCGCGGCATTGTTGTTGTAGCCTCCCTCGTGCGGCCTCACCGTAGTCGCCTTTCCGCTCGCGTCGACGTAGACGCGCGGATTCCCCTCGATGTCAGGACCTGCGTTGTGTCCATACAGCGAGATTCTCTGATTACGCAGGTGGTCTCGTCCCGTGGAGGCGAGGTCGATCCAGCCTCCGCGCTCCAGCAGTAGCACCCGTTTGCCCGACTCAGAGAGCACTGCGGCGGCAATGCCCCCGCCGGCTCCCGCGCCAACGATGATCACGTCGTATTGGTTCATTTCCCTACCTGAGCTGATTGTATGCGAGAAGGTCGTGGATTGGAGTTTACTTGCCATGGAAACCGATCATGCGCCATGAGATTCGATCGCGGTTTCCGCCCTGGGCGGGGTCCGCGTAGTAACCTTCGGCGGCATGGAACACGAGCGTGGAAAAGAAGGCCTTCGGAGAGCACCGCCACTCCGCGAACACGTCGTCCGTTTCGATACGCTTCAGCAGCGAGTCCTGCTGCTCTGCGCTGAGGGCTTCGAAGCTCTGCGCAAACTCACGCTGGGCTTCCGCATCCAGTCCGTCGAGGCCGTTGCGATAGATCGAGAGCAGGTGGGAGAGTTGACCGTCCAACTGCGCTCGGATGTAGTCTCCGCACCCGGCTTCCCAGGCGCCTGGATAGGCGTCCTCGGGAATGATTCTATTGAGAGCGGCATGAAGCGTTCGCTCTTGAACCGCGTCAAAATGAGCTGACATACGATGGGCTCACGATCTAAGACACATGGGTGTGCCCGGATGGGTAGTCAAAGTGAAGCTGCTGTGAAATCAGGCTGCTCGTTCGCACGTAGGCGACGAAGACGATCAGTGATATGGCCGCCACGCCAAGTCCAAGCCAACTGCCGCTCAGCGCGTCGTAAAGTCCGTGAAGAGTCGCCGAAATTCCTATTCCAAACGCGATTAGAGAGCGTGCAGGGCCGCGATGGAGATGTGCCAATCCGATGAAATACCCGACGATGCCGCTCCAGGACGCGTGCAGTAGTGGAAGGCTGATCAGCCGAAGAAACTGTGCAATTACAAATGCGCCTAAACCGAACCGGCCGTACATAAGTCCATTTGCGTACCGATACGAATAGTTCACCGCCTCCGCAACGCCAAATGCCAGTCCGCTGACGGCGCCGATGTAGGAGTACATGAGAGGAGACACGTCGTAATTTCGCCGATAGCACAATAGGTAGATAGGCAGAGCCTTTGTGCCCTCCTCGACGACGCCAACTCCAAGGATGAAGCCGAGAACGCGGGGAATATAACCGACCTCGCCCTCGAGACGAGTACCCGCATAGAGCACATTGAACGGCGGAAAACCTTGAAGCACAATAACTATGATGACGCCGACGAAGGCGGTGAAGAGCGCGACCTGCGTCAGTAAGCGAACATCCGGCCTGCCGGGCCGCATCGCGATGAAGAGGACCACCAGCCAAAGGATCGCAAAATAGAGTCCGAAGAACCAGGCTCCGAACGCAATATTGTTCGTCTGCTCATCGATGAACTGGACGAGGGCGAGAGGCAGCAGCGCATAGGCAAGGAACCAGCGGACCCACACCTGATTCCAGGGCTTGTCTTTGAACCACGCGCCGAGCGGAAGCACTGTCTCGACGCGGAGCGAATCGGGTCTGTTCACCATGCATGCCTCTCGATGTCTTCGGTCGCTGAGGGCACCCATGCAATCCAGGGCATAGCGCCTGGACTGGCGTTGCGAGCCCTGGTACTTACCTAAGTTCGGCGCATCGAATCCGGTTTCCTGTGTGCGCGTACGCGAAAGTGATCGTTAGCGGAGCCGGCTCCCAAAGTGCGAGTTCGGCTTCAAGTCGCCGGCGCCTCATTGTTCCGGACTGCCGCGTCATCGATCAACCGGGTAACCAAGGATGGTGAAAGCGCCGTTTGGCTGTCCATGCCTGCCGCGTGACCTCGACCAATGCCTCCAGGACCGGGAAGCAGGCGGTTCACGAACCCGGCAATGTCGCTCGACACGCCTGGGAAGACTCCATGGAAGAACGCCGCCGCCTTTGCCGACAACGGGAAGACGATCTCCGGGTCGCCAAACTTGCAGGCCCTCAAAATCTGCTCAGCCGCCTCACGCACGCCGATCGAAAGCGGCGGCAGAGCGTTCCCGATCGAGAACCACGCGTACTCCTTCTGGTTCTGTCCTTTGAATCTAGCGTGAACGTGGCTGCCCGTCCGCATCAATCCAGGACAGGCCGTGGTTACGTAGATTCCCTGCGCGGTCAGCTCCGACCTTAGTGCTTCCGAGAGGCCCGTGAGAGCAAATTTACTTGCCACATACGGGGCGAGGTGGGGCACGCCGACCTTGCCGCCAATCGATGAGACATTTACGATTCTGCCTTTGCCGCGGCGTCGCATGCCCGTCAGCACCGCGTGCGTCATGTAGAGCGGCGCCCAGAAATGGACCTTCATCGCCTGTTCGAAATCTTCGATCTCCATCTCTATCAGGGGACCCACCTGGATCGTTCCGGCATTATTGATCAGAATGTCGATTGGACCCAATCGATCTTGCACGGTGTGAACGATCTCCTCGACCTCCCGCCGGTCGGTGACGTCGCAGGGCGCGGTGAATACGTCCGCACCTCGTGCGCGCAGCTCGTCTCCGGCCCGCTCTAGCTCGTCGAGACTGCGGGCACAGAGCGCCAGTCTTGCGCCTGCGTCCGCGAGCTGCCGGGCAAGTTCGAGTCCCAGCCCTCGCGATCCTCCCGTGATCAGCGCAACTGTGCCATTGAACTTCATCTTTCGCCGCTGCCGCGCCCTCTCGCGAGCGGCAAGCAGTACGCTCAACCCGGCGCCTCCCAAAATCATGCTGCTGTATAGTCGGCTCATCGCTTTCTCCCTTGATCCCTTGTTAAACAAGAACAAGACGGCCCGCATGGGTCGTCTTGTTCCAGGATACGCTCTGGGTGTCCGTTTGCCCGATCTCTGGATGAACATTCGGCGCGCGCGTACCCCAACGGGATGCAGTCACTGTACGTAATTTGGGCTACGCGACTGGTGTCTCGGCGGCGGGCCGATTGGCGTCTCGCATGCTCTCCTCGTTTACGATCGAACCGCGTTTGCTGAAGATCACGGCGCCGGTCAGTGCAATACCGGATACAATTACGACCGTGAGGCGAGCGGCCAATGAGATATCCTGGATTACAATCCCCGCGATCAATATACCGGTGAGGTTCATGACCTTGATGAGCGGGTTCAATGCCGGCCCGGCGGTATCCTTGAACGGATCTCCGACGGTATCGCAGATAATCCCCGCCTTATGATTCTCAGTCCCTTTCCCACCGAAGAGTCCGTCCTCAATCTTCTTCTTAGCGTTGTCCCAGGCCCCGCCCGAGTTGGACAGGAGTACCGCCATCAGCTGCCCGGAAACAATGGCCCCGGCCAGATAGCCCCCGAGCGCTGCGGCGCCGATGTCCGGCTGCCGGAAACCCAGACCGAATCCAACGAGAATTGGCAGGGCGATTGCTAGGATGCCGGGTCCGAGCAGCTCCTTCTGGGCGGCCGCGGTCACCAGAGCTACGCACCGGGCGTAGTCTGGCTTACTGGTGCCAAGCATAATTCCCGGGTCCTCACGGAACTGGCGTCGCACCTCTTCAATCAGATGGTAAGCGGCGCGTCCGACAGCGTTGATCGCGAACGACGAGAACAGGAATGGAGCTGCACCGCCGATCAGCAGTCCGACGAAGACTTCCGGCACATCAAGCGGGATACCGAATATCTTATGCTGTGCAAGCTGGTCGGCCAGCATGTGTACGTCCGAGGGAGGCAGAAGATGCGCGCCGGTCATGAACGACCGGAACAGCGCTACGGCGGCGATCACGGCGGTCGCAATCGCGAAGCCCTTGGTCAGGGCTTTGGTCGTATTGCCAACCGCATCCAGCCGGCCGACGATGCGGTCGCCGGACAGGCCGCCCGTCGCTACCTCGCGGTTGTGTTCGCGATCCTCTTCCAGCACGCCAGACATTTCAAAGATGCCGTTCGCGTTATCGGTAATGGGACCGAAAGTGTCCATTGCCAGGATGTATCCCGTGGTGGACAGCAGGCCGAGACCCGAGAGCGCGATACCGTAGGCCGCTAGCAATGGATTACCGGGGAACATCGCAAGCGCGAACAGCAGAGTGACCGCGATGGCGACCGCGGACCACACCGAGCTCTCCAGCCCGTATGAGAATCCCGCAATGATCATTGTCGCCGGACCGGTGCGCGAGTTGTATGCGATCTCGGTCACGGGCTTCTTTTCGGTCGAGGTGAAATACTCAGTAAGCCAGCCGATGACCATGGCCAGCACGATGCCGGCAAACGTACAGAGGAAGAACCGCCACCATTCGTACGTCTGGTCGCCGCCGCTGCTTGGGATCAGAACGCCATTCTTGAAGTACCAATAGGATCCGATGCCGAACAGGATCGTGGCTGCGGCTGCTGAGACACGAAAGCCTGTATTGATGGGCTGCATTGGGTCGAGATCGGCGCGGTCCTGGCCCTTGACGGCAAACACGCCGACGATTGAGGCCAGCACGCCGACGGCTCGGACGATCAGCGGATACATCACTAACTGGAGTGCGCTGGCGCGCATCAGGTCGCTTGCGCCCCAGGTTGCCGCGGGAATGATGGATGCGCCAAGAATAATGGCGGCGACAAGCGTAACCTCATAACTCTCGAACACGTCCGCGGCCATGCCAGCGCAGTCACCTACGTTGTCTCCAACGTTGTCCGCGATCGTGGCGGGGTTCCGCGGATCGTCCTCGGGAATTCCGGCCTCTACTTTGCCCACGAGGTCCGCGCCCACGTCCGCTGCCTTGGTGAAGATACCGCCGCCCACGCGCATGAATAGCGCGGCGAGCGACCCTCCAAATCCGAAGCCAACGAGGATCAGCATCGCCTTCTCTTTGTAGATCAAGAAGACGAGGCATGCGCCGATGAGGCCGAGGCCAACCGTCATCATTCCAGAGACGGCTCCCGCTTGAAACGCCGTTTCGAGAGCGCCCTTAAACGTGCGGCGCGCCTGGTCCGCGGTTCGCTGGTTGGCGATCGTGGCCATGCCCATTCCGATGTACCCTGCCAGGTACGACGCAACGACACCAAGCACAAAGAAAATCGCTACGCCGGCCGCTTCCCTTAGCCCGTAGCCCAAATTTGCTTGCTTGTAGTACAAAAAAAACAGCCCGGCAGCGACGATCACAACGAGAACGGACATCGCGCGGACCTGTTGAGAGAGGTACGCATTGGCTCCGTCGCGTATGGCCTTGCCGACCTCCTCCATCTTGGCCGTTCCCGCGCTCTTGGCAGCCACCGACCGATACCAGTAGACTCCCATCAGCACGGAGACTACTCCGGAAGCCAGTACGACCCAGATCAGCGTGATCTGGTCCTGGTGAAAGGCGGGGAGGGCGATCGCTTCGGAGCTTCCGCTGCCCGACGAATCCTGCGCAAACGCAACACATGAGGGCATTAACAACCCTATCACCGCCAACAGGGATAACAGCAGTTTCCCCAACGTTTCCCCAGCGGGCCGCAGAGGCCCGCTTCGGCAACATCCCATCGTGCCCTCCTCCTATTACTAAAGGCTATCCTCGCAATATTTGCCCACGTTAGAGACAAAACTTGCCAGCGTTGGCAAAATTATAAGCGATTGCTGGAAAGAAGTCAATAGATTCGATACCGATCGGCCGTTCAACTACAAACGAATTAATCTGCCAGGCAAACGGCGCGCGCCGTTTCGGAGTCCGGTGCTCAAAACGCAATACCTTCGGCGGAAGCGACCGCTCGCACGTGCTGGACGGCCAAGCTGTACTCCTCCGGGGTGGACAGGTGCTCCAGCATCAGGGGTATGTCGCCGTCGAGCCGATCCAACTCTCGCAGGAAAACCGCATAATCGAGCCCTCCCAATCCCGGCCTTACTTCGTCCAGGTGGACCGTCATGCGACCAGCGAGGGCGATGTCCTTCGCGTGGCATGTCTTGATGTACGGACCCAACTTTGCGAAGCATTCACGGATGAACTCGGCATTGCTGTAGTAACGCCGCGGACTGCTGATCATGTTGGCCGGGTCCAGATGGACGGCGAACTTCGGGCGCTCTATGGCCGCGATCAGTCGCACGTAACCGTCCGGAGAGTCCGGG
>JBBQVV010000110.1:0-17378 GCA_038211235.1 Chthonomonadales bacterium | reverse complement strand
CGCGGCGTGTAACTACGAGCACGCGAATAAGGACCGGAAATGACGAGTGATTCGGACGGATGCGCGACGATAGCTGTCGGCGGCGCTCGATTGGACTTAACGGATGTTCAGTTCCAGGACGATCTCGTGATCGACGAGGTCCACCTGGAGGGCGGCGATATCAGGATCCAGCTTTCGGCCGGCGCACCAGATGCCGGAGTGACGGCAGGTGAAACTCGCGTAAGAGCGGTCATGTCGGAAGCGAACCTCAACCGGTTCGTCACGGCAAGCCTGCCGGATAAGGCGCCGGTTCGCGGGCTCCATATCGCCCTGCTCTCCGGCAAAGCGCGCGTTTCGGGCAAGGCTCTCATCTCAATCCTCCCGTTTCCATTCTCGATCGAAGCGATTCCACGCGTTGAGAATGGGGTCCGGGTCCTGCTCGACTGTCGCTCCGCGACGCTCGGAATCGATCTTCCGCGCGCGGTCGTCGAAATCCTTGAGCAGAAGGTCAATGATGCCCTGAGTCTGGACGTAAGCAGACTCGATATCCCGATCTGGATCGACGAGGTCCGGTGCGAACCCGGGCGTTTGACTGCTGTCGGACGGGCCCGGTTCTCGTGGCCGCCGGCCGCCGCTGGAGGCTCCGAAATGCAGGCGCCCGGCAACCGATCGCTAAGCGCCGGCCTGTCGCGAGACGCGTTGGTTGACGCTCCGGCCGACCTCCCAGCCCTCTCAGCCGCGCCCCCACAGACTGGGACGTGAGAACGCCGGAGTATCCCTCGCCGCACGGTACCTCTGGAGATACGAGCGCCGCCTCGCAGAAGCCGTTTCGTCTCAACGGGGTATTCCGCGCGATCGTGGCCGTAGTTGTCCTGCTGACAGTGGCTGCGCGGCTCTACTTGATCTTCACCACGCATGCGACGGAGGAGGACTTCTACATCACGCTGCGCTATGCGCAGAATATCGCTCGAGGATCGGGATTCGCCTATAATCCAGGTGAGCCGGTCCTCGGAACCACCACGCCGCTCTACACCCTTCTCCTCGCTCTATTCGTGCGTCTCCGGCTCGATCCCATCATCGCGGGTAAGCTCGTTGCCGTCGCGGCGGACGCGGCCTCAATCTGCTTCGTATGGCGGTTAGCCTGCACGCTCGGTCGTCCTGTTGCCGGGATAGGCGCGGGCCTGTGCCTGGCCGTCGCGCCGCTCAATCTCGTCGAGTCGGTTAAGGGCATGGAGGCAGGCCTGGTTGCGTGCGCGTGCATCGGAGCCTGGTCGCTCTGGGCAGAAGGAAAGACCATTGGCGCCTGGATCGCCGCGGCGGTGCTGACTCTGCTTCGGATAGACGGCGCGATGTTGGCCGCCGTTCTCTACATAGGCTGTCACTGGCGAGATACCAGGCCACCGGTCAAAGGGCTAGCGGTCTATGGCTTGCTCATCGCGCCGTGGCTCGTATTCGCGACCGCGGCGTTCGGCTCCCCGATTCCGACGTCACTCCGAGCGAAGCTGATCGTATACGGTTGGCATAACTCCGCACTGTTTCCCAATCTGACGCCGTTCCTTCGGATCATGACGCACAATCCGCTGAACGCCTTTCTATCCGCCGGCGCGCTCATAACGTTCCTGGTACAGGTGATGGCGCTCCTGGCCACTGTTCGCCGCCCCGGTCGGGAGATCGAGAATCGGCCCCCGTACCCCAACTTTGGGATGCGCCCCCCGGCCCCGAAACTTGGGAGAGATGAGCGCGCGACCACCAGCGATATCGAGTCACGCCCCCCGTCCCCGAAATTTGGGGGAGATGGCGAGCCTGTGAGCCGCAAGTCTGAGTTGCGCCCCCCAGCCCCCAAATTTGGGGGGGAGAAGCAGGGCGGCCGCTCCCGCTTGCTCCTGTTCCCTTCGGCCGAGCCGCGCGTTCGGCCCATGCTCGCTTGGCTGATCGTCTATTATGGAGGGATGGCGCTCTCAAAAGTGTTCTTGTTCGGGTGGTACTTTCTCCCGCCAACTCCCGTCTTCTACCTCATCGCCTGGCTGGGATGGGAAACCGTTGCGGAGACCGTCCTCAGCCGAGGCCGGGTTGTGGTCCCGGCCGGCAGGTTGGCGGCGGCATCGCTGGGCCTCCTGGTCGTCGGTTGTACCTTTGCCATTTTGATGGTGCCGCGCGTTACGCGGACGCTTCGGGACTCGCAGCGCGCTGAGGACGATCTCCGAATCCCGATCGGCGAGTGGCTGAAAACGAACGGACGACCGAATCAGACCGTGATGCTTGAGCCGATCGGCTACATCGGCTACTATAGCGGACTGCGAGTGCTGGACACAGTCGGGCTGGTCTCGCCACAAGTTCTGGGACTCTATCAGACCGGCTCGGGATCCCCGTATCACGAGCTCTGGCGGCGATACCATCCGGACTGGGTCCTGCTGCGCTCCGGCGAGTGGCAGGACCTGCAGCAGTTCGAACGGGCGCTGCCCGGCGGCGGGCATCTGGATCACGAGTATCGGCTCGCCCACTCCTGGCGAGCGCCGGGCGCCCCCCAGGACGCCGGCCCTGCGTTCCTGCTCTTTCGCCGAAACGACGAATAGCAAGACCAGCCTCGCAAGTCCCACTGGTCCGACCGGTTCGACTCGTCCGATCGGCCCACTAGCGCCAGTAGTCCGAGCCTCCCACCTGCAAGCCAATCGAAATCGAGTCATGACTGGACAGGTCTCCCGTTTTCCCGTATAATACGCCCGAAAGCCGAAGTGGCGGAATGGCATACGCGGTGGTCTCAAAAACCATTGAGGGAAACCTCGTGTGGGTTCGACCCCCACCTTCGGCATTACATGGAAGCGAGCATATGATGTGCCCAGTAGTACCCGGCGGGGATCGGACGCTCTCAGTCTACTGCGGGTCGCTGTCCTCGTAACCGGATCCGCCATCAGCAATCTGTATTTCATATGCAAGTGCCGGGCGAAGACGCCTTCGCCCGGCACTTGCATGATAGTCGCCAAAATCGATGAACGTAATGACGAGCCTGCCGGCCTCTTGCTCGCTGCAGCACTGGAGCGGCCGGATCTCCTCCTGATGCTTTTGAACGCATTCTTCACAAACACGATAAATAATGCGCTTGCCTCGGACGTAGTCGGCAGCACGAAAGCCTGCCCATTCGAGGGACAGCGGATGAGTGTCGCGTCCTGTGAAGGGATTGGAGACGATCTCCTAAAGCGCCGTCTTTAACGCGGCAATGTCTTCCTTTTTCGTAGCTCGAACGAACTGCCTGCTGAACCGCACTTCATACATCGGTGCCAAGCGCGTCCCAGCCATATACGCGTCCCGAGCAGGTGTCTTCTACACCGCGTTGTAAGTTGTGCAAGGCGTCCGGATCAAATGCAAGCTCCAGAGTAACCTGCCATCCGGGAGGGATGTAGAGGGATTGACCCGCCTCGCCTGGCTCAAGCAAGCCCGTGAACTCCTGTCGAGGCTGGACGGCCTTAACTTGATGCTTTTTCCCAGGTGAGCCCAATGTATAGCAATACATTCCGTAGACCTCGTCGAGCAGACTTTGCGTGGCCAGCGCGCCATACTTTTCGACGACGTCCTCTATTTTGTACCGAATGTGCTTATTCCGTTCGAGTCCTAGTACTTCATGCGAGAAGCTGGTCGCCAGGCGCTCTCCCTCTTCTGTAACGTAGAAAAGTTCCTCTTCACCTAGTAGGTGGCGGGCGCGGAGATCGTCCCAACTATCGCTCACCTGCTCGGTGTACGGCCCCCAGGTATAGCGGTAAAAGCGGAGATTTAGGGCCTTCACGCGGTCCCAATAAAGCGGATATGCGGCCAGAAACGCCAGTTTCATCATCTTCAATCGATCGCCAACGGCCTCGTGGCCGTTTCGCTCCTGCGCCATCGACCAGAGAGACAACAGTACCGCGTTGTCCGATAGGCGTTCATAGTCAGTTCGTTCGCGTCGCATCGGCTGCCTCCTTTGCCCCAATTATACCACCAATATCAATTTATGCCGTTATTTGTCTACTTAATGTTGGTCAGATTCTGCAAGGTTCCCAGGCGTGGCGCCATGTCCTTTCGTACAGTGAACTCGTGAAGTACAC
Organism: Chthonomonadales bacterium; assembly: GCA_038211235.1. Classification (GTDB taxonomy): domain Bacteria; phylum Armatimonadota; class Chthonomonadetes; order Chthonomonadales; family Chthonomonadaceae; genus DATGJU01. The sequence continues at coordinate 13,323 of JBBQVV010000110.1, read as the reverse complement.
CACCTTGCACTGCCGGCAATCCCCGTGTCCGGCACGATCAAGTGTCATAAGGGAACGACCGGTCTGTCCGCCTGTCCGTAGAAAGTAATCGCAAACCGGTCTATGGTGATCACGTCACGCGCTTATCCCACAGCCTCAAGGCCCGGCGCAAAGCCGGACCTTGAGGCGTTGAGCAATCAGGCGGCCGGGCTAAATGCCGCCGACCGCCGCGATAGCGGCCAACGCAGCCTCATTCACCCACTGTGGCCCCTGAAACTGGCGCGCATAGGTTGTTGGCGTCACGTCGTGGAACTCGTACATCTTTTCTAACTCCGGATCCCCCATGTCCTGGAGCTGTTTACGCAGCGTCGCCCGTGTGTTCGGGTCGGCGCCATGGTCCAGCAGAAGTCTCGCCCTTTCTTCGCCTCGCCGTCCGAGCGTCAACACGGTGTGGAAGAGCGGAGTGTGCCCGCCGAAGCCCTCGTCGTCTACCGCTGCCAATGCATTTACGTTGGCGCCGCGCTGCAGAAGCCACCGAGCAATCTCCATCTCTTCATACTCGATCGCCAGGTGCAACAGTGTCGTCCCACGGATGGGCGTAAGGTGCAGTCCGCCGTTCGCGTCCAGGCCAAGTTCTGGTGGAAAGATCTCCGCAATGGAGAACCGACGCGATAGGAGGGCGGGGTCTTCCGCGAGGAACTGATCTAGAAGGTCGACGCGACCGCGGTGAAACGCCATTATGGGAGTATCGGGCAGGGTGAATCCTGCATCGACAAAGGCTTCCAGGCATCCGTGCTTCGCGTCGGGCTTTCCTCTTGAATACGTGCCGATCACCATGGAGAGAGGGCTGCCGTACTTCGAGGAGACCTGATGTGGGTCGGCGCCGTGAGCAAGCAGCCAACGCAGCGCCGCCGGCGCCAGCGTTTCGCACGGCGCGCAGATGATGGGATAGAAACCGGCCCACTCCGCGTTGACATCGGCTCCGTGCCGGACCAGCAGCTCCATCATGGGTATTCGATCATCATCGAGAGCGGCACGCATCAACGGCCCGTCGCCGCCCTGGTGAACGTCCGAGCCGTTTTCGATCATCCAGCGAGCCATTGCCAGCCTGGTTTCATCGGGAGCTACCCGCGGGACCCGGCACTCCGCGACCCAGGTCAACGGGCCGTTCTTGTTGTAGCCCAGCGGCGCGGTATGCAGTTCGGGGTGATCCATCATCATCCGCTGAACGGCCTCAATGTCGTTCGCTTCGATCGCAGCCTTCAGCCGGCCGAAGCGTCCGAGCGACTCCACGTGCGCCTTGAGCTTCTGCCAACTTGCGAAGCCGTAGTCGCGCGCGATGCGGAACTGTGCTTCGCTCAGCTTTTGGGCGCCGCCGACGCGCAGGAGATCGCGCGCCTGATCCTTGAGAAAACGAAGATCGGGCTGGTCCGGCAGGGTGCGGACCGGGTTGGGGACCGAGGAATCCATAACGCCTCCTTCCAATACCGTGCCCGTCGTCCGCAATTCGGGCTGAAAGAAGGTTAAATTGTGTGAGCACGAAGCAGGTGGGCTTCTACCCTATCCGCGGACCGGATGCGCCCTGCGCGCAAAGATCGAATTCGTGATCTTCACGACGGAATCCTGCTCGTCGCGAAAAATCGATCTCTTCCGGCTCGATCTCAAATACGGCAATGCGCGAGCCGTGGTACGCGTCTGAAAATAGCGCGATGAGATCGTCGGCTTGTCGGTCGGGGGCGGTCAGCAGCACGCATAGCAGAAAGGCAACCTCCTGTCTGGTTAGTTCAACACAGATCGTTTTCACTATTGGCGTGGACATCGTGCGATCCTTCCGAACTCTCCCTGTTCTCTCGTACCAGGAACCTCTACAAGCCTGGGCGTCGAAGACCAACGCGGCATTTGTTTCCTCAGCCGTATCGAGGACGAGTCCGCGGCGCGACAGATATCGCCCCCGATCCGGTATGTTGATTATGCGGGCCAATCATGCTCACCCGGCAAATTCGCGGCGAAGATTCATGCGCGAGCCGGCCGCACCGCCGATTTCCGCGGCGAAATGAAATATTGATGAAAAACTACTGTTGACTGCGGCTTCCGGGATATAATCCAGGCGTTGATCTCCGATTGAGAGGACCACACCATGTCGGCGCCGGAATCGATTCAAATGCGGTTGAGACTATTCGGCCCGTTTGCGGCGATGTCCGGCCAGAACGAACTACCGGGCTTGCGGGACCACCGTAAAGCTTTGCAGCTCCTGGCTCTCCTCGCGCTGCACGCTGACAAGGCTCTAAGCAGTGAGTGGGTTGCTGCCCAGCTCTGGCCGGAAACCGGAAGCCTGGACAGCCTCGGGCACACCGTGCCCGTGTTACGCAAGGCCATGGGTCACCATGGGAGCCGGCTCATCGCCAAGTCCGGTAGCCTTCTGCTCGACGCTTGCAGTGTGGACCTCGATACGGTTAGATTTCTACAGGCGTGGGAGAGCAGATCGGAGGACGATGCCGGGCTAAGAGCAGCGGTCGAGCTATACAACGGCTCGCTGTTGCAGGACTGGTACGAACCCTGGGTCGCAATCCACCGGGCCGCATTCCGCGACAAGTACCTCGAGATCCTTCAATTGATGGTGCGATCGGCTTGTCGACAGTCCGACGTTCCCGGTGCAAGGCGCTTTCTTCGCCGGCTGGTGGCCGAAGGCGAGCCTGCCAATGACCTTCACGTACGGCTGATGGAGCTGCTCATGCAGACGGAAAACTATCTGCAGGCGTCCCGGCTCTACGAGGAGTATCGGGACAGCCTCCGCGCGGACCTGATGGTTCGTCCGCCGGCGAAAATGACCGAGCTATACGGTCGCATTCCTCGTACCGCACCCATATTCGTGCCGGAAGTTCCCGAAGACTTTCGAAGGATCGAACCGGTCGGTGGGGCGATGCCGCTCGATTCCCGATTATATATCCGACGCGAGGAGGATGCGCTGTTCCATGCGGGAGTCGCGCGCTACGACGGAATTATCTGTATCAAGGGGCCGCGCCAGGGTGGGAAGTCTTCACTGCTGGCAAGGGGACTTGAGCAGGCGCGACAGGCCGGTGCCGCAGTGGTTGTAACCGATTTTCAGACCATCGAGCCTGCCGGCAAGGAGACGCTCGATACTTTTTACCTTACGCTTGCGAACAACATCGCGGATCAACTGGAGGTAAACCAGTCACCGGCCGATAACTGGTCGCCTCAGCTATCTCCCGGCACGAACTTCGAACGGTTTCTTCGCAAGGTTGCGTTCGCCCAGATAGCCGCGCCAATCGTGTGGGCGATCGATGAGGCGGACGCCATATTCGATTGTGACTATCGGAGCAGCGTGTTCGGCCTGTTCCGCTCCTGGTACAACGCGCGAGTCTTGAACGCGAACTCCCCATGGTCACGCTTTTCGCTGGTTCTTGTCTACTCCACGGAAGCCCATCTGTTCATTACCAACCTGAACCAGTCGCCGTTCAATGTGGGCACGCGCATTACAGTTCAGGATTTTACGCTCGAACAGGTGGCGGAACTAAACGAACGGTACGGTTCGCCGGTGACCTCCGACGACGATCTCCGTGAGTTGTTTGCGTGGATCGGCGGCCATCCCTTTCTGACTCGGTTATGTCTCTATGAGATGACCGCTTTCTCGCGCACTCTGTCGGAGCTGTGGCTGGCCGCGCATCGCGACGATACCGGCTTCGGTGAACATCTCGATCGAATACGGGTCGGAATCACCGGAGATGCAGCGCTGACAACCTCGATCCGTCAGGTGCTGCGCGGTGAGCTTCCGATCTCACCGGAAACTTATCTACGCTTGCGGGCCGGCGGAATTCTGTCAGGCGGCTCATGTCGTGACGCGCATTTCAGGTGCACCCTCTATCGAGAATACCTCGGCAGGGTGCTGCAGTGACCGCATCGCCTCTAGCGCCGTTTTTCCTGCCGGGCGGAACGCTTCCACTCAATGCTCCATCGTATATCCGCCGTCGCGCCGACGACGAGCTGTTCGCGCTACTGCGGCAGGGCGAATTTTGTTACATCCTGTCCAGCCGCCAGATGGGTAAATCGTCGCTCATGGTGCACGTGGGCGCCCGGCTTCAGGAAACCGGCGTACGGGTCGCAATTCTCGACCTGAACTCGATCGGCCACGAAGACGTGACGCGAGAGCAGTGGTATTTCAGTCTGGCGCTCCAGCTGGGCGAACGCGTTGGAATGGAGAGCGAGGCCGAAGAGCACTGGCTAAAGTGCCGGCAGACGACGCCGCTCCAGAAATGGCTTGCGACGCTGCGCCACCTGCTTCACTCAAGCGCCGCGCCTCTCGTCGTGTTCATCGACGAGATTGACCAGATTCGCGCGCTTCCATTTGCCACGGACGATTTCTTCGCAGCCATACGAAACAGCTATAACCGCCGCGCGCACGATCCGGAGTTTGCGCGCCTGTCGTTCTGCCTGATCGGAACCGCCCTGCCCTGCGAATTGATAGAAGATCCCCGGCTGACTCCGTTCAATGTAGGCGCTAGGATCGAGCTGAGTGACTTCTCCACGGCCGAGGTCGCCGCGCTCGAACCGGGCCTGGGCAGGGATCGGGCTGTGGGAACCGCGCTGTTGGGCCGGGTGTACTATTGGACCGGTGGTCATCCTTTCCTTACGCAGCGCCTGTGCCGCATCATTCGCGACGTGCCGAGTATCGTTTCCGGTGACGATGTCGATCGTGTTTGTAGCCGCCTCTTCTTCTCAGCCGAGGTCAGAGAGCAGGAGGACAATCTCAACTTCGTCGCAGATCGTCTGCTGCGCGGCTCGGAAGATACGCCGGCGTTGCTTACTCTGTATCGGCAGGTTCTGCGGCGAGGGGCCGTCGCCGAGTCGCAAAACCACAGGCTTATCGATGTGCTCCTCCTGTCCGGCATAGTCCGGACAGAGGGCCGTCGAATGGTGGTGCGTAATCGCATCTACGCAACTTGCTTTGATTTGTCATGGGTCCGCGAGCACATGCCGGACTCCGAAGCGAGAAGGCAGGCTCATGCCTATCGCTCCGGTGTTATACGCGCCTCTCTCGTATCCGCGGCGATTGTCTCCGTGTTCGCCGCATTGTCACTCTTTGCGTTGAGTGCGAGTCGGAGCGCCGATCTGGCGCGTCGCGCGGCGACTGCCGCTCTCCATCATGAGTCGCATCTTCTCTACGATGCGGATATCTATCGTGCAGGTGAGGCGTGGAATCGAAATGACGCCGGTCTCGTGGACGAGATCCTGAATGAGACGGCGTCGTATCAGGACCGAGCGTTCGAGTGGACCTACCTGTACGCCTTAAGTCACCAGAATCTAGTCACGCTCGCGGGCCACGACGGCGCCGTTCTTGCATCAGCATTTTCGGCCGACGGGTCGGCAGTTACCGCAAGCGATGACGGTAGCGTGAGGTTTTGGGATCCTGGTACCGGCCGGCTCATCCATCGCATTACAGGACCGCGGGATAGGATCACCGCAATCGCCATGTCAGGAGACGGGACGCGCATCGCGATCGGCGGCAGGGATGGTATCGCGACGGTGTGCGATGCGGGCACCGGTCGAGTGCTCATGCCATTCCACGGGCAAGGCGGGCCGGTATATTCGGTCGCGGTCTCCGCGGATGGCGGAAGCATCGCGACGGGATACGCCGACGGTACCGCCGATGTCTGGAATATCTCCACGGGCCGCCGACTCGTAACGCTGCGCCGGCACAACGGGCCTATCTTTTCGATAGCATTCAGGAACAACGGTCTCTCTATCGTCACGGGAAGCAATGACGGGACCGCGATCCTCTGGAACATCGCAACAGGGCAGCAGCTCCAGCGGTTTACCGGACATACCGGTGGGGTTACATCGGTTGCGTTACGGAGCGAAGACACGCAAATAGTCACCGGCAGCATGGACAAGACTGTGCGGGTCTGGAACGCGAGGACGGGACGGTGTGTTGGTATCTTCCGCGGAAGTAAATCTCCCATTCTATCGATGGCGGTTTCAGCGAATGGAGAACGCATTGTTACAGGCGGGACCGATAAGACGGCTGTCGTATGGGATGGCCGCACCGGCTTCGCTCGGAGGACTCTGAGGGGACACGGCGGCTCCGTGCTCACGGTCGCCATCTCCGGCGACGGCAAACGGATTATCACGGGGAGCGCCGACCAGACAGCCAGGGTTTGGGACTCTTGTGCACCGGAGACCAGCATGCACTTTCGCGGTCATATAGGTACTGTCGCATCGCTTGATGTATCCCGTGACGGAGGGCGAATCCTTTCCGGTGGTGACGACGGTACGGCGATCCTCTGGGACGCACGGTCCGGAGCGCCGCTGCGGACCTTTGCAGGCCACACGGATGCAGTCCGGGCGGCGGTCATTTCGTCAGACGGGACCAGAGTGGTTACGGGAAGCTCCGATGGCGCCGCAAGGGTGTGGGATGCCCGGACCGGCGGTCTGCTGAATACCCTCAAAGGGCACCAGGGAATTGTCTATTGCGTGGCGATCTCTCCAGACGGAGCCCGCATCGCCACCGGCAGCCAGGACGGCAAAATGATCGTGTGGGACGCAAGGACCGGACTGCAACTCCTCATATGCGATGACCACGCCGGAGCCGTCTACTCCGTAGCCATGTCGGCCGACGGCACACGGCTACTTACCGCGAATCGCAATGGTACGGCTACTCTGTGGGATGCAAAGTCGGGAGAGATCATCGGGACATTGAACGGGAACGGGGGAATCATGGCGTCCGTTGCCTTCGCGCCGGATGGAAAATCTGCGGTAACGGGAAGCTGGGATAAGACCGCGACGATCTGGAATCTCTCAACCCGCCGGCCAATTCTGACGCTGCACGGTCAGTCCGGCGCCGTTCTATCCGCGATGTTCTCACACCACGGTAATCGAATCATCACGGGCTCCGAGGATGGAACGGTAAGGGTATGGGACGCGGAAACGGGCAGGGAGCTAATCACGCTTTGTAGCCGGCCAACGGCGATTACGTGCGCCGTGGTTGCACCTGACGATAGATGGATTGCGGCCGCTGGACTTCAGCCGGACATCGTTTCGTGGCACGCCGACGCTCGGAGCCGGTAGTTAGTGGCAATCTCATCCGACAGTAACACTCCGCAAGCGATGCGACCGGGGCTCAGATCGGATCAGCATGATCTACGTCGACGTGCAATGCGAAGCTGGTAGTAAGATGCCTTAGTCGGTTTGCTCAGTGACCTGATCGTAGCTCGTGGGCGGATCTTTTACAATAGGGTTCGTCGCACTGATGCAGTTCCCAAGCCAGCATACGCAGTTGTGACTGCACCCCGATGCGCAGGGACCACCACATTGCGTTGCAGTGATCTTTGCGTACTCCATGGCAGGTATCCATTTGAACGCCAGTGTCCGGCTGCCGCGCTTCACGCACCGCAAATAGTCGATATCTGAGACTTCCACAACAGTTACCGGGTCTTGTTCGTCACTGTTCAGATCTGGAATAACGAAGATGCCGACGCCTTGCTCTCCGGAAAGCGCATGGTGCATGTACGGCTGCTCAGTCTGGTTATGCATTTCAAGCCTCCTGGTCCAGTTCGAGATCGACGTGGCTGCCAAGCTTTCGGTAGTATTGCGGTCACAGAATAGTTACAACTGAGTTGCTCGTTCGTCGCTCTGGGACCGATATCCTCCAGAGCTAGAGCGATTCGGAGTCGATCCCGGACATGTTATGCAAGATCTTCCGCATGCGCTGCCCAGAGCAGCCCCCGAGTCAGAATACGCAGCGGATCGGGCTCGCGGACGGTAGCCGCCACATGCCCGAGGGAACTATAGAACACGCGGCCCTGCCCATACATTTTCGTCCAGGCAACGGGCATATCGACATCGCCGTTTGCAGCGTGGGGACCTTCTCCTCCCGGTGACGGAAATCGGGTCGACGCGAGAACTCTATTCGCCGGGTCGGTGTGCATGTAGTACTGTTCAGAGGTCACCTGGAATTCGGACGAGCCCTGCATTATGAAGTGGTCCGGGTTAGTGATCCTGACAGTGTAGGTGACTCCCGCGTTTCCAGGGTGCGCCACCCACTGGCCGCCGGTCATAAACTGCCACTCGGTCGCATCGCGAAACGAATCGCACATCCCTCCATGGCATCCGCCGATGCCCACACCCGAGCTCACGGCAGCGGCAACCCCGCTCAACTGGTCTCCAGCGATCTTTCCCATCGTCCATATCGGGACAATGAGATTGAGGGACTTCAGATTCGCCTCGTCCTTGAACGCGTCGAGCGTGTCGGCGACCTCGACGTCGAAGCCCTTCGTCGACAACTGCCTGGAAATGATCTCGGCAACCGGTCCGGGCTCATGGCCGTCCCAACCGCCCCACACGATCAGCGCACGATAGCTCATGATGGGTTCTCATTTCTGGACGAGATGCTCGGCGCGTTTCGGGCATCAGCAATGTCGGATGTTAAGTTACGAGCGCATGGCACGCGCCTGCCGGACAAGAGGCACGAACCGACCTGCATCGAACGCGAAATCCTTAGACAAACGCAGTCTCTATTCCTGCTACGCCGCAGCCCTCGGGCAGCTACACTATCGTAGTCCGGTGATCGCAAAGAGGACAGGTGATGCGAGCGGACTTACCGATCGGAATCGAATCCGCTTTATCGTAAGATTCGGGTGGGGGTTCCGCCAACGCAGTGCATGCAGTGCAAATCCGGATCGCGGAACGAGCAGCCTTACAGCGGTCAATGATCGCTCCGGAGATTCATCATCCAGGGCGCGGATCTCACGGCCATACCGCAGCGGCACCTCGACGCTCTGACCGTCAGCATAGTCCAGCACATATGCGGCGACTGGCAGTCCTGTCTCGAAGCCGCAAAGCGTCGCATGGACAAAGAGTAACTCGCGTGCCTTAGCTCCCACCAGCAGGGCGATCGAGCCGGGCACTGCCTTACCGATCGTCGAGCGCTCCGGCCCAAGCAGGCCGCGTAGAAGGATTCCGCCGTAGTGCGATCCGGCGAAGTGGACGCGCATGCCGATCGCCGTAGCGCCAGGTTCCACGGAGCTTGACGCCGGTCGCGCAGCACGTGCCGACGGAGGCGGTGTGTGATCCGGCGTCGCCGAGTAATGGGATACAAAGCCGGTCGAATCAGCGGAATCCACGAGGCTTACGTTCGCAGCCCCGCGAAGGTCGAGATACCAGCCGGTACGGCTTGGGGAGGTTGTCGGAAGATCGCGGTAGGCGCTGGCAAATATGTCGGACGCCGAGTAGGGCAGCAGATTTGGAGCCGGCGATAATGGCTCCGGCGTCTCCGGTCGCGGATGGAGCTGCGTTCCGCTCCAGGCATATTCAGCTGCCAGGACAAAGGCTGTGAACTGCCGATATTCGTCTTCCAGCAGGGACTCTCTGCTATCGTAGCCGGCCCATGTCGTCTGTATGGTTCCGATCGCGCGGTTCGCGATCGCCTGGAGCGCCCATCCGCGTATATTCTCCGGCATGTACCAGGCAGCCCCGAGCGCTGGATGACCTCCCTTCTGGAAGATCTCTAACGCATTGCGCTGTTCGGATCCGGGATCGTAGCGCCAGTCGGCGATCACCGCATCCCTTGGCAGCAGGTCTCGCCGCTCTTGCGCCTCGGCCGCGGTCGGCGCGTTCGATGCAACCAGCTCCGGCCATCGGGTTGAGTCACCTTCCGATGCATGCAGAAGCATGTCGCCCCAGAGCATCGTCGTAGCTCCGCGCCGTCGAAGCCAGGTCGCCAGCCGCGCCGTGTCTTCCGTGAAGAGCGCGGTCGCGCCTCTGTTAACATTCGCCGGCCGCGCGGGATATCTGCCAAACTGATCGGAACCCAGCAGGGTTACCTCGTCATGACCGATGTGAAAAAAGCGGGGATGAAAGATATCGAGCGCTTCGTCGAACACGCCGAACAGGAAGCGGTAACTCTCCGGATTCGCGGCATCGTAGGCGTGCGGCGACGCGACGTCCTCGGCGAGATCGATGTGCTGTCGATTCTCAAACATCCATTCGCTGTGACCCAGGGAGTTGATCAGCGGAATCGGCTCCATGAAATGGTCGCGAGCGAATGCGACCTCCGTGCGCAGATCTCCGGGATTCATACTGAAGCGCGTCCAGATCTCCGGGTGGGATCTCCAGCGTGTATATTCGCACTCGATGAGCAGCGTATTCAACTTGTAGCGAGACAGGATGCGGTCAATCAGCTTACGGTGGAACGGGAGCGCATCCTTGCCCACGAATAGATGGGCCGCGCGCATCCTCAGCGACGGCCAGTCCGAGATTCTCACGCCCACGAAGCGAGCGTGCGTTTTCCGTTCACTGCCCGTACTGCCAATCCGCAACAGCTGCCGCAGCGTCTGCAGTCCGTAGTATGCGCCCGCGGCATTGCGTCCGACAATAGCGGCAAATCGCGCGGTCACGATGAGCGAGTACCCTTCGGGCTGCAATAGCCGCACGGGCTTGAGCGACTTCGACTCCACGCCGGAGCCAAGTGCCGTCACGAGCAAGCCATAAGGAGACCATTGCCGCGCATTGCCAATGTGCCGCTCCGTCCACTGGACGCCGGTCGAGTTCGAGATTTCCGCGGCGAACTGGCGCGCGGCCCGCGCCGCTCGCCGTCCCGCATTGTCCGACGGAAGAGCAATCGTCAATGGCAGCCTGCCCTGGAGCTCAAGATCGCTCCTGGTAAACTCGACGCGCTTGGGCTGTGGCACGAGGATGGGGCGACCGGCCGCGTCCGATGGCTGAGGCGCCGGAAGGGCGGCGTCTGGTATCGGCTTAACCGTGGCCGGCCTGGCCTCCAATCGCCCCGCCTCATATTGCGGCGGCGCCGTAACGGAGCGGGGCGTCAGGGACAGCAACAGCGTATGAAGGCGCTCCTTTCCGGGCTCAAGCGCCGCCGAAGCGAAGCCGAGCCAGAAGACGCGATCGTCCTGCAGGTTGGAGTCGTTGCGGCCGTCGAGGAGATCTGCCGCGTCGGGCGTCGATCCGTTGCTGCTCGATGTGAGCGTCAGGTCGCCGACTGCGGGCAGACGCAGGGTCAAGCATGACCATCCATCCAGGACGCGCCTCGGGGGCGCCGGGTCAGGCCGGGGAAGAAGGGGGATCCGGCCGCGCATCGCGACCGCCTTCGGGCCGCCACCTGCCGGCGTTCCCTCGTAGGCGGCACCGAGGAGTGTGTAGGCCCAAAGACGAGCCGCATTCCACTCCAGGTGTGCCCGCGATTGGCCATCCCATCTGGACAGAAGCGTCAAGCGCGCCGTGTTGTCCGGATGAATCTCGATTCGCTGCAGCGCCTGGAATGCAGCGCCGTTGCCCGCGTACCGATACGTGGCGGCATACGCTCTGCCCCCGTCCGGCAGCGTTTCTGTCTGAACGGAGGGCGGCTGCGATCCTGAGCCATAGTATCCGGTACGGCTGTCGGCACTGAATACCTGTACGATGCCGCCACGTACCAGCGGCACTCGGTCGAAGTCAAGATACAGGCCACCACGACCGAATCGTGCCGTCCAGCGGCCTATCCGGACAGGTTGTTCCGGATCGATACGTGCCAGTGACGAGGTATGTCCCGGCGACAAATGTGCCGCCGTGATCGACACGGCGGCACAGACTATCGATATTGTACGCTTCATAGGCCGTGCATTCGCCGGCCGAGAAACGTTATCCTTCCGTATTGCTGCGAACAGCGCGGCTCAGGCGCCGGCAGCGCCGGTTCGTCGCATCGGCGCGCCCGCTCCGCCGGGTCCACCACGTCCTCCACCGAAACGGCCTCCTCCACCGAATCCCCGTCGCGGATGGTCCTTCTCATACTTGTCCACGATCCCTTTCTGGCTCGCTGTGAGAAGGGCCATTGCGTCCGCGTGCGTCTTTTCGCGTGACTGCTGCAGAATGGGGCGTAGAGACTGGAAGTCGCCGTTAGCCGCCTTGATTTTCGACTCGGCATCCTTCTGCGAACGGTCGGCGATCGTCACAATTTTGGATTTCTGGCTGGACGTCAACTTGAGCTGTCCCACGGTCTCCAGCGGAATGCCCGCCGACCGCAAGCTGCCTATCTCCTTCATGGCTCGCGGCAGGTCTTTTCTCTGTGCCGGCGTGAGAGCGGCTTCAATACTCGCCGACGCCGACTTCGAAAGCGTCTGCAGCTTCTGTACGTCTACCTGTCCACCGCCCATTCCGCCGGGCCCGCCCATGCGGCCAGCTCCTCCACGGCCGGCGTTCGGGCCGCCCGCCATCATAGGCGGCCCGCCACCGGGCATCGCGCCCGCCATGTCTTTGCGAAACTTATCCTGAATCTGCTTGATCTGCTGCTGCTGTTTATCGCTCAATTTCAGCTCGCTAGCAAGTGCGGCGACAGGAGCCCCGACCGAAGTCATTGGACGCCCTCCGAACTGTCTACGTCCGCCGGACCGCTGACGGCCTCCCGGTGGGCCGAAGCCGCCGGGGCCACCGGCTGGGGGTTGTGCGAGAGCGAAAGCACCGATTGTGACCATCATGATGGTCATCAATATGCCGGATGCCGCGCCGCCGAACGAAAACTGCCGATGAGATGGAGCACGCATGAGAATACCTCCCCGGTCCGGTTATGGGTAATGAAGCCCGATCGCGGTTCAATAGTTTGGCGTGCCGAGTACGCCTGTCGAACGTCTGGTGCGTAGTTTTCAACGCGAACCACGCGTGACGCAGTCTCGCAACGTCGTCGTCGCTGTTGCGCGCGACGCACCTTTGGATTCTAGACGACGGCAGCGGGCTATAGTTTCCAGCAAACGCCGGTCGGCAGACGTGAAAGCGGCAGAGCCTTCGAGGACTCTGCCGCTTGAGATCTAGTGAGCGCCATGTTCAGGGCGCAGAAACTCTAAGGGAGGAAACCACGGGAAGCGATGCCACCGGCGGCTTTCTCCGAGCCCGGGTGAATGGCTACTAACCCACGGCGGCGTCAACGGCCTCCGAATGCGCGTAACCCATCTCGGCGAGGATGTCGTCTGGATCGGTTTCCAGCAACTCTGCCACTGCGCGAATGAAATCCAACGACGGGCCTTCCGCCGTGGAGATCTCAGCGCTCCTCCACTCCACTTGATTGGTTTCCATGTCTCTTCGACCTCACAGGGGGTTTCCCGAACACGTCGATGTGGTTCGGACGATTTTCGTACGGTGACTTAAGTATAACACAGACTGCGAAGGCGAATCAAGCTGACAGCTCCTTCTTTTTTGCCATATTTCCGCTGTCATCACTAATGATTGTCGGCTTCCGTGTCCGTCCAGACGAGAAACTTTTTGAGGTCGGCTGTTCCGAACGATGTCGTGAGCGCGACATCGACGGCGTCACGACCTGTCGCCATCAGTATCCTGCCGATTCTG
>JBBQVV010000109.1:0-17429 GCA_038211235.1 Chthonomonadales bacterium | reverse complement strand
GGTTTAGTGGGGGAACTGAGCTTGTCGTGACTCCCGTCTCCCGGCGGGAGAGGGGTTGGGTGGTGTGGGGGTCGAAACAGATGCTCAATGGCGATCGCTGGAGGATTGCCGGAATTAGTTTTGATCACATGCACATGGGCGATCTGCTCCGCCTCGTGCATGAGCATCCGCGCGCGGACATCGTCGGCGTCGCCGATACGATCCCGTCCAGGATGGAGACAGCTGCGGCGGCCTTAGGGATTCCGGATGGCCGTCAGTACGCCGATTTCCGGCAGTGCATCGAGGAGACGCGTCCGGACGTAGTTCTCCTCTGTCCCAAGACCGGCGACCACGCCCGCTATGTTGAATGGGTTGCGCCATACAACGTCCATATCCTGGTCGAGAAGCCGATGGCGTCGACGCTTGCGGATGCGGACCGAATGCTCGCCGCGGTCGCCGCGACCGGGCGGACGCTCGTAGTCAACTGGCCCCTCGCCTGGTATCCTCCTCACGTCACGGCCAAACGCCTGATAGACGAGGGCCTGATTGGGGAGGTGCGCGAGGTCCACTACTATGACGGCAACCGTGGACCGTTAAGGCATGTCGCAGATAAGGTTGAGATCGGCCCGGAAGAGGCTGCTCGCCAGAAGTCGCAATCCTGGTGGTATCAGAAAGATGCCGGCGGAGGCTCTCTGCTCGACTACCTCGGCTATGGCGTGACCCTCGGTACCTGGTTTCATGACGGCCGCGCGCCTCTCGACATCACGACCGTAGTCGACAAATCGCCAGGTCTAGATGTCGATGAGCATAGTGTGACGGTCGCTCGCTACGCCATCGGTCTATCGAAATTCGAGACTCGATGGGGAACGTTTACGGATCCGTGGATCACGCAGCCCCAGCCGAAATGCGGTTTCATCGTCGTCGGCTCACTCGGCACGATCAGCAGTTACGATTACGAAGAGGTGATCCGGATTCAAACACGCACACGACCTGAGATCCATGAACAGCCTGTCGACTCCCTCGCAGTTCCACGCCAGAATCCGATTCAGTATCTGCTCCACTGCCTTGAAACTGGCGAGCGAGTGACCGGACCTCTGGATCCTGCCCTCTGCAGGATTGGGCAACAGATCGTAGAGACGGCAATCGAGAGCGCACATATTGGCCGTACGCTGCCACTGAAAGCGTAATCACATGACAGGAATCCATGTCCATGTCCGGTAAACCCAAGGATAATGAGTATGCGGTTAGCAAGAAGAGCGCTAAGGCCCGTATGGAGGCGCCGGTCCTTCCTTACCAGCCACGAGATCCCGTCACTTTTCGACCCGCGATTGGATTGATCGCGTGCGGCGGCATTACGCGTAGCCATTGCACAGCCTACCAGAAGGCCGGATACAACATAGTCGCGCTGTGCGACCTGATCAAGTCGCGCGCAACGAAACGCCGGAAGGAGTTCTTCCCGGACGCGATCGTCACGACGGACTACCGTCAGATCCTAGCCCGGCCCGAGATCGAAGTCGTGGACATAGCGACCCATCCTCGCGAGCGCCTGCCGCTCATCGAGGCCGCATTGCGAGCAGGCAAGCACGTGTTGAGTCAGAAGCCGTTCGTTATCGACCTCGACCAGGGCGAGCGCCTGGTACGCATCGCCGATGAGCACGGCGTCCAGTTGGCCGTCAACCAGAACGGTCGGTGGGCGCCGCATTTCAGCTACATCCAGCACGCGGTCAAGTCGGGACTTATCGGTGATCTTATCAGCGTGCACACGGGCGTGCATTGGGACCATTCGTGGACGAAGGGGACGCCGTTCGAAAAGATTCACGATCTCGTGCTCTACGATTTCGCAATCCACTGGTTCGACATGCTGAGCCATCTGCTCGGCGACCGCCCCATTCATCGCGTCTTCGCCTCACGCAGCCGCGCCCACGGCCAGGAGATTCGCCCGCCTCTGCTCGCACAGGCAATCGTCGAGTTCGAGGGTGGGCAAGCTTCCCTTGTGTTCGATGCGTTCATCCGGCATGGCGCACAGGACCGCACCTACGTCGGCGGCACCAATGGTGCGCTGTCCAGCATCGGGCCGGATCTCTCTACACAGACCGTCACGCTTACGACGGCCGAGGGCAGCGTATCGCCCCGACTGGAGGGATCGTGGTTTACGGACGGTTTCCACGGTACGATGGGGGAGCTGCTCTGCGCCATCGAGGAGAATCGCGAACCGCTCAACAGCGCGCGTGAGAACCTGCGCAGCCTGGCGCTCTGCTTCGCCGCGATCGCCAGCGCCTCCGACGGTGAAGCGAAGGTGCCCGGGGCAGTCAGGCGACTGCCCAGAGGCTCAGCTCCTGGAACGGAAGAGGCGTGAGAGCCGCACCGTTTGCGATTGGGATCGATGTCGGCGGAACCAACATCAAGACGGTAGCCGTTACGCCGGAGGGCGTCTTGCTCCATCAGGCACAGGTGCCCACGGCGGAGCGAGAGACCGCATGGGCGGACCGTGTTCGCATGGCGATTGCAGTCGTGGAGCGCGAGCAGGGCGGGCAAGCCGGCTATATCGGCCTTGCGGCTCCGGGACTTGTCGCGAGGGACGGCAGGTCGGTCGCATGGATGCAGGGGCGCATGGAGTCGCTTCAAGGCCTCGATTGGACCGATTTCCTCGGGTCCCCACGCGTCATCCCCGTGCTGAACGACGCTCATGCCGCGCTTCTTGGAGAGGCGTGGAAAGGAGCGGCGGCCGGTTCTCGCAACGCCGTCATGGTCACGCTCGGCACCGGGGTAGGGGGCGGCGCTATTGTGGACGGGCGCCTGCTTCGAGGGCACATCGGCCGCGCCGGACATGTCGGCCACATCAGCCTCGACCCGGACGGGCAACCCGATATCACGAATGCTCCGGGAAGTCTCGAGGACGCGATCGGCGACTGCACGGTATCCCGTCGATCCGCTGGGAAATATGCGACGACTCTCAACCTCGTCGAGGCGTACCGAGCGGGAGATTCTGAAGCCGCGCGGATATGGCTCCGCTCCGTAAGGGCTCTGGCGGCCGGTATTGTGTCGCTCATCAATCTTTACGATCCCGAGGTGGTTATTCTAGGTGGCGGCATCGTGAACGCGAGCGAAGCGCTGTTGGCGCCGCTGACGGCGGACCTGGCGGTGTTCGAATGGAAACCGGCTGGAGGCGAAGTGCGAATCGTCACGGCTTCGCTTGGCGAGGCTGCGGGCGCCTGGGGCGCGGCGGCCAATGCCCTGAATGTGATTGAATCGCCATGGATTAGGTCATGTGGAGCAGACGAGATAGGTGCTCCGTGCGTTATCTGACGACTTCTGCAACAGCCATTGTGCGACTGGACGCAGCTTGACTCGCCCGGAGTAAGCCCGTGCGAAAGCGCCATCTTAAAATATTTTATAGTTCCTCAGCCAAATGTATTGACAGAGGGTGTGATTTGCCTTATAATGCGTGTATGACCGGTGTTGGCGTTGCCGGGACGATGGCAGAGGCGCCACAATAACGCGTCTTTTTGTCCATATCCTGCAACCTTCCTCCACCAGATCGGGTCGCGCCGCGGTCCCAATGTGTGATCCATCGCGTGATCACAACATGCGATAGCCACGAAAATCCACGCGAAATCTACTGATGAAAGGAGAAAACCGTGAAAAAGGAGGTCAATCCAGCTATGGTGGCTGCGGCTATCGTCGTTGTCGTCATAATTGTAGCCATCTTCATCTATCGTGGCGCGGGTGGTGGCGCCGGTAGCGTGGCCCCCATGGGGAAAGCTAACGCAGGCCCGTTTGCGCCAGGCGGCCCGGCGAATGGCAAGGGCGGGGCGCCCGCAAAGACGCAGTAAGAATGTATGTCGTATCTCGGTCACTATCCAACTAAGGAGTGTTCCATGTCAAAATCCAACTGGCAAAGCCAGAAGCGCGACTCCAATCGTGGGTTCACGCTTATCGAGCTGCTCGTCGTCATCGCTATTATCGCGATTCTCGCCGCGATTCTTTTCCCGGTGTTCGCAAAAGCGCGAGCCCAGGCCCGCAAAATCGTCGGCATCAGTAACCTCAAAGAGATCGCCCTCGGCACACTGATGTATGTGCAGGACTACGATGAGAAGTACCCCTATTACAATTGGGGCGTCGAATCCTGCAGCGAAGTCGGTACCGGTGGCAGCTCCATCAGCGGCGACAGCCCGTCGTTCGAGTACTTCAGCGCCCAGGCGTGGTGTAACTGCGTTCAGCCGTACATCAAGAGCCTCGGCATCTTCCAGGATCCCAGTGACAAACATCAGTGGCAGCCTGGATACTGCATCAACTTCCCGCAGTCTCTCTTCCAGGCCGGCAAGCAGTCGTGGACGAAATCCACGTATGTCAGCTACGGTTGGAGTGAGAGCGCCAGCGGTTCGGCGCTCGCTGCCTTCTCGTCTCCGGCCAGCGACCTGATGTGGTCCGACTACGACGGCATCCTGATCGACACCTGGGGCCGCTTCAACTGGACCGATGACCTCTACGTCCGCCGAGCCATCTGGAATGACATGGACTGGGGCTACAACCCCGCGGCGTGCAGCATCGGTGGAGATATCCGCGGCACGCAGGCTCAGTTCACTGAGGCGCAGTGGCAGGCATGTATCCCAGGTATCCGCCACGAGATCGGTGTGCAGGTTGCCTTCATGGACGGACACGCCAAGATCATTCAGGCGCGTCAGATGCGTGAAGTCGGCCCCGACATCGGCCAGATCATTCCTGGCTCGGGCAGCATCATTCCCAAGTGGTAAGTTAGTCGCTCATTCCGGCGCAGTGGACTGGCAGTGCCAGTCCACTGCGCCGTTTTCATACCAAGATAATCATGCCGATCCATAAGCAGCGTTCACGGTTCAGGTGGGACGCAATCCAAGAGTCCGCGTCGAGTCTTCTCACAATTTGCTCTCCTCATCTCCGCAAGAGCGCGATATGCATCCTTGTCCTCGCTCTATGTGGTCCGTCATGTAACCGACAGCGTGCCGCTCAATCCGCACAGGAAAATCCAAAGGCGCAAATACAGGTTGCGGCAGTCGCGCCGGAGATCACGGTTCCCTCCGTCGCAAACGGCGTGGGGCCAGGCGCCACTGACGAACCAGCAGCCACAGCAGCCACACCTGAGCAGCGCCGCGCCGCCGCAACCGAAACAGACGATCTCGTCAAGCAGCTTCAAAGGGACCCGCGCAACGATTCGGTTCGGATCCGTCTTGTGAAGCTTCTGAGCGTTCAGGGACGGGACAGCGATGCGGAGGACCTGCTCCGCGACGCAATCAAACACGGGCATAACACCGCCGACATCTACCATACGCTGGGAATGCTCTACCTTCACTACAACGCTTATGGCCCGGCCGCCCAGGCATTTGGCGTCGAAGTGGCGTTGCGCCCCAAGGATTTTCAGGCACATCTGAAGCTTGCAACCGCGTATGCATACTTAAGCCGCGTCGACGCCGCTTCCAAGGAGTTTGAAGCGGCGACGGCGATCGACCCGAGCCAGCCCGATCCGTTTCTCGGATTGGCGTTTCTAAACAACTCGTCCGAGCGCTATCCGTTTGCCGTTAAGTTCCTGAATGAGTTCATCAAGCGCGCAAAGCAGACTGGACCCGGCTATGCGCTGCTGTCGCGGGTCTATCTGAACATGAAGTTGTACGAGCAGGCGGTTACCGCGGGCCAGATGGCCGCCAAACAGATGCCGACTAGCGCTGCAACCTGGTATACGCTTGGCCAGTCGTACTCCTATCGTCCAGGCGACAAGAATCTTGATGAGGCGGCAAAGGCTTTCGAGCAGGCAGTAAAACATGCGCCGCACTGGGGAAAGGCCTACTTCGAGCTGGCGCATGTCTATGCGCGCCAGAACCGTCCTCAGGACGCAATCGCACAGTACCGCGAGGCGGTTCGCGCCGAGCCGGATCGAGGCAAGAACTACTATCAACTGGGCCAGCTCCTGATGCAGCAGGGACAGACGGTAGAAGGTAAGCAGGTTCTGGTGAAGGCGAAGACGCTGATCGCGCTGAACCAACGCGAGGATCAGTTGAATCAGAAGATTCAGGCGATGCCGAGAGAACCCGGCTATCTGTTTCAGCTCGCACAGCTCTACAAACAGATTGGCAAATATACCCAGGCGGAGGCATGGTTTCAGGATACTTTGCGCCTGGACCCGAAATATCCGCAGGCACGGGAGCAGCTGGCGGACGTGCGCAGGCTGCTGGCCGGCGCGCCGCGCTGAACCTGGCATTGACGCGCAGCGATGGGCGCAAGTCGCAGGGAGACCATGTCCGTACGAATCTTCAGGGCAGCATCAGTTCCAATTGTCGCGGCGCTTGCGCTGGTCGCCGGCGGCTGCCGCATACGGCAGCTTGCGCCCCCGACGATTGCGGCACAGGCGGAGTCTCCACCTGTTCCCACGGCCACCCTTACCGTAGAGGAGGCGCGTCAGATTCTAGAGGACGCCACAAAGGCGTCAACTTCCGATCCGGCCACACACCTGGAGCTGGCCATGTTTGATCTCAAGACAAACGCAACGGATGCTGCGGAGCGCGAGATGCGTGAGTGCTGGCAGCGGTTCCCCAAATTTGCTCGCGCGCCCTTCCAGCTCGGGATGTTAGCCCTTAACCGAGGAAAAATGGCGGAAGCGGTGACATTTCTGCAGGCCGCGGCAGCCGCCGATCAGAACGATGCCCAAGTTCAATGGAACGCAGGTCTCGCCTGTTTTCAACTGGGCGACCAGAAGCGGGCCATCCGCTATCTTACGCACGCCATCGCTATCGACCCGCTAGTGCCCGAGCCATATCTCCTGTTGGCTCGCTGCTATGATCATCACGGCACGGCCAACCTCAGCATTGGATATCTGCACAAATACCTGGATCGCACAGGCACTCCCGGGCCCGGATACTATCTCCTGGGTCGAGTCTATTCGCGCCAGGCCAATCGTGACGAGGCGGAAGTATGGCTTAAGAAGGCAGTGGACACGGAGCCGAACAATGCCGAATACTGGGTTTCGTTAGGCCGGGTCTACTTCGAGCTGTTCAACGCAACGCGCTCGCAGGACGGTATCCAGTGTTACCAACGTGCGCTGACGATCGAGCCGAATAACTGGGCCGCGCACCAGTATCTCGGCCACGCGCTGCTGGACCAACGGCAGTTCGAACCTGCGATCGTACACCTGCGGGCGGCTCTGCAGAACTGTCCCGAGCGCGGTCCGCTCTATTACGACCTCAGCCAGGCTCTTCTGAAGGCCGGTCATACGGACGAGGGTCGCAAGACCCTGGCGACCTACCAGGGATATCGGGAGTTCCAGGATGGAGTTGACCGGCTGAATCGCGCCATCGTCGACGCTCCGAAGGATCCAGCACGGCGCTATGCACTCGTGCAGTTCTGTCTGGATCATCATCAGCCGACGGCGGCGCAGTCCGTTCTGGACGAGATCGCCAGGCAGTCGGGAACGGACGCTGCATTCCAACACCTCCAATCCGAAGTGACTTCCATGCGCGCGGCTGCAGCGGCCGCATCTTCCGCGACAAATCGTTCCTCGAGCGGTGACCCTGGCGGCGCACCCGGTCACGAAGCGCCGGCCGGCATTGGCGGAGGGGCCGGATTGGGCCAGGACGGCCCAAGCGGCTCGTCGCTTCAAGAGGGGTCGAGAAGTGGCCGCTAACTCGTCACACCGAGCGCCCGCGCCCTCTCGTAAACGTGTATTCGTCCTCCTCGGCGCGCTCGCGCTAACCGGCATAGTGTACGTGGCTCTGCCGAAGTCCTGGTTCGAGATTCCTCCTAATTCACCCACGGGCGCGAAGACCGTTCCTTCCATCCCATCGGCAGCCTCAGGCACCGAGGCGCGGGCGAAGATGGCGGATCGCCTTGCCGAGCTGCGCGACGCTGCCCAGAAAAGTCCGCTCGATGTCGGATCTCGATCGCGGTACGGGATGGCACTCGCTTCCCTAGGGCGAGGCAAGGAGGCGCTGCCGGAGTTTGAGGCCGCCGAACGGCTTGCCCCGGACGCTGCCGGGGTCCATCACAATCTGGGCGTCTACTATCTGAACATCAACCGGCTAATAAGGGCCGGCGCCGAGTTTTGTCGCGAGACGGAGCTCGGGCCCGCGGACGGCCGCGCGCACTACTATCGCGGGCTTGTTCTGCAACGGCAGCTGAAGGAGCAGCCGTCGATCGCACAGTTTCGCGAGGCGATTGCACTCAGCCCTCAGCTGCCTGACACGTATCTCTCGTTAGCGCTCGAACTAACGCGCGGCCACAATGAGCCTGAGGTCCTGTCTCTGATCGATCACTACTTAAAGCTGAACGGCGACAAGGCACTAGCGGATTACGCCAGGAGCGGCGCCTACAAGACCTGGAAGAAGTATCCGGAGGCGGCTCGCTACGCAGAGCTGTCCGTGCAGGAGGCGCCTGGTAACTACGGCTACTGGCATAATCTCGGCCAGATCTATTCCTATGCTCAGCGCTGGGACGATGCCGAGAGGACGCTGCTTCACGCGCAGACGCTTTCGCGCGATCCTAGCACGACTCTGATCGAGCTTGGCATGAATGCACAGAGGGCAGGACGATTCGAGGGCGCGGAAAAGTATCTGCGGCAGGTATTGGTTGCGAGTCCTAAGCAAGGTGAGATTCACCTCTATCTTACGCGACTCTACCGTCACTGGAAGCGGGAGCAGGAGGCGCGAAAACAGGAGCAGCTGTTCCGTGTCTGGGAGCGGGAGGAGCAGGCGATCAAGCTGCGGGCCCAGCGACTGGCGGCGGGATTGCCTGCTTCAGCGGAAGGTCAGGGCGGACACGTGATCTCGGAGCCATCGCGTTAGACAAATCGGAGTGAAGTTTATGAATGCTCGAATTCTCCTTTCCTGTCGAGCGGCACTATCGCGGTTAGCACTCGCCGCGAAGGACAGGCGATCACGCGGTATCGTTACGGCGTTGGTTATCGTGCTGGTCTGCCTGCAGGTACGTTGCGCTCAACATCCCGGACGAACGGTAGCATCCGTTCCGCCCGTTCCGACGTCCGGTCCTGGAGTGACGAATTCCCAGGAGCCACCGGCGACCGCGGATCACGTGCAATTCGTGGACATAACCGGTGATGCGGGAATACGTTGGCAGCACTTTAGCGGCGCTCGAGGCAAGAAGTATATGCCGGAAATCGAGACGCCAGGCTGCGCGTTCATCGATTATGATGGTGACGGACGACCCGATATCCTGCTGCTGAACGGGGCGGACTGGCCGGAAATCACATCGAACCGGAAGCACTCCAGACTCGCTCTCTATCACAACGACGGCAACAATCGCTTTACCGATGTCACGGCCGCTTCCGGCCTCAATGTCGAAATGCATTCGATGGGAGTCGCCGTCGGTGATTACGATAATGACGGCCGAGACGACTTATACATCACATGCATCCTGGGACCCTGCCACCTATACCACAATGATGGAAACGGCCACTTCTCCGACGTCACAACGCAGGCCGGAGTGAATGACGGTGGAAAGTGGGGCAGCAGCGCGGCATGGGTGGACTACGATCGAGACGGTAAGCTGGACCTCATCGTCGGCAACTACTGCGTGTGGACTCCGAAGACGGATGTGTTCTGCACCGTTTACAAAGGCAAGAAGTCTTACTGTACACCCAACGTCTACAACGGCACGTCGGTGCGACTGTACCATAACCTCGGGAACGGGCATTTCGCTGACGCGAGTAAGGCGTCCGGCCTGGTGAACGGACCGGGCAAGACATGGGGAATCGCGGTCCTGGACTACGATGGCGACGGCTGGCCAGACATCGCGCTCAGCAACGACCTGGAGCCCAATTGCCTGTTTCATAACGAGCGAAACGGGACGTTCACGGAGGTCGGCCTGCTGACCGGGATCGCACTGGGAGAAAACGGCGCCGCGAAGGCGGGAATGGGAATCGACGCCGCGGATATCGACAACAGCGGCCGGCCGAGCCTACTCGTGAGCAACTTCATCGGCGAAGGACTGTCGCTCTTTCACAATCAGGGCGACAGTCGATTCATCGAGGCTTCTCATGCGTGGCAGGTCAGCGACGTCAGCATTCTGAAAATGGGGTGGGGGCTGTTCTTTTTCGACTATGATCTGGACGGCCGCCAGGACGTGCTCGTTTGCAACGGTCATCTCTATGAGAACATCGAGAAGTTCCAGCCAGGCGCGACCTTCAAAGAGTCACCGATCCTGTTCCATAATTAGGGCTCGCGATTCGCCGACGTAACGGAGACGCATGGGGCCGATCTGATGCATCCGGTGGTGGCGCGCGGCGCGGCCTACGCCGACATTGACGGCGACGGCGACCTCGACATACTGATCATGGAGAACGATGGCCGCGCACGCCTGCTGCGTAATGACGGCGGCAACTCAAACCAGTGGATACGCGTTAAGACCGTCGGAGTAAAGAGCAACCGGGACGGAATTGGCGCAAGGGTCGTGGTCGAGACAGGCGCCGTCAAGCAGACACAGTGGGTCAAGAGCGGTTCGAGCTTCCTGTCCGCATCCGAGTTGACGCTCACATTCGGGCTCGGAGCGAATAAGTCCGCGGATAAGCTGACGATCTACTGGTCATCCGGCATCACGGACACCTATAAGAACGTACCCGCCAATCAGACGCTCACTGCTAAGGAGGGCGCTGCTGCCGCCGCCCAGTGATGAAATTGACTTCGGTGGATTTATCTATTGCAGGCTCGTATCGGCCCGATCGATCCCGATTAGGTGCTCAGTCATTGAGAATCCGTAGCG
The DNA here is from genome assembly GCA_038211235.1 of Chthonomonadales bacterium. Lineage (GTDB taxonomy): Bacteria > Armatimonadota > Chthonomonadetes > Chthonomonadales > Chthonomonadaceae > DATGJU01. The sequence continues at coordinate 6,713 of JBBQVV010000109.1, read as the reverse complement.
CTCATTGAGGGCGGAGAGCACGTCTCGCTGGGGCATGTGGCACGGAATACAGTTGCCCTTTGGGTTCACGGGGCAGGTTTTGCCCTGGCCCAATGTTCGCACAGCTGGTGAACCGATTTGAGATCCGGAGTGGCACGATAGGCAGGCGCGAACGTAGACTGCCATGTCGCTCGATGCGTTCGTGTGAGGATCGTGGCAGGACTCACATGAGAGACGGTTGCCGCTTTCGAGAAAACAGCGGCTCTTCATAAGGCCGTACGGCTGAAAGCGATAGGTCATCTTTCGCATGAAGGGCGAGGCGCCCACCTCTTTCGCCGTCTCGTGACATTTGCCGCATAGCGTGTTGAGCCCAGTCGCGTCCAGACGCTTCAGATCCACCATCTTCAGGTCGTGTGATCCCGACTGCACAGCCGCGATATGCTGCCGGCCCGGACCGTGGCATGACTCGCAGCCTACGCCATAGAACTCCTGCCGGGGAACAAACGTATTCTTGGACATGGCGACCATATGGCAGCCCAGGCACTGGCGTGACTGAACTAAATTGGCTAGGTTCCCTGCTGCAGCGGGGTTAGTGAACTTCTGTCCTGGCGTGATCCCCCACTTATGCTTGTGCGGGAAATAGCTCATCTTCATCTCGACTACGTTTCGCCCCTCCAGCATGCTGACGAAGGTTATTCCCGTTGAAGCGGAGCCGAATACGAAGTCGAGTGGCCAGAGCTGATAGTTCTTGGGCATCGAAGGCGGGTTGATTTCGAAATAGAAACGTCCATTCTTCTCGACAAAGGCATATTGGGAGCTGTTGATTCGACCCGGCGCCGGCATGGCTTCACCGAGGGCGGCCCGCGTCACCGGTCGGAGCGTGAACGCATGATGGGAGTGTTGGAGCATCTGGAACTCCGCCGAATGGCAAGATCCGCAGGCATCACTGCCTACAAAGTCCGCAATATCACTTTCGTCCACTTTGTGGGTTTGTGGCGGCGGTGGAGTTAATGCGAGCCGGGTCCAGAGGAGTATCGCGACCCCGGTAGCGAGAACAAAGATCAGTAGAGTTTGTCTGGTTTTAGATCGTGCATTCGCGGGCATAATGAAACTTGCGAGCCTCTAATCGGATTGGTCCGGGGAGATAGACCGTGCAAAACTATTTCGACATCCGCGGATAGACTCCTTCCCACAGGCGATGACGATCGCGGGCGCATGGTTGCATAGGACGTAAGCGACATCTGGGACGCAAAGCGATGCCCACTCACAGGGGTTGACGTTCGCGGGCACATCGTTACCGTACGCTTCTCGATCAAATGGGGCGCGGATTCTTGACGACGCCGCTGACTGTGAGCCGGTCTAACGGGTATGATGTAAGCGAGCATGTCGGACGTCGACAACATATTCGCCCTCCTTCGGACCGACGCATCACGCCGCCCGGAGCCTGGAATGCGCGGCCATGCAGCGCATCGCGGGAACTGGAACACAATGATTTCCGAGCATGACAGAGAACTGTTCCACCTGAACGGGTTTCTAATCGTTCGTGGCCTGTTCAGCACGGCGGAAGCGGCAGCGTACCGAGACCACTATATGTCGCTTCGGGCAAACGGAGTCTATGAGGGCGACTTTGCCGGGGTGGATCTGACCAGCGCCGACCCGCTGAAGCGCTATCCGCGCATGATCCACATGCACCGCTGGGACGATATGAGCCTTCGTTGGCTGACCGACGCGCGCCTGAACGCCGTGCTCACGGAGCTGCTCGGGCGTGAGCCGTTCGCCGTCCAGACGATGCTCTATTTTAAGCCGGCCGGGGGCAGGGGACAGGCTCTGCACCAGGACCAGTACTACCTTCGCGTCCAACCGGGCACGTGCATGGCAGCCTGGATGGCGCTCGATACCTGCGACACGGAGACCGGCTGTCTCCAGGTTGTGCCCGGCAGCCATCTATGGCCGGTGCTCTGCGTCGAGAAGGCGGACACCGAGCTGAGCTTTACCGATGTTACAGTGCCCGTTCCGGAGGGGTATCCGGTGATGCCGGCCCTTATGGCGCCGGGAGACGTTATGTTCTTTCACGGATCGCTGGTGCACGGCAGCTATCCGAATACCAGCGCGAACCGGTTCCGGCGCGCACTAATCGGTCATTACATTGCCGGAGAGGCTGAGCAGGTAGGCCAATACTACCACCCGGTACTTCGAATGGACGGCTCGGAAGTAGACATAGCAGTCAGCGAAGGGGGCGACCCGTGCGGCGTGTGGGTCGAGCGCGACGGTAAGGCCACAGTGGAGTCGGTAGGAAGTGAGGCAGTGGCGGCAGGCCACGAATAATCGCAATATTAGTCGAAGGAGACATCCATGAAGAAGCCAGTCCATCCGATGGTTGCGGCGGCCCTTGTTGTAGTCGCCGTTATTTTCGTCCTGTTCCTATTTAACGCCGCCTCCAAAGGTGGAGGCAATGTTCCCCCGATGGGCAAGGGCAATCCTGGCCCGTTCTCTCCCGGCGGTGCGGCAACATCAAGTCCGGGCGCCGGAGGCCCGAAGGGCGCGACGACCGCGAAGCATTAGGTCGTGGCGAGCCTACGAATTATCATCGTCTGCCTCGCACTATGGGTTCGCCACTGCGGGGCGGAGCCGATATTTGACGTCCGGGCCAACTACTCGAAAAGCGATGTCACCATCCCCGTGCGCGATGGCGTAAAGCTCTATACTGTGATCTTCACTCCTAGAGACACGTCCAGGGCCTGCCCGATTCTACTGATGCGCACACCCTACAGCGTGCCTTACGGACCGGACGCATTTCCAGGATCGATCGGGCCGTCCTCTCGATTCGCCGAAGGTGGCTACATCGTCGTCTATCAGGACGTGCGCGGCCGGTACATGTCCGAGGGAAACTATGTCAATGTGCGGCCGCAGCTTGGTCCCGGTCACGGAGACCATGAGATCGACGAAAGCACCGACACATACGACACGATTGAATGGCTGGTACGTAACGTTCCCAACAACAACGGTCGAGTGGGAATGTGGGGCATATCCTATCCCGGATTCTATGCCGCCATCGGGGCAATCGAGGCCCATCCCGCGTTGAAGGCAGTTTCCGCGCAGGCTCCGATCGCCGACTGGTTCCTGGGGGACGACGACCACCACAACGGCGCCTTCTTTCTGATGGACAACTTTGATTGGGACTTCTCATCTCGGTTCGATTGGCCGCGTGCCGGCCCGTCCCGCAGCGAGGCGCCTACCGGACTGCATTACAACTCCAGCGACTCCTACGCGTTCTACCTCGGACTCGGCGCGCTAACCCACGTTAATGAGCGGTACCTTCACGGCGGCGTTCCTTTCTGGAACGAGCTCATGGAGCACGGAACCTACGACACGTATTGGAAGGATCGAAACGTGCTCCCCCATCTGCGGGCGATCCACCCCGCGGTGTTGACCGTGGCAGGCTGGTACGACGCCGAGGATTTCTACGGACCGATTCATATATATCGGGCCATCCGGTCCGCAAGTCCGGTCACCGAGAACTATCTGGTCGTGGGACCCTGGCCTCACGGCGGCTGGGCGGGAGGCGACGGAGATTCGTTCGGGGGTATATCGTTTGGAAGCGCAACGGCCGCGACGTTTCGTGACGATGTCGAGCTTCCGTTCTTCAACCACTACCTGAAAGGCTCTGGCCCATGGAAGGAGCCGAGAGCGAAACTCTTCGCTACCGGTTCGAACCAGTGGCTCTCTTTCGACGTCTGGCCACCGCATGGCCTCACCATGTCGAGTTACTATTTCGCGTCCGGACATCGGTTGGTGGGTTCGCCGTCGAAGTCCCGGAACGTGCTAAACGGTGAGGCTGCGGACAGGTACGTCAGTGATCCGACCAGGCCGGTGCCATACATCCGTTCCGCGGGGAACGGAATTGGCCGTGACAGCACATACATGATCGCGGATCAGCGCTTCGCCGGCCGAAGGAGCGATGTGCTCGTCTACCAGACCACTCCTCTCACAGATGACGTAACCATTGCCGGACCCATCACTGCGGACCTATACGTCGCCACAACGGGGACCGATTCCGATTGGGTGGTCAAAGTGATCGACGTCTTGCCGGACAGGTCCTCTGGTAGTTCCCGGAAAGCAAATACGGAAGAATCGGATGGGTACGAGATGCTGGTTCGAGCGGACGTGATGCGAGGAAAGTTCCGGAACAGTTTCGAAAAGCCCGAGCCGTTCGTTCCAGGTCAGGTCACACGCGTGAAGTTTGCGCTGCCGGATGTCTGCCACACGTTCAAGGTCGGGCACAAGCTAATGGTACAGGTACAGAGCAGCTGGTTTCCTCTCGTCGATCGCAACCCTCAGGTATTCTGCGACATCTACCACGCGCGCGACGAGGACTTTCATCCCGCGACAAACCAACTCTTCCACACCACCGAATATCCGTCGAGAATCGAGTTCGGATCCCTGGGAGCCGCCGCACTGCTGTCAGCTCAGCGCGATCCGCGGTAGGGTCCCGCGATACGCCCAGCCGCCCGATGCTATCTCGTCCTGTCGATCGCGATGAGATGATCCGTCATGGCAAAACCAGACTGCTGGCCCATGGCTGCAAGAACATCGCGTTTCGGCATATGACACGGGATACAGTCGCCAGTCGGGTTCTTCGGGCAAACCTTTCCGTGGCCATCGGCCTGCTGCGCGGATGCCCCCTGGCTGCGAAGCAGGTCGGAATGACACGAAAGGCAGGCCTTGACATATACGGCGTCGTCTTTGACGACATCGATGTGAGGATTGTGGCACGTGTCGCAAGACAGCCGATTGCCACTCTCTAGAAAACAGCGACTCTTCATCAGGCCGTAAGGTTGGAACCGATACGTCATTTTCGAACGCATGGGATCGTCCGCGACATCCTTCGCGGTCCGATGACATGTGCCGCAGAGATCGTTGAGCTCGGCGGCGCCGAGGCGCTTGAGATCAACCATCTTGAGATCCTTCGCGCCGGATTGAACTGCGGCGACATGCTCCGCGCCAGGTCCGTGGCACGACTCGCAGCCAACGCCGTAGAACTCTCGGCGGGGTACATACGTGTTCTTCGACATGGCGATGATGTGGCAGCTGAGGCAGTGTCGGGACTGGTTCAAGTTGCCGACGTTGCCGGCTGCGGCCGGATTCGTTATCTGCTGCCCGGGAGTGACGCGCCACGTGTGTTCGCTAGGGAAGTAGCTCATCCTCATCTCAACCACGTTTCGGCCGTCGAGCATACTGACGAAAGATACCCCCGAGACTCCCGATCCGAAGGCAAAGTCTATTGGCCACAGCTGATACTTTTCAGGCATGGACGGAGGATTTACTTCGAAATAGAACTTCCCGCTCTGTTCCACGAAAGCAAACTGCGAATTGTTGATTCGGCCGATCGGCGGGAGTGCGCTTCCGAGCGCTTCGCGCGTCATCGGCAGGAGTGTGCGAGAGTGGTGAGAGCCCTGATGCTGCAGGAATTCCGACTCGTGGCACGAGCGACAGGTATCGTTCCCGACGTACTGAGCAATATCGCTTTCGTCTACGGGCCGTACCGAGGGGCGCTGCGTCGCAGGGGCTACAAATAGAAACCTGGCCGCAACGGCAGCCGCGGTCAGGGTCACAAGCACGAGAGTTAATAGAATCGGTCTTTTTACGTCACGAGCCTTTGCGGGCACCGGCGCCATAACGCGCCTCCTGTAGGCGACCGCTGCGATGCGGCCCATGTTACGGAGGCTAGTTCAACAGTCAGTAGCAGAATCCTTCTTGCTGCTGCAGGCGCCGGCCTACTCGAAGCGCAACGCCTCAATGGGATTTAGCGCGGCGGCCTTGCTCGCGGGATAGATTCCGAAGAATATTCCGACGCCTGCCGAAACGACGACTGCCGCAACGATGGCCGTCCAGTTGACGATTGTGCTCCATCCCGCGACCGTCGACAGTACACGCGAGCCGCCTACCCCTAACCCGATTCCGATCAGGCCGCCCAGGATCGATATCGTGGACGCTTCGATGAGGAACTGAAGCAGTATGTCTCGGGGGGTCGCGCCGATGGCTTTGCGGATTCCGATCTCACGCGTGCGCTCGGTAACCGAAACCAGCATGATGTTCATTATGTCGATGCCCCCGACGACGAGTGAGATGACCGCGACGAGGCTCAGCATGGTCGTCATGGTTCCCGTGACGCTCTGTTGGGTTGCCAGTAGATCGGTCTGACTGCGGATCTGAAAGTCGTCGTTATCGGGATACGGAGGTTGAACGTGGTGGCGGTTCCTCAGTAACGCGGATATCGCCTCCTGTGCCAGAGGCATCATCTGGGGCGTGGTACATCGGACGAAGATTGCATTGATGTTCTGTTTGTTGAAAATACGGCGCATTGCCGTGGTAAGTGGGACCAGGATCACGTCGTCTTGATCTTGTCCGAAGGAGCTTGCGCCCTTCGGTGCGAGCACTCCAAGCACCTGGAAGTTCTGCCGGTTGATGGCAATCGTAGAACCGACAATGTTGACATTCGCGTCGCCCGCCAGGTTTTGAACCACGGTTGGCCCGACCACGCAGACCTTCAGAGTTCCATCCTTCTCGTCCTGCGTGAAATAGCGGCCGGTCGCGACCTTGACGTTCTTAACGAACGGGTAGTCCAGGGTAGTGCCGGTCACCTGGGTGCTCGCGTCGACGCTGCCCATGCGAATCTGGACATTCGACGAAACTTGCGGCGCAATCGCCTCCACCGTCTTGGTGAAGTTGGTGCC
>JBBQVV010000108.1:0-17448 GCA_038211235.1 Chthonomonadales bacterium | reverse complement strand
TCTGCACGTATGGCATGAAGCGGCGGGGCATATAGAAGCCGATGGCAATCACTGCCAGCACCAGCATCGCCAGGAAGAAGGCGATAAGCTGACCTTGACGGATTGGACTGCAACGGGTCCTAAAACGCTGCCTGATGGCTCGGGTCAGATGGCGCCGATGCCGGGAATGGATATGAAGGACGGCAGCGCGATGCCTGGCATGAAGATGGACGGTGCGTCCGGCAAGCAGACTGCTCCCGCCGACAAGAAAGACGACAAGAAGCGCATGCCCGCCGCTCCGTCCGGCGGCTCGGAAAAGGCGCCGGCCATGCCGGGCATGAAGATGTAAGACCGCCGCGGGGCAATTTGTCCTGACGGGGGTACAAGATATCGAGGTGTGCGCTTATGGAACCGACGCTTCCCGCTCAACCGCAAAAGCACGAGGGGATGAATATCTCTCGCTGGTCTATCGAACACCCCTACCTCATTATCGCCTTCTTCCTGGCGATGCTGGTGCTGGCAGTGATTGCCATCGGCTTCTATATGCCCCGCCGCTTCATGCCATACGTGCAGAGTCCCATGATCGGGATCGTCTCGATGATGCCGGGTCTCTCGGCCGAGGAGATGGAGACCTATATCTCCAAGCCCATCGAGGAGCGCCTGCTCAACATCCCGAATGTGCGCTATGTGCGTTCCGCTTCGCAGGAGGGCTTCAGCATCGTCTCGCTGGAGTTCCCCTACGGAACGGACATGGACAAGGCGCTGGTCAGCGTCCAGGCGCTCCTTAACGTAATTCAGGCCGATCTGCCATCGACCGGCGCGAACCTTAAACCGTCCTGGGTATTGAAGATCGATCCTCTGAACGTCCCCATCCTGGCACTCTCGCTGACTGGCGACAAGCGCTGGGACCTGAAAGCCTTGCGGGAGCTCGCGGACAACCAGATCGCCAACCGTATCAAATCGACCACGCCCCTTGTCTACACGGTCCAGCCGTTCGGCGGCTATCGGCGGCAGATGCAGGTCATTGTCGATCGCAAGAAACTGGCAGCCTATGGCGTGTCGATCCTCCAGGTCCGCAATGCGCTCGACATGAACAATGTCGCAAAAGCCGGCGGTACGCTTACGGCTGGTGACAGCGAATTTAATATTCGTGCAAGTACCTTGGGGCGCGACACATCAGCCATCTCCGACTACCCCATCGCCAATATGGAAGGTCGCATCGTATACGTGCGGGACGTTGCCCGAGTGGAAGACACCGTTTACGAACAGCGAAGCGGCTATCATCACTACCATCGCGTGCAGGGTGCGGGAAGCGAACAGGGGCCGCGCACCGACGAGTCTATCGAGCTGGCGGTGCTGCAGACACCGGAGGCGTCTTCACCCGTTGTCGTGAAGGTTGTTAAGGCGGAACTGAAGAGGCTGGAACACGACTTTCCAGGCATCAAATTCGACGTCGCGTACGACAACAGCCAGTTCGTAGGCATTCTAATGCGGAATATGTTCGAGGAGCTCGGCACGGCCATCCTTCTCACGGGCCTCGCGGTCGTGTTGTTCCTTGGTAACTGGCGCGGCACCGTCATCGCAATGACGGCGATCCCGGTTTCGCTCGCCATGGCCCTCCTGGCATTGATTCCGATGGGGATGACGCTCAACTCCAGCACCCTCATTGGGCTGCTGCTCTCTATTGGACGGCTTGTGGACGACAGCATTATCGACGTTCATTCCGTCGAGCGCCATCTGCGGATGGGAAAGAGCGCCGTGGACGCAACGGTCGACGGCATTACCGAAGTGAGAACAGCGGTCGCCGCCGCCACCCTAATGCTCTGCCTGGCGCTTGCGCCGCTGCTGTTTGTCGGCGGCATCGTGCAGCTCATGTTCGTCGGCTTGGTCCTGCCCATTATCTTTGGTCTTCTGGCCTCGTTCCTGGTCTCGCTCACGCTGACATCGCTGATGGCGGCGCATCTCCTGAAGCCGCGCGAAGATCCTCAAGTTCAGCGTGAGATGAAAACGTGGCCCTATCGCTTTATCCTGAATCCTGTTCAGCGCGGTCTCGATCATGTGGAGGCCGGGTACACCCGCTTGATTCGCGGCTCGCTGAAGAATCGTTTCACCGTGATCCTCATCAGCGCCGCCACGCTCATCATAGGGTATGGGTTCTACACCTTCATCAGCTCGGAAATGATGCCGCTCGCCGACGTGGGCCAGGCGTACATGACGCTGGAGATGCAGCCGGGAACGTCGTACGCTGCTACGGAACGGGCGATGAAACGGGTCGAGAAGATATTCCAGAAATACCCGGAACTCGAACATGCGTCGGTGGAGCTTGGCTTCGAAGGAGGACCCGGCTACACGGCGGGCGCGTACTTTAACGGCTATACCATGGGGTTCACGAACGGCGCGCAGGCCATGATGACATTCATCGACAAGGATAGGCGCAAACGGGACATCTGGCTGCTGATGGACAGCATTGTCGAGGATGCAAAGGCGACGATACCCGGTATTCGCCGCATCCAGATCAAGGAGATGGGGGCCGACGTCATGGCCTCCTCCGCCGCGCCGATTCAACTGCTGGTTTATGGCACCGACCTCAATATCGTCTCGCGCCTGGCGGACGGCGTTGCCGATATCGCCAATAAAGAGGTACCCGATGTCTACCAGGTCGCTACCTCCTGGACGATGCAGAAGCCCAATTACGAACTCAAAATCGATCCGAGGCGCGCGCTGGAACAGGGCCTGACGGTCGCCGACATCACCGATCAGGCGTACTATGCGATGCGCGGCGGCTTCACTAATGAGTTCTTCCGCCTGGAGAACCGTCGCCAATCCACGGTACTCGTACGATACGATAAGGACGACCGCGGCAATTCCTCCGATCTGGAACAGATGACGCTGACGGCCCCGGACGGCAGGCAGGTTCCGCTGAAATCAGTAGCGCGGCTGGAGTACCGCGCTATCCCGACGCTCATCGAACACGACAACTTCCGGCGTGTAGTCAGCGTTATGGGCTACTACCGCAAGGCGAACTACGTCTATCCGGGCCGCGTTAAGAGCAAGCTGCCGAATCGCCCATCCATGGATGTCGCGATGGATATCATGATGCGCGCACAGGGGAAGCTGAACTGGCCACCCGGTTACGGCATCGAGATTCGCGGTGATATGACTCAGATGATGGACGCATTTCGCCGCCTGTTTCAGGGGCTGGCGCTAGCTCTCGTGTTTCTGTTCCTGGTGCTGGTCGCGCAGTTTCGGGGCTTTCTCCAGCCCGCGCAGATGCTCCTTTCGCTGCCGCTGGAGTTGTCCGGCGTCTTCTTCGCCCTCTGGCTAGCGGGCCAGGCGTTCAGTTCGGTCTCCATTATGGCCGTCATTGTCGTGACGGGCATGGACATCACAACGGCGATTCTTCTCGTAGATCTGATCGTGAAGTATCGGGAGCAAGGAATACCGCGAGATGAGGCCGTCGCCGAGGCGTGCCCGCAGCGGCTCCGCCCGATTCTGATGACCTCGATCATCACGCTTATCGCGATGGCGCCCGTCGCGTTCTCCCCGAAGACGGGAATGGACGCCTACTCGCCGCTCGGAACCGTTGTTGTCGGCGGCCTCATTGTGGGCACGGTGCTGAGCCTTATCGTCATTCCTATCATGCACACGCTTGTAGACGACCTGGCGCGCTGGTGGCAGTTAACCGTACTGCGGCGCGACCCGAAGACTCTGCCTGCGGTTCGGAAGGAGGCCTAGCATGAATTCGCAACCACCATCTAAGCTGCGACGCCGCCTTCTTGGACCTGGAACCGTTGTAGCTCTCATTGTCGCTGTAGGGATTTGGGTCTTCGGACTCAATGGTGATCGCCCAGCCGTAGACGCCAATCTCGGCCAGACGAGATACTCAGCGGATCACCTGGAGAGCGCCCGGGGTAGTATGCATGCCTCGGCTGTTCCAGGCGCGCCGATTGCAAAGCCTCCTCCGCTCTGGAAGCCGGAAGTAGACCTGATCTTGCAGCACGGCTCTCAACTTCAGCTTAGCGATCGCCAGAAGCAACGGATCGAGGCGCTGCACTCATCCTGGACACTAGAAAAGACCAGTTTAGAGGAAGCGATGAGAAGCGCAGTCTCCTCCGCGGGGGGTACGCAGAAGGTCGCGCAGCGATACCACAGCGCGTCCGCCAGCCAGATTACGGGCAGCCTTGGGGACTATTCTCGCCTCTCCCAACAATACAACGAACAGCGCGCGGCCTGCTGGCTACAGGCGCTAGCCGCGCTCACAACTGAACAGAAAACCGTTCTCGAACGTTTGACCGTGTACGACAGAAAGGGGCGGTCATTGTGACGAACCTCCCGTTGTTTCGAGCAAAGTCCCATTCCGTTTCCGGGCGTGGATGGGTTGGCCTCTGCGTTTTAGTCCTGTCACCCCTGAGTGCGGGCAGTCAATCTCTCGGCGGGGAGAGAATTCAGATACATGGCCCATTGTCGCTGACACAGGCCGTACAGATTGGCCTGCGCGAGAACCTGATGATACAGGCGGCGCGGGCGGATGTTGAGACTGCCGCGGCGGAAACCCGGATTGCGCGCAGCATGACCCGTCCGCAGATTTCAGCCAACAGCTTCTTGAGCGCCGGTGACGCCGCCAATATCTTTACCACCGCGCCGGACGTCACGCCTGTGAACAAGAACCGTGTGCCGCCGGGCGGCTATATCGACCTCAACCTTGAACTGATGTTCCCGCTCTACACCGGTGGGCGGCTTAACAATATGGTGCGCGCCGCCTCCGAGCGACAGCGCGCCGCCCTCGCCGACGTTGGAGGAGTGCAGGCGGAGACCGCGTTAATGCTGAAGGACGCGTACTATCGTGCTCTGCTTGCAGCAGAGTTCGTCAAGGTGGCGCAGGCGCGGGTAGATGCCGGCAAAGAGTTGGTGCGAACGACGCAAGCACGGCTGGATGCGGGCAAGGGGATCGAGGCCGATGTGCGCCGCACGGAAGCGGAACTGGCGGATGCGGTCAGAATGATCACGACAGCGCGTAACGACGTGAAGAAAGCGGTTCTCGATCTTAAAACCGTGCTGGGTGTTCGTCCAGACTCGGATATCACACTCTCCGACACGCTGGGGTTCCTTCCTCCTGCCGGCGATGTCAATAGATCGCTCGCGGAAGCGGCCCGAACGCGACCGGAACTGGAGGCGGCGCGTGCCCGGTCCTCTGCCGCGCAAGCACAGACCGGTTCAGTAAAAGGTTCGCTGCAGCCGCAGATCTACGCGGGTGTCATGGCGGATGCATTCACCTCGCGTTCAATGGGGAACGGAAAAGGGTATACGGCAGGCGTGACGGTCAGTTACCCACTTTTCGACGCCGGACAGCGGCGATCGGAGGTGACGCGTGCCCGTGCACAACAGCAACGTGCGGCGGCCGAAGCCCAGAATATGGAGCTGCGCGTCTCCAACGAGGTGAGCCAGGCGTGGCTGGATGTGGAGACTGCCGCACAGAACTATCGCACGGCGCAAACGGCGGTTCAGGCGGCTCAAAGCGCTTATGAAGTCATCGTGCTCCGCGTCCAGAACCAGAAAAGCATCCTTGTGGAGCAGTTGGACGCGCTTGCAGCCTTGATTCGTGCCCGTGCCAACCTCGCTCAGGCACTCTACGATCATTCGCTTGCCGCTGCGCGCCTTCAGCGCGCTATCGGGAATCCATAGCCCGACTCTATAGTGTCGAGCGCACTTCGATTGCCCTGATCGAAGCACCGTGATTTCGGCGGTTCGTACGCTATACCCACAAATAACGGACTCCCGCCACATCCTTAAAGCCTGGGACCGCTCGATGTCGCAAAAGTGTTAATATTTGTCAATAAATTTTTAATAATGTCAATAAATCAGGAACATGCGCCTTGTACCAAACGTCCGTACTTCTACAAGCAGTAGAACATTTCTGCAAGTCTGTCAGGAGTAAGAAGATGTTTATCCGCAATAAAAGTGGCCGCGTATGGCTGGTCATTCTCACCGTTGTCGTGGTTTCCGTTTTCTTCGTAGTTGGGACCTACAATGGGCTAGTCCGGGGTGACCAGCAGGTCCAGGCCCAGTGGGCTCAGGTAGAGAACGTTTACCAGCGGCGGTTAGACCTGGTCCCCAATCTCGTTGAGACAGTCAAGGGAGCGGCAGGCTTCGAGAAAAGCACCTACACGGCTGTAGCCGAAGCCAGGACGCAGGCCGGGCAATCGTCGGGCGCTCCGGCCAAGAACCTCGCCAATGATCCAGCGCAGTTTGCCAAATTCCAGCAGGCTCAGGACGGTCTCTCTTCCGCGCTCTCCCGACTGATGGTGGTCGTCGAGCGATACCCTGATCTCAAAGCCACCGCGAACTTCCGTGATTTGCAGGTGCAGCTCGAAGGAACGGAAAACCGGATCGCCGTAGAGCGCATGCGCTTTAACGAAGTTGCGCAAGCCTTCAATGCCAGGCGAGACAGTTTCCCCACCAACCTCGTGGCAGGTACGTTTGGCGCTCACTTCCAGGAGAAGTCATACTTCAAAGCGCAGGTGGCCGCCGAAACGGCCCCGAAGGTGAGTTTCAACCCATGAAACGTGCCCTGGTCGCTGCCATTGCCGTCCTCCTGCTGACAGTAGGCTCGGTGGCGTTTGGCGCGCCTCCTGTCCCACCGTCACCCACGGATTGGGTGACGGATACGGCGAGTTTCCTCTCGGAGCCGAACCGTCAGGCGCTGAATACACGCCTGGGTACCTACGAACGCGTATCCGGGCATCAGGTACTGGTCTGGGTGGGCAAGACGACCGGTGAGACGCCGCTGGAGGACTGGACGGTACGCGCGTTCCAGGCATGGCGGGTCGGACGCAAGGGACTCGACGATGGGCTCGTCCTGTTTGTCTTTGCCGACGACCGCAAAGTGCGCATCGAGGTAGGCTACGGCTTGGAAGGGCAGGTGCCCGATGCGCTCGCGTCCCGGATCGTCAACGATGTGATGGTGCCTCGTATCAAGGCGGGCGACCGCGATGGCGCAGTGACGGTCGGGGTGGATCAGTTGCTTACAACGCTGGGAGGGGAAGTCACTGCGGGGACAGCAACCTCGCCGTCGAAGCCTCTGGGATGGTTTCAGGTACTGCTTCTGACTCTAGGCGTGATCGCCCTCATCCTGCTGGCAATCCGGTACCCGGTACTTGCGCTCTATGTGTTCTCCCTACTTGCGCGCCGCGGAGGTGGGGCCGGCGGCGGATTCGGAGGAGGAGGCAGATCCGGTGGTGGCGGCGCTTCCGGCAGATGGTAAGTCGAGCGGCTAAGAATCGTGAATAGTTAGAGGAAGTTGACCATGCATTACGATGGGTGGTACGGAGGGTGGGGTATGGGCGGAATGTGGCTGGTTTGGGCGATCCCTATCGGCGCTGTAATCCTCTTCGCGGTCTGGGTCACTGGAGCGTCGCGGCGGTCTGTAACGGAAGAATCGGCGCTGGATATCCTGAAGAAACGCTTTGCGCGCGGCGAGATCAGCCCGGAAGAGTACGAGGAGCGGATGCGGAAGTTGCGTTCGGATGGATGAATTGGCGATTATACACTGGCGGCATAGCCCAGTCGTTGTGTGGGAACATCGAATCTCCTGCCCTTCCTGCGCAAGATGCATTCCGGCAACAGCAGATCAGAGAGACATAACATGAGTCCAGGCAAAGGACAACCAATTACAGAACCTAATGAAGAGGTGAGGGCAAGGCTTCAAACGCCTCTGGGCCGGCGGAGGCTACTGTGGATCGCCGGTTCAGGGGCAGCTGCCCTCGCGGCGGGAACAGAGGTGTTCTGGAACCGAGAAGTGATCGGCTCATCTGTTGCACGCGACACCGTCCACCTGATCCCATCCGCCGCCAAATCCGGCTTCCTCCCCGATGTGGACATTGCTCTTAAGGCGATTCCGGCGACTGTATCGCTCTTCGGTGGCACTCCGACACAGGTGTGGCAGTATTCCGGAGAGGTATTGCGCGGCGATCCCGGCAGCCTCCAGGTGACCCCGGGATCGTATTTGGGACCCACGCTGCGCCTACGTAAAGGCCAGAAGGTGCGCATCCGGTTTACGAACGGTCTCCCCGAAGACTCCATCGTTCATTGGCATGGTTTACACGTACCTGCCGCCATGGATGGTCATCCGCACGATGTGATCGCCCCCGGTCAGAACTTTGTCTACGAATTCGAGGTGATAAACCGTGCGGGTACCTACTGGTATCATCCCCACCCTCACGATCGGACGGGTCCCCAGGTCTACTGGGGACTAGCCGGGTTGTTGCTCATCGAGGATGAGGAAGAGCAACGCCTCGGCCTCCCCTCGGGCATGTACGATCTTCCTCTTGTCCTCCAGGACCGCAGCGTGGATGAAGAGAACCAGTTTGTTTATCTGGCGAATGGGATGATGGAGGGCATGAGCGGATTTCTCGGCGATCGCATTCTGGTTAACGGACGACCGGACTTCAGCCTTTCCGTGGCGACGCGTACTTATCGGCTGCGATTACTCAACGGGTCGAACTCACGCATCTACAAGCTCGCATGGAGCGATGGAACCCCGTTGACGGTGATCGCAACCGACGGGGGGCTGCTGGAGAAACCGGTTGAGCGCCGTTATGTAACCCTGGCGCCAGCCGAACGGATCGAATTGCTCGTTGATTTCGCTAAGTATCCGCTTAATACGCAACTGGAATTGCGGAGCCTGGCGTTCTCCGGCGCTGCCGTTGGTGGGATGGGGCGCATGGGCAGGATGGGCGGCAACGCGACTTTGCCCAATGGCGCGCCCTTTTCGGTTCTCAAGGTTCAGGTGACGCGGCAAGTGAAGGAGCGTTTCGCTGTACCGGCAACGCTCGCTTCGATCCCGCGGTATCGACTCCGCGATGCCATTAACGCCACCTCCCCGCGCCAATTCACTCTCGCGATGGGGCACATGAAATGGCTGATCAACGGTCGCACCTTTCAGATGAATGGCGTTGCGGACGAGGAAACCGTCCGCCTTAACACGTTGGAAGTCTGGGAGTTCGTCAACAAGGCGCAGTCTACCGGCAGGATGGGAGGCATGGGGATGATGGGCGGCATGAGTATGGCCCATCCGATGCACGTCCATGGCCGCCAGTTCCAGGTGATAGAGCGTCAGATATCCCCGGAATTCGCCGCTCAAGGGGCGAGCTTACGGGATGGCTTCGTCGACGAGGGATGGAAAGACACCGTGCTGGTTATGCCGGGCGAAACCGTCAAGCTCCTTCTGCGGTTCGAGAAGTATCCGGGTCTTTTTCTCTACCATTGCCATATACTGGAACACGAGGATATGGGCATGATGCGCAATTACCAGATTCTTGCCTGATGCCCGGCTAAAGGGCAGCAAAGCGGCGCCTCCCTTCGAGGCATCAAAGAACAAGGAGTTCCTTATGAAAACGATTTGCATTTCCACACTGATTTTGACCAGCGTCGTGCTTGCAACCAATCTATTTGCACAAA
Organism: Chthonomonadales bacterium; assembly: GCA_038211235.1. GTDB lineage: Bacteria > Armatimonadota > Chthonomonadetes > Chthonomonadales > Chthonomonadaceae > DATGJU01. The sequence goes on along the minus strand of JBBQVV010000108.1, from coordinate 8,013 downwards.
CCCAACCGCATTCGCACGATCATTCTGACCGGACACCCGTGTCGCAGAGCAAGCAGACCAAGTCGAAACCGGGGATGATGGATGACAAGACGATGATGGCTCAGTGTATGGAGATGATGCAGAAAAAGAACCAGATGCAATCGGACATGAATACCATGGATGCGAAACTGGATGGTCTGGTGGCAACGATGAATGCGGCTGCCGGCAGCGACAAGGCGGATGCCACCGCCGCCGTGGTCAGTGAGCTGGTCATGCAGCGAAAAGTCCAGCGAGACAAGATGGCCTCCATGCAGTCCGCTATGATGAAGCACATGATGGAGCATATGGAGATGGGCAAGAAGTCCATGATGAAGTGCCCCATGATGAAAGAGATGAAGATGTAAATATTGTCGCTTGGAGCTTTACCTCCCGTGCTCATGAGGTCAGACGGCGTCATTGTGACAAAGGATTCTGAGCGTCGCGCTGCCGCCAGATAGACCTTGGTGACGGAGTCCATTGTAACAGGTCAACCAAGACCAATAGAAAGCACACTCATCATGAAAGAGCACGTTGCACATTCCGGAGCATGGGGAATCGGAGGAGGAGCAGTTCGTTGATGAATACCGCGCCCACCGGAAACGTGTACCGATGTTTATTCCGGGCTGGGGCCAATGGCGCACGATGGGTACAAGACATAGATTGCGGAACACCGCCGCGTGTCCTCGCGTCTGCCGTTCAGGTTGTCTAACTTAAGATAGTAGTAATGCTATATCGTTGGTTATATCATCGTATGAAAAGCGATGCCCTACACTATTGCTCTCCAGACATTGCAAATCCGAAATCAAGAGGCGCTTGTGCCAACAACTCAAAGGAATGGAACACGACTATGAATGAAGCGAAATCTGTGACCAAAGACCCCATCTGCGGAATGACCGTGGACGAAGCCACCGCAATCCACGCCGAACGTGATGGTAAGACGTACTTCTTTTGCAGCGACCACTGTCGGCGAAAGTTTGTGGCCACGCCTGCCGGTGCCAAGCCGGAGGGCAAGTCTGGAGGCTGCTGTGGATAAGAACGTGGGAAAGAGTGCGTGATTCCCACGGATGTTAGCCGGATCACGGTACGCGTCATCTGAACGGACGCAGGACTGATGATCGCGTGCGCAGTGTGCCGCGTACTCGGGTCTGGCGAAAATACGAGAATATCCATTATGGAACCCAGTGCCGACCAACCCAGGTCTCCCGAGTCGAATCCGGCGCACGACGACGTGACCGAGAAGGCATACGCCATCTATCTGAATGAAGGTCGTCTGCAAGGACATGCCGCGCAGAATTGGTTTGCGGCCGAACCGCAAATGCTGCACGCCGGCTCCGACCATCCAGCCGCTCATCGCCGGATTTGATATAGCGCGTTGTGATTTACGGGATCCGACGCCATTCTGCATCCCGTGTGAGAACCCGAACAGTTCATGCTTTCAGAAACAATCCGCCATTTCGGGGATGCTCTCAACCCTATTTCTATTTACAATAGAAATATCTCTTCAACGCATTCGACTGGGAGTTTTAGACGTGAACAACACACTGTCCAACACAATGCCGGCGACGTTCGACCAGGCAGTTGTAGCTAGCTACCGAAGTCACGGCGATGCGGAGGCGGCGGTTCGTCGTCTCGCCGCTGAAGGCGTGCCAGTGGGAACGATCTCCATTATTGGCCGCAACTTCGAGACACACGAGGATATCCAGGGCTTCTACCGCCCGGCGGACGCGATGCTGGACGGCGCGGGGGAGGGCGCCTGGTTCGGTGGCCTCTTCGGCCTGATGCTGGGCGCGATGGGCTTCTTCATCATGCCAATTGTAGGCGGACTGATGGTTCTGGGGCCTCTCGCGGGGATGATCGCCGGAGCCATCGGCGGCGCAGGCGTCGGCGCGCTCATAAGCGGGCTTGTCACGATGGGAGTCCCCCGGGATCAGGCGCTTAAATATCAGGAGCGTCTACAGGCCGGTGAGTTCCTGGTCGTTGTGCATGGGAGCGCGGAGGTCACAGCGAGGGCGCATAAAATCCTCGATAGCACGGAGCGGACGCACCTGCAAACGCACTTTGCGGCATCAGAAAGTACTGAGGTCAGTTCCATGGCCGGCATGAAAATGTAGTCGGTTATAGGATGCTGCGGTGTTACTTTCATCCGCGCGTCGCAGTAAGCAGAGGGGCACTCGGCTATTTGTGGAGACGTGGACGGGCCCACGGACATTGACGGTGGCGGTGGACGCTTCACTTTGTTTTTCATCGCCGCCGTATGGCACTGGGGGAGTGACGTCGATGCTGGGCCAGCCAGAAGGAAGAGTACAACATGTTAAGGGAAGCAAAGAGTCTGTACGGTGCAACGCTCCACGCTACGGACGGCGAGATCGGAAGCGTGGACGAGATTCTCTTCGACGACGAACACTGGACGGTTCGGTATTTGGTGGTGAACACCAGAAATTGGCTCTTGGGCCGCAAGGTGCTGATTTCGCCCATGGCATGCGGCCAGCCGGATTGGGAGCGGCAGATGCTCAATGTCAACCTCACACTTGAGCAGATTAAGAACAGCCCGAGCGTTGAAACGGACAACCCGGTTTCGCGTCAGTGGGAAACCAACTACAACGACTACTACGATTATCCCTACTATTGGGGTGGTCTAGGGATGTATGGCGACATAGGTATGTGGGGAGGCTACTGGTATCCGGGAGCGCTGATGGTCCAATCGGCCGGAAACAACGAAAGGCTTCAGCGAAGAGCTGACGAACAGGCACGAGACCGTAATGACGCCCACCTCCGCAGTACGAAGGAAGTGACCGGATATGCGATTCAGGCGAGCGATGGCGAATTGGGCCACATCCATGACTTTATCATCGATGATGAGAGCTGGGCGATACGGTATCTGGCAATCGACACGCACAACTGGTGGCCCGGTAAGAAGATCCTGCTGCCTCCGAACTGGATCGAACAGGTAAGCTGGCCGAATCGCGCCGCCGTCGTGCACCTCGATCGAAGCCAGATACGGAATAGTCCGGCGTGGTATTCCGGCGTTCCAATTAGCCGGGTGTATGAGGGGGAGCTTCACTCCTATTACGGCAAACAGGGTTACTGGGATCGAGAGCAGACGGCGTAGGCTGCATTCGCAGACGGAAGAAAATGAGCACAACGCACCAAGAAGGAGAGTTGAAATGAAACATACTGCATCGCACAAGCCGACCACAACAAACGGTCATCAGGCGCCGCAAGTCCATTCGGCCCAGGATCACAAAATTTGCGAAGAGTGTAGCGAGTGGATGCGTAAATCCGCAGACATGTGTCGGGCATGGCGCGAGCGCTCTGAATCTGCCGTATGTAAGGGCGGACTCGCAACCGCGGCATTTGTCTGTGATTCCCTGGCTCTCAGCATGGAGACATGCATGGAGATGATGAACAAGCGTGAGCAAATGCACACGGACGTGAAGGCGATGGATAAGAAACTGCTTGGTCTGGTGGCAACGATGAATGCGGCAACGGGCAGCGATAAGACGGATGCTATTGCCGCAGTCGTAAGTGAACTGGTCTCTCATCGCTAGAAAGTAATTGAATCATGAAAGAGCACATTGCACATTCCGGAGCATGGGGAATCGCACTGATCGTCATCGTCGTCGCATCGTGGGCTCTATACCGCTACCTCGCTCCGAAGACGTGGAAGGAGTGGGCCGGTGCCGGTGTGGTCCAGGCATTCATCATCGCGCTCTACGCGGAGATGTACGGCTTTCCGCTGACCATCTATCTACTCGTCCGGTTCTTCGGCCTCGATAAGACCAACCTCAACGCCAACCTCTGGTCCACGCTCTTGGGCTACGGCGAGACGGGCATGATGATCTCGATGATCCTCGGCTACATACTGCTGTTCGCCGGCTTTGGAATATTCATGGAAGGATGGCGCGAGCTTCACGGTGCGCGAAAAGAAGGGCGGCTGATCCAGGATCACCTCTACGGAGTGGTGCGTCATCCGCAGTACCTCGGGCTGTTTATTGCGCTGTTCGGCGAAGGCATCGTTCATTGGCCCACGGTCTTTTCCGTTGCCCTGTTTCCCATCATCGTTCTCGCGTACTACTTGCTGGCGCGAAGTGAAGAGCGCAAAGTGGAGGAGCAGTTCGGTGATGAATACCGCGCCTACCAGAAACGTGTACCGATGTTTATTCCGGGCTGGGGCCAATGGCGCAAGTTGGTCGAGACGACAACCGATACCACTCATTCGGCCCATTGAGCGTTGGCAATCATGATATCGCACGAACAAGGAGCCGACGATGGGTATGCCGTTAGAGACCGATCCGCTAGGGCAAGAGATTTACTGGGCCGGTGAGCGCGTACCGCCTGGTCAGTATCGGCAAGTTGACGGTCCGCGCGTAATCACTCTTCTGCGCGAGGACTTCCTGCCGGCCAGTCTGGATGGGAAGGTAGCCTACTACGTCCAGGAACGTATCTGGTACGAGATCCGAGAGCCATCGAGGTCGGAGGTGGCCACCGGCAATGGGTTGACACGGTGAGAAAACTGCCATGGCGTGTACACCATCCTTGCAGTCTAACGACAGAGGATGAATAAGGAGCGGAACAATGCAAGAGTCGTCTTTCTGCGAAGTTATCGGGTGCGGCGGCCAAGCCTGCTGGCTTTTGGTTGGCCACCAGGAAATCTACAGCGAAGGTCTTCTCTGCAACATCCATTGGGTGTTACTCCATCTCCATAATTCGCGGCGAGCAAGTCGTTACACCCACCTTTCCGACAGAATTGGGCAGAGCCCTGCCGCGTCCACCGAAAACCCGTAGCTGGTCTGCGTCTCTGCGGTCGAACCCGGACTCCAACACGGAGGAAGCTAATACTCGCACGCACCTGAACAAAAACGAATCGCAAGTCATGCCAGGCGGCCTTTCAGGATTACCTGTGAGCCACGTCTGAAGAGGAAACGGATGTTGGCGGTAACGTGGATCATGGTGTAGTCACTCTCTTGGCGAATCAGCAGCTTCGCCGAGACTGCGTAGCAGCGGACATAGTTATTACTTTGGGGAACGCAGGAGATACGAGATGTTCAACAATATTCTGGTCTGTTCGGATGGTTCCGAACATGCGCTTGAAGCAGCGCGTGCGGCGGCCGAGATCGCCAAGAAGTTCGGCTCGCACGTCACCCTGGTTCATGTTTTCCTACCTATGGGTCGGTTCTCTCCCGACACCTTCGAATCCGGGCGCGATAAAACCGCGCTAACCCCGGAGTACACGGATTTGGTGCAGCAATCTATCGAGAAGCACACAGGTAAGGTGTTCGACGACGCCGGCGTAGATTATGCCTTTGCGGGGGCAACTGGCCAGGTCGTGGAGCAGATTGTAAGGTTGGCAGAGCAGGAGAACGCCGCCCTGATCGTTCTGGGCAGCCGTGGTCGTGGCGGCTTTCAACGGTTCCTGCTCGGCAGTACGTCCGATGGAGTAGCACACCACGCCCATTGTCCCGTGCTGATCGTGCGTTGATTACCCATGGGGACGCGCGCCAGTATTTGCCGTAGCGCCAACCAGCCAACCAAGAAGGGAGCGCAACAGATTTACCCAAGCCAAAGAACGGCACCGGACCATGAAAGAACATACAGCACATTCCGGAGCATGGGGTATCGCGGTGGTTCCTGGATCAACCTCAATCCAGGCTTCTTCCGCGCGTGGCCCCGGCTCTGGCTCGATCCTAGCCTCAGGATATAGCGGAACATCGCCGGTATCTTTCGCTTTGTTCTATAACATTGGTTTGATGTGCCGTGGGGCAGCGAGTGGAATCCCGGGTGCTAACGGTTGTCGGGAATCAAGGCTGACAATGATGCGTCATCGCTTACGGAGCATGCTCTAAATCCGACCATTGCGCTTAGGAATCGATAGCCACGTGAGACCCGCTTCGGCTGAAATCCGGAGCACTACGCTCCTCACATGCATTGGCGATTACGCAAAATGCGGATCAAGGGAACGATGAGTACATTATGTTAAAAGAAACAAAGAAGCTGGGGCCGAAAGCAGCCGACGCGCTCATCGCAGCCGATGGCTGCTGGCACAACCCTAAGCCGGTGGCGCCGGAATGATCGACGGAGGCCCAGCATGAGTAGATCAAAATTTGCGGCAATGAAATTGGATCCTTCGGCGGGAAGGCCCGCCGAGCCATCCATGCTTGTCAACATTCCGAGACTGGTCACCGCCTATTACACGGAGGCTCCCGACCCCGCCGTGCCCGCGCAACAAGTGGCGTTCGGCACCTCCGGACATCGCGGTTCGGCCCTCGACCGATCGTTTAATGAAGATCACATCCTCGCGATAACGCAGGCGATTTGCCAGTATCGCAAGGGCAAGGGAACCAATGGCCCGCTGTTTTTAGGGATCGACACCCATGCGCTGTCTGTTCCGGCCTGCGCGACCGCGCTTGAGGTGCTTGCAGCCAATGAAGTTGAGGTAATGATCGCGGCAGGTGATGAATATACTCCGACTCCGGTGATCTCTCATGCGATCCTGACCTACAATCGCGGCAGGAAGACAGGGCTTGCCGATGGTATCGTCATCACGCCCTCGCACAATCCGCCGCGCTACGGAGGCTTCAAGTATAACCCGCCCAATGGCGGCCCGGCGGATGATGTGGCCACCGATTGGATCCAAAAGCGGGCCAATGCGCTCCTTGTATCGCGCCTGGACGGTGTCAAGCGTATACCTTTGGCTCGTGCCCTTAACGCCTCCACGACGCACCGGCACGACTTTCTCAACCCCTATATCGCCGATCTTGGCGCCGTGGTGGACATGGAAGTCATTCGGGGTGCGAAGCTCAGCCTGGGAGTCGACCCCCTTGGAGGCGCGGGCGTCCACTATTGGGGGCCGATCGCCGAACGTTACGGTTTGAATTTAGCCATTGTCAATTCAGCAGTAGATCCCACATTCCGGTTTATGACCGTAGATTGGGACGGCCAGATTCGCATGGACCCGTCCTCACCCTATGCCATGCAGCGGCTGATTGACATCAAGGACCGCTTCGACCTCTCCTTCGCCTGCGATACCGACCATGATCGGCACGGCATCGTCACCCGCGGCGCAGGATTGCTGCCACCCAACCACTACCTCTCCGTCGCCATCTTCTACCTCCTTCAACACCGGCCACATTGGCGTAAGGAGGCGTCGATCGGCAAAACGGTAGTGAGCAGCCAGATGATCGATCTCGTCACCGCGAAGCTTGGCCGCAGGCTCTACGGGGTGCCGGTTGGCTTCAAATGGTTCGTCGAGGGCTTGCTCGATGGTTCGCTTGCCTTCGGTGGCGAAGAGAGCGCGGGAGCCTCCTTCGCGCGCCTCGATGGTCGCGTCTGGACGACGGACAAAGATGGAATTGTCCCGGCTTTGCTGTCCGCGGAGATCACCGCCCGAATGGGCCGCGATCCCGGAGAAATCTACCACGACCTCACCCGCGAGTTTGGCGAGCCCGCCTATGACCGCGTTGAGGCGCCAGCCACTCCGAAGCAAAAGGAACGGTTAGCGAAACTGTCACCCCAGCAGATGAACCTGACCGAGCTGGCGGGCGAACGAGTTCAGACGGTCCTCACCCACGCGCCAGGCAACGGCGCTCCTCTCGGCGGGGTGAAGGCGGTGGCCGAGAGCGGATGGTTCGCTGCGCGTCCATCGGGGACAGAGAATATCTACAAGATCTATGCGGAGAGCTTCCGGGGAGCGGATCATCTGCGCCGCATCCTCGAGCAGGCCCAGACGATTGTCGATGCTGCCTCGGCGGCGGCGGCGGAGCGGGTCGAAGGGAAGAAACCATGAGCACACAAGCCCGCGCGAGCCATCCGATCTATAACCTCCTTCCAACGGAGATCGAGGGGTTCGACTCGCTGGCGGAACTGGCCCTGGACATGCGCTGGTCGTGGAACCATGCGAACGACGAGATGTGGCGGCAGCTCGGTCCCGAACTATGGGAAATGACGCACAACCCCTGGGTGGTTCTGCAGACGGTCTCTCGGGACCGGATCGAGCAC